>NZ_JBFAAL010000001.1:0-409343 GCF_040639715.1 Micromonospora sp. NPDC023737
CTCGCGCAGTTCCCGGACCAGCGCCTCGTTCCACTCCTCGCCGTACTCGATGAAACCCCCGGGCATACGCCGGCCGTCGTCCTCGCGCCGCCGACCGGCGGCGGTTTCGCCGCTGATCAGCTCGGGTACCTCCGGCCCTCGATGAAACTCACCCGGCACTCGACGACGTTGCGCCGCGCGGCGCGCAGCCTGTTCGGCTGGACCGCGCTGCGGCCCAACCAGCTGGCCGCCATGCGCGCGGTGATGAAGCGACGTGACGCCCTGGTGGTGCTCCCCACCGGCGCCGGCAAGTCGGCGATCTACCAGATCCCGGCCAGCCTGATTCCCGGACCGACAGTGGTGGTCTCGCCGCTGCTCGCGCTCCAGCAGGACCAGATCGCGGCGCTCAACGAACGGCAACGACCCGAGCTGCGGGCGGTACGGATCAGCTCGCACGAGAGCCCCGCCCAGCGGGCCGAGGCGATCGAGGAGCTGCGGGCCGGCCGCGCGGAGTTCCTGTTCATCACCCCCGAGCAGCTCAGCGACCCGGACCGGATGGCCGAGGTCCGCTCGCTGCGGCCGGGTCTGGTGGCGGTCGACGAGGCGCACTGCATCTCCGCGTGGGGGCACGACTTCCGCCCCGACTACCTGGCGCTCGGCCACCTGGTCGAGGGGATCGGGCGACCGCCGGTCGTGGCGCTGACCGCCACCGCCTCGCCGCCGGTCCGCGACGACATCGTCGCCCGGCTGCGGCTGCGCGACCCGGAGATCGTGGTCTCCGGGCTGGACCGGCCGAACCTCTTCCTCGAGGTGGCACACTGCCCGACCGAGGACTACCGGTGGCGGCGCCTGCTCGCGCTGCTCGGGTCCGACGAACGGCCGGGCATCATCTACGTCCCGACCCGCCGCGCCGCCGAGCAACTGGCCGCGCGGCTCAGCGAAGCGGGCTTCCCGGCCCGGTACTACCACGGCGGGATGCCGGCCGGGGCGCGCGGCGAGCTGCACGAGGCGTTCCTGGCCGACCAGGTGCCGATCATGGTGGCCACGTCCGCCTTCGGCATGGGCATCGACAAGCCCGACATCGCCTGGGTGGCGCACATGGCCCTGCCCGACTCGCCGGACAGCTACTTCCAGGAGATCGGCCGCGCCGGCCGCGACGGCGCACCGGCCCGGGTACTGCTGCTCTGGCAGGCCGAGGACGTCGGGCTGCGCCGATTCTTCAGCGGCGGCCTGCCGGACGGCACCGAGCTGCGCGACCTGGCCGCGCTGCTGCGCGAGAAGCCCCGTACCCGGAAGGAACTCCGTGAAGCGACCGGGCTCGGCCCCCGCAAGCTCGGCCACCAGCTGTCGCTGCTGGAGCAGGTCGGCGCCGCCGAGCCACGGGCGAAGGGGCGGATCGGCGCGCCCCGCTACGCACCGAAGCCGGTGGACGCCGCCGCGGCGGCGCTGGCCGAGGCCGAGCGGCAGCAGACGGTGACGCGGTCCCGGACCGACATGATGCGGGCCTTCGCGGAGACCACCGGCTGTCGCGGGCAGGCGCTGCTGGCGTACTTCGGCGAGCAGATGACCGAAGTCTGCGGGCACTGCGACAACTGCCACGCCGGCACCAGCACCGCCGACGACGGCGCGGTCGGGCCGTTCCCGGTGCACAGCCAGGTCCGCCACCCGGAGTGGGGGCCGGGGCTCGTGCTCGGCTACGAGGAGGACCGGATGACGGTTCTCTTCGACGAGGTGGGGTACAAGACGCTGTCCGTGCGTGTGGTGTCCGAACAGGAGCTGCTGACGCTGGACTAGCCTGAGCCGGGCGTCGCGCCGCCGGCGCGACGCCCGAGGACGGGCACGAACAGACAGGCGGAAAGGGGCGTTGCCGTGATCGAACAACCGGCGTACACCGGGTTCGGGTTCTCCGACGGGGAGTGGGGGCTGCTGGTCGGGCTGCCGCAGTCGGTGCTGACCGCGGCGAGTGCCGCCGAGTCCGACGGCACGCGCCGCACCATGGCCGAGAACGCGGCCGGCCTGGAGACGATCGCCGCCGGCCGCGAGTCGGCCAGCCCGCTGGTCGCCGCCGTCGCCGGCGAGATCGTGGCGCGGGTGGGCGATCCGGAGGCCGGCGAGGAGCTGCCCGCCATCTCCCCCAGCGACCCGCAGGCGCTGATCGACGACGTGCTCGGCCGGGCCGGCGAGGCCGCGGCCCTGCTCGCCGCCCGGACGGACGAGGGCGAGGCCGGGGCGTACAAGCACTGGCTGGTGGAGATCGCCGAGCAGGTGGTCGGCGCGGCGTCCACCGGCGGTGTGCTGGGGCTCGGCGGCGAGGCGGTCAGCGCCTCCGAGCGGCGGTTCCGCGACCGGCTGGCCCGCGTACTCAACGACTGAACCTCGGCCGGCGGCGGGCGGACCCGCTCAGCGGCGCGCGGCCGGAGCCGGCTCGACCGGGGCCGGGCCGGCGTCCTGGTCGGGACCGGTCGCGTCCTGCCGCACCGGGACGGTCACGCCGCGCAACGTCACCACGGTGAGCGCCGCGGCGAGCAGCATCAGCGCTCCGGCGCCGGCGGCAGCCAGGTGCAGGCCGTCGGTGAACGCGCCCACGGCGGCGTCCCGCACAGCGACGGCCGCCTGACCGGGCAGCCCCTCGGCGACCGCCAGCCCACCGGCCAGGGTCTCCCTTGCCGAGGTCACCACGTCGGCGGGCAGTGCGTCGGGCAGCCCGTCCACCAGCTCGCGCCGGTAGACGGCGCTGCCCATGCTGCCGAGCACCGCCATGCCGAGCGCGCCGCCGAGTTCGCTGCTCGACTCGGTCAGCGCCGACGCCATCCCGGCGCGCTCCGGCGGGGCGGCACCGAGCACCAGTTCGGTGACCAGTGACATCACCACCACCAGCCCGGCCGCGTAGATGCTGGCACCGAGCAGCAGGGTGAGCAGCCCGTCGTCGGCCGGTACCCGGGTGAGCACCACGAAACCGCCGGCCGCGATGACGAATCCGCCGCCGATCAGCCAGGCCCGGTCGATCCGCCGGGCCAACGCGGCCGCGGCCGGAGCGATCCCGCCGACCACCACCGACGGCAGCAGGCTCCACAGGGCCGCACGCAGCGGGCTGAGCCCGAGCACCGACTGGAGGTGCTGGGTGGTGAAGATGGCGAAGCCGACCATGGCGAACATGGCCACCAGGTTGACCCCGATGGCGCCGCCGACCGCTCGGCGGCGCAGCAGCGCCAGGTCGACCATCGGGTACGCGAGGCGGCGCTGGCGGTGGACGAAGAGCAGGGCGACCAGCAGCCCGGCGGCGATGGCCAGCGCCGGGCCGGCCGCCCAACCTGCCCGGGCCAGTTCCTTGACGCCGTAGATCACCGGAAGCAGCGCGGCGAGGGAGAGCACCGAGCTGAGCACGTCGAAACGCCCGGCGTGCGGGTTGCGGAACTCCGGCACCAGCGCCGGGGCGAGCAGAAGCAGCAGGGCCATCGCAGGCAGGTTGATCAGGAAGATCGATCCCCACCAGAAGTGTTCGAGCATGATGCCGCTGAGGACGGGACCGATGGCGATGCCGCTGGTGAGCGCGGCGGTCCAGATGGCGATGGCGGTGCCGCGCTGCTTCTCGTCGTGGAACATGTTGCGGATCAGCGCCAGCGTCGACGGCATCAGCGTCGCGCCGCCGACGCCGAGCAGCGCTCGGGCCGCGATCAGCGTGCCGGGGCTGTCGGCGTACGCGGCCAGTGCCGACGCCGCGCCGAACGCCACCGCGCCGCAGAGCAGCAGCCGCCGCCGGCCGATCCGGTCGCCCAGCGCACCCATGGTGATGAGCAACCCGGCCAGGACGAAGCCGTAGATGTCGAAGATCCAGAGCTGCTGGGTGCTGGTCGGACTCAGCTCCGCACTGATGAAGGGAACAGCGAAGTAGAGCACCGACACGTCCATCGAGACCAGGAGCAGGGGCAGCATCAGCACGGTGAAGCCGATCCACTCGCGACGTCCGGCGCGGGGGGTGGAAGTCATGGGAGAACTCCTTCTGCGTATGTCATACGCTTAACTGCGTAGACCATACGCAGAACTAGGATGGGCCGGCAAGGAGGAATCGTGGAGCCGACAGATGACGAGACCGGCCCGGCGCTGCCGCCGGTCGTGGCGGCGGCGTGGGGGCTACGCGAACGCGCGCCCAAGGGGCCGCGCCCCGGGCTGACCCTGCCCTCGATCGTGGCCGCCGCCGTCGCCCTCGCCGACGCCGAAGGGCTGGCCGCCGTCTCGATGAGCCGAGTCGCCAAGGAGCTGGGCGCGGCGACCATGGCCCTCTACCGGTACGTCAACGCCAAGGACGAGCTGCTCACCCTGATGGTCGACGAGGCATACGCCGAGCCGCCCGGCCCGGGCGGGACCGGCCCACACTGGCGAGCCGGGCTGGCCCGGTGGGCATGGGCCGAACGTGCCGCGCTGCAACGGCACCCGTGGGTGGTCCGGGTCCCGATCAGCGGCCCGCCGCTCACCCCCGGCCAGCTCTCCTGGCTGGAGGACGGACTCCGCTGCCTCGCCGGCACCGGGCTCGGCGAGTCCGAGAAGATGTCGGTGATGCTGCTGCTCACCGGCTACGTGCGAAACGACGCGCTGCTCACCGCGCAGATTCAGGAGGCGAGCGCCGCGTCGGGCCGGAGGATGGACGAGATCATGCCGGAGTACCGGCAACTGGTCGCCCGAGTGGCCGACCCGGCCCGCTTCCCGGCGCTGCGCGAGGTGATCGACGCCGGCGTGCTGGACCAGGAGGACGGCCCGGACGACGAATTCGTCTTCGGCCTGGACCGGCTGCTGGACGGCGTCGAGGCCCTGATCCGCGGCCGGACGACCGCCTGACCGGACGACCGCCTGACCCGGACGGCGGTGAGCGCCGTCGGCGGGTCGAGGATGATCGCGGGCCTGGCGAGAAAGGGGCACGGCCGATGACGGCACTGCGGGTCGAGACGTTGGACACCACTGTGGAGGCACCCGGTGACCGCTTCGCACTCTGGGTGGAGATGGCCGGCCGGGTCTCCGCGCCGGTCGCCTTCACCAGCGACCACGCCGCCGACTTCCAGGGCCACGCCCGGATGATCGATCTCGGCGGGATCGGGCTCACCCGGTTCCGCTACCAGTCCCTCGTCGGGCGCCGGACACCGCGGTTGATCCGACAGGCGGACCCCGAGGTCTACCAGATCGCGCTGGCGATGAGCGGCAACTGCGCGATCAGCGCGAGCCGGCGGGACACCGCGATTCCGGTCGGCGACTTCACGCTCGTCGACTGGGGCCGGCCACATGACCTGGCGCACGCCGGCGGGCGTGACGGGCAGACCCCGGCGGCCTCGGTGACCGCCGTCGTTCCCCGGGCGCTGCTGCCGCTCGACGCCGACAAGGTGGACCGCCTCACCGCCGCCCGGCTCTGCGGGTCGGAGGGCCCCGGCGCGCTGCTGGCGCAGCACCTGCACCGCATCACCCGCCATCCCGAGCAGTTCCGGGCCGGCGACGTGCCGTACCTGGCCGACGTCACCCTCAGCCTGGTCTCCGCCCTGCTCGCCCGTCACCTCGACGCCGAGGACGAACTGCCGGCCGATGTACGCCAACAGGCGCTGCTCGCCCAGGTGCGGGATTTCCTCGACCGGCACCTCGACGATCCACAGCTGAGCCCGCAGGTGGTCGCGGACGCGCACCACATCTCCCTCCGGACGCTGCACCGGATCTTCGAGACCGAGGACGAGACCGTCGCGGGGGCGATCCGCCGACGGCGGCTGGAACGCTGCCGTCGCGATCTTGCCGATCCGCTGCTGCGGCACCGGCCGGTCCACCTCATCGGTAGGCGTTGGGGGCTCACCGACCCGGCGCACTTCAGCCGGTCGTTCCGGGCCGCCTACGGCATGGGCCCGCAGGCGTACCGCGCCTCGACCACCCCGTCCCACTGACCCTCCGGTCAGACCTGGCGCGGGACGTCAAGCCCGTCGGCGTCCACGGTCAACGTGGAGACGGCAGACTGACCCCGAAGCGGCCGGCGACGGGGGATCCGGTCCGCCAACGGGGGCCGTGGCGCGGCGCCCGCCGCCGACAGTGGCGGCGGGTCGCCGCCTCGGTGGCCCCACCGGAGCACGCCGGCTCCGGTGCCGGCCGGGCCGGCGAGACGACGACCTGCACTCCGGCCCCGCCGCGTCGCCCCGGGACCCGCGACGCGGCAGATCAGGCCTCTGCCAGCAGCTCCAGCACCGCCCGCTCGGCCTCTTCGCGTGGCGCGCCCGGGTCCACCGTCACCACGACCCCGTCGTGGTAGAGGTCGACCACGCGGGGATCCACGTAGGACGTGCGGGCGACGGTCGGCGTGTTGCCCAGCAGCTCCGCCACCTCCCGCATCACCGCGGCGACCGCCCGCTTCCGGGCGGTCCCGGACCGCGCCGGCTCCGCCGTGGCCAGTTCGATCGCGGCCAGCACGGTGGCGTGCCAGGTGCGGAAGTCCTTCGCGGTCATCTCCCCGCCGCTGGCGTCGCGCAGGTACTCGTTGATCTCGTCGGCGCGTACGTCCCGCCAGTCGCGCCCATCCCAGTAGCCGAAGAGACGCTCGGCGAGGCGTCGACGCCGGCGCAGATTCGTCAGCACCCGGCACAGCTCCGGGTCCTCGATGAGGCGTACCTGCTCGATCCCGCCCTTGGCGGGAAACTCGAAGAGCACGCAGCCACGCCGCGAGCGGGCGTGCTCGGGACGCAGCGTCGACACCCCGAACGTCGGGTCGTCGCCCGCCGCGTACTGGTCGTTGCCGACCCGGAACGCCCCCATGTCCAGCAGCCGTGCCACCGTGGCGAGCACCCGGTCCCGGTTCAGCCCCCGTCCACCGAGGTCCCGGTCGACCCGCGCCCGCAACGCCGGAAGCCGCTGCGCCACCTCCAGCACATGGTCGAACTTCGCCTCGTCGCGCTTCTCCCGCCAGCTCGGGTGGTAGACGTACTGCTTGCGGCCGGCCGCGTCGACGCCGATGGCCTGGATGTGCCCGTTCGGCCACGGACAGATCCACACGTCGCGCCACGCCGGCGGGACGACCAGGGAACGCAGCCGGGCCAGCTCGTCCTGGTCCCGCACCGGCTCACCGGCCGGGTCCAGGAAGAGCCAGCCCTTGCCGCACCGGCGACGCCTGTACCCCGGCCGGCCCGGATCGCTACGTCGCAACCGCACCGGACTCCCGCACCACCCGTTCCACCTCGTCCACCACGGCCGACACCTCGTCGACCCCGAGGACCGTCAATGACGGATGGCTTCCTACCCCGTCCCAGCTGGGCCAATCCCTCTCTCCGGCCCAGATCGCACGGTGCCGCGGCCGGTCCGGCGGCGGCCCCCAACGGGCAGGTGGCACGGGACCGAAGAGCACCACCGACGGGGTTCCGAACGCGGTCGCCAGGTGGGCCACCCCGGTGTCGCCGCTCACCACGACCCGGGCGTACGCCACCAGCGTGGCCAGCTCACGCAGCCCCGTACGACCGGCCAGTACGGCGCCGGCGGGCAGCCCGGCGGCGGCGGCCACCCGGGCGGCCAGGTCCCGTTCGTCCGGCGAGCCGGTCAGCACCACCCGGTGGCCCCGAGCGGCGAGCCGGCGCGCGAGGGCGGCGAACCGGTCGGACGGCCAACGCTTCGCCACAATCTTCGAGCCGGGGTGCAGCACGCTCACCCCGACCGGCACGCCGGCCGCCGAGGGCCGACGCAGCGCCAGGTCCGACCGGTCGGCGGGAATGCCGTACCAGGCCAGCAACCGGCACCACCGCTGCACCTCGTGCTCGGACTCGCTCCACGCCGGCCCGTCGGCGAACCCGGCCTCCGAGTTGGCGAAGCCGAGCAGCCGCCCGGGCCGGGCGGCGGCGAGCGTGCGGTGCGACTGCGGTCCCCGCCCGTGCAGGTTCACCGCCAGCCACGGCGGCGGCCCGGTCCAGCGGGTCCGCCCCAGCCCCGGGGTGTCGACCAGCCGGTCGACGGCACCGACCAGCTCGACCAGGGGCGCCAGCCAGGCCGGCGCGGCGAGCACCAGTTCCCGGTCGGGGTGGGCGGCCCGCAGCGCGCGCAGCGCCGGAACGGCGGTGGCCAGGTCGCCGACACCGAGCGCGCGCAGCACGAGGATCACGGGTACGACGACTCCTGCTCGGCGCAGACCACCATCTCCCGTACCGCACAGCCGGGCGGCTGGGCCAGCGCGAACATGACCGCGGCGGCGGTGTCGGCCGGATCGTTGAGCACCGCGTCCGGACCGGGGCGGTACTGGTCGTCGCGCTCGTCGAAGAAGGCGGTCCGCATGCCACCGGGAATGAGCAGGGTAACGCCGACCGTGCCGGCGAGTTCGGTGGCGAGGGCGCGGGTGAAGCCGACCACGCCGAACTTCGCCGCACAGTACGCGGTGGCGTCGCTGACCGCCTTGACGCCGAGGGTCGACGCGACGGTCACGATGGTGCCGCGGGACGCCTCCAGATAGGGCAGCGCCGCCCGGATCACCGCGACGGTGGCGAGCAGGTCCACGGCGACGATCCGCTCCCAGGTCTCGGCCGGCACGTCGGCCAGCCGCCCCGGCACGTCCATTCCGGCCGCGGTCACCACCGCGTCCAGGCCGCCGGAACGCTCGGCGAGCTGCCGGGTGGCCGCCTCGGCGGCCCGGGTGTCGGCCAGGTCGCACTCGACCCACGGCACGCCGTCACCGGGTGCCTGCCGGTCGATCACCAGCGGCCGGCCGCCGGAGCGCGCGACCGCCGCCACGACGGCCGCACCCAGGCCGCTCGATCCGCCGGTGACCAGGACGGTGGTTCCGGTTCCGGCCGGGGCGCCCGTCATCGCGCACGCTCCACGGCCGACACCGGCGCGGCGGCCCACTCGCCCTCGGACGACCGGGCGGCGGCACAACACGCGCCGGCGAGCTGGCCGCCGGCCCGGGCCGCGGCGATCATGTCGGTGGTGGAGCGACCGTCCAGGTACGGCACGACCACCGTGTGGCCGCCCCAGCGGCGCAGGATCTCCGCCTCCGGCAGGGCGGGCGCGCCCCCGGCGCCGGTGGCGTAGTCGCCGCCCTTGACCCAGATGTCGGGGCGCAGCCAGGACAGCGCCGCGTGCGGCGTCGGCTCGTCGAAGATCATGACAGCGTCCACACAGCTCAGCGCCGCCAGCAACCGGCCGCGGTCGGTCTGCGGGACGACCGGCCGGTCCGGCCCCTTCAAGCCGGCCACACTGGAGTCGGAGTTCAGGCAGACCACGAGGCAGTCGCCGAGCTTGCGGGCCGCCTGCAACGTCGCGACGTGCCCCGCGTGGAGCAGGTCGAAACAGCCCCCGGTGGCGACCACCGTGCCACCGGCCGCGCGTACCTCGGCGAGCACCGCGGCCACCTCGGCGATGCCGATCCGCTCCCCGGCCGGACCGGACACCGCGCCCGGCTCTCTCCTCGCCGGCGGCGGCAGCGCGGTCGCCACTCCCCCGGCCGCCACGTACGCGGACGCCTCCGCGACCGCCTCCTGCACGGCCTCGGACACCAGCGCGCCCCGGGCCAGGGCGAGACCGGCGGCGACCGCGAACCGGTCGCCGGCCCCGCAGGTGTCCCCCTCGGCGGTGGCCGGAGCGGGCACCACCAGCGGAGTCGAGTCGGTGTGGCAGAGCAACGCCCCGTCCCCGCCGAGAGTCACCGCGACCGCGCCGGCCCGCCACCGCCGACGCAGACCCTGCGCGGCCCGCGAGGCGGTGGCCAGCCGGGTCGCCCCGGGCAGCGCCGGAATCAGCTCACGTGCCTCGGACTCGTTCGGCGTGGCCAGTTGCACGCCGGGCACCGCCGCCGGCCCGCGCGGGTGCGGGTCCCACACCACCGGCGCCCGCGTCGCGGCGAGCGCGGCACGCAGCGCCGGCTGCCGAGCCACGCCGCGGCCGTAGTCGCTGACCACGACGGCGGAGGCGCTCGCGATGACCCGCCGCACCGCCTCGGTGGGCTCACCGGGCTCACCCGGAACACCACCGCGGTCGTGCCGCAGCAGCACCCGACCGCCGGCCCGCAGCCGGACCTTCTCCGGGGTGGCGCCGGTGAGCGGCAGCGCGTACACCTGGACGCCGGCCGCGGTCAGCAGCGAGCTCAGCCGGGCCCCGCCGGCGTCGTCGGCGAGCGCGGTCACCAGCACCACCTCGGCGCCCTGCGCGGCGGCGAAGACCGCGGCCAGGCCGGCGCCGCCGGGCCGGTCGACGTACCCGGTCTCGTCGAGCACCGGCACCGGCGAGTCCGGACAGAGCCGGCTGACCATTCCCTCGACATCCCGGTCGAGCAGGGTGTCACCGACAACCACGACGGGTCCCGTCACGCTTCCCTCCTCATCCTCGCGCCTGTACCTGTTGCCCGGCTCCGCCGTCGAGCACCACCTCCACCCCGGCGTGCACGCCGCCCGGTCGGGACGGCTCGTCGGCGGGTGCGGCGGCCACGGCGGCGAGCGCGGCGGGCAACTCCTGGTCGACGTACTCGCAGAGCACGTGACAGGAGACCAGGTGCAACTCCTGCACCACCTGGCTGTCCGGCGAGGCGACGGCGAGCGCCTCGTGACAGGCCTCGGCGAGGGGGTTCGGGGCGGGACCGGTGAACGCCCAGCAGAGCAGGCCGGCCTCGCGGCCGGCCCGGGCGGCGGTGAGCAGGTTGCGGCTGGCGCCGCTGGTGGACAGCAGCAGGAGGATGTCCCCGTCGCGGCCGTGAGCGCGTACCTGGCGGGCGAAGACCTCGTCGTAGCCGTAGTCGTTGGCGATGGCGGTGACCGCCGAGGTCTCGGCGTGCAGGGCGATCGCGGACAGGGGTTGGCGATCGTCGCGGAGCTTGCCCACGAGCTCGGCGGTGAGGTGTTGCGCCTCGGCGGCGCTGCCACCGTTGCCGGCCACCAGCAGCCGCCCACCACCGGCCAGCCGGCGGGCCAGCGTCTCACCCCACCGGGAGAGCAGCCGCTCGCACTCCCGGTACGGCAGCAGGGCCGCGGCCAGGTTCGCCAGGTGGGCGTCGAGCAGCGAGGCAGCCATCAGGCCACCACCCCGGTCGGCCGGTGCACCGCGGCCACCTCGTTGTAGACCTCCGCCAGCCGCTCGGCGGTCGCCGCCCACGAGTAGCGCAGGCGGGCTCGTTCCTGTGCGGCGGTGGCGTACGCGAACCGGCGGATCCGGTCGTCGAGCAACCGCTGGATCGCGGTGCCCAGGGCGCGGGGGTCCCGGGCCGGGACCAGGTCACCGGTGACCCCTTCGACCACGGTGTCCTTTAGCCCGCCCACCGCCGTGCCGATCACCGGTACGCCGCAGGCCATCGCCTCCAACGGGGTGAGCCCGAACGGCTCGTACCAGGGCGCGGCGACCAGGATGTCCGCCGAGCGGTACCAACGCCCCATCTCCTCCCGGGGCACCGCGCCGACCAGGCGCACCCGGTCGGCCACCCGGCAGGTACGCGCGAGGGCCCGCAGCCGCCGGGCGTACGGGTCACTCTCGAGCAGCCCGGCCGGCGGCCCGCCGACCACCACGCACTCGGCGTCGGGGACCAGCGCCATCGCCCGGACGACCGTCTGGAACCCCTTGCGTTCCACCAGCCGGCCGACGGTCAGGATCCGGGACCGCCCCGGTTGCCGCTCGGCGGCCGGACCGAGCGGGGCGAAGGTGCTCAGGTTCACCCCGGACGGGATCACCGTCATCCGGGACCGGGGCACGCCCATCCGGACCAGCTCACCGACCTCGTCCTGGCACTGGGCGATCACCCGGTCCACCGACCGGCCCAGCTCCCGCTCGTACGCCACCCGCCGGGCCGGGCTGGTGTCCTGAACCCCCTGGTAGCGGCGCTTCACGACGCCGAGCGCGTGGTACGTCTGCACCACCGGCACCCCGGTCTGCCGACCGGCGGCGAGCGCGGCGAGCCCGCTCATCCAGAAGTGCGCGTGGATCACCTCGGGCACCCAGTCGCCGCCCCGCCACCGCTCGACCAGCCAGCGGCTGAACTCCTTCATGTGCGGCAGCAGCGCGTCCTTGGCCAGTGGCTCGGCCGGTCCGGCCGGTACGTGCACGACGTCGTACCCGTCGGGGCCGCGTACCGTCACCGGCAGGTCCACGGCGTCGCGTCGGGTGTAGACCCGCACGTCGTGTCCAGCGGCCGCGAGCGCGGCGGAGAGCTCCGCGACATGCGTGTTCTGGCCGCCGGCGTCCTCCCCGCCGAGGATGGCGAGCGGGCTGGCGTGCTCCGAGATCATCGCGATGCGCATACTTCCTCCTCCAGCAGCCGGTCCCAGTCGGCGAGGAAACGGTCGAGGCCGTACCGGTCGCGGGCCGTGGCCCGGGCCACCGAGCCCGCCTGCCGCGCGAGCGCCGGCTCGGCCATGAACCGGCGGGTGGCGTCCAGCAGGGTGTCGACGCGGGTGTCGAGAGCGCCCGCTCCCGGCGGTACGGCCATCACCGCCTCGGTGGTGGCGAGCGCGACGACCGGCATGCCGATCGTCATCGCCTCGATGAGGCTCAGCCCGAGCGAGGTCCACCGGCACAGATGCAGGTACGCCCGCCGCCGGGCCAGTTCCTCGTGCATGCGGGACTGCGGCACGTCGTCGTGGCTGGTCACCCGGTCGGGAGGCAGCCCGAGGTGCTCGGCCAGCCCGGTCACCTTCATGCCGAAGACGTCCAGTGGGGCGATCTCGGCGAACCGGGGAAGCAGGTCCGTGCCGGTCACCCGCCAGCGGCGTACCGGCTCGTTGATCACGACGGCGAGTCGGTCGAGTTCGCCGGTGTACTCCACCGTCGGCGGCACGATGCCGTGGTCGATCACGGCCGTGCGGGTTCCGCCGGTGTCCCAGAAGAGCTGGTTGAACGCCGTGACGTGCGCGATGAGCAGGTCGTCGCGGTCGGCCATGGGGTGACGGCTGTGCGGGATGTCGCCGTCCTTGGGGGTGTTGTGCTCGACGTAGACGACGGGCACGTCGCGGCCGGGACGGCGGCCCAGCCACTGTTCGGCGAGATCGAACTCCTCGGGGCGTTGCAGGATGACCACGTCCACGTCGGCGTCGGGGAGGTCGTCGGGGCTGACCTCGACCGCGGTGTCCGGCCAGGGATAGGTGCGGGCACGGCCGAGACCGTAGGGGCCACGGTCGGGCGTGGCCGGGACGAGGTAGCGGTGCCGGCCGTGCACGAACGCGGTGGTCCAGGAGCCGTGCACGTGCCAGAGCAGGATGTTCATCAGCTGCTCCCGCCCCTGGCCGTCACCGCCGCGCCGGCCGTGTACGAGCCGGCCGTCACGGTCGGGCCGGCCGTCGTGGTCCGGGCGCCGTCCGCGGGTACGTCGAGCAGGCGCAACGCCGTGAGCACCTCGGTCGGTTCGACCGTGGACAGGCAGGGGTGCCCGGCGACGGGACAGGTGGCGGCGCGGGTGTCCCGGCAGGCGGCCGCCGCGTCGCCGAGCCGGACGGTCGGCACCCGGTACGGCCCCCACTGTCCGAACGGGACGGTAGGGGCGAAGAGACTGACCACCGGCACCCCGCACGCCGCCGCCACGTGCGCCGGACCGGTGTTGCCGACGACCACCGCCGCCGCGTTCGCGATCACCCCGGCCAGCTCCGCGAGGCCGGTACGACCGCCGAGGTCGAGGCCGCCCGGACCGGCCACCGCCGCGGTCAGCTCCCGTTCCTGCGGAGTGCCGGTCACCACCAGCCGGTACCCGGCGTCGGTCAGCGCCCGTCCGATCCGGACGGCCACGTCCGGCGGGCAGGCCCGGCTGGGCACCGACGAGCCGGGGTGCAGCACGACGTAGCCCGGCGGGCCGAGCCACGCCGGGGGCGGCGGCACCGCCCCGGTACGCAACCGGAGCACCGGTTGATCGCCCTCCGACAGGCCGTAGCCGGCCACAGCGGCGAGGGAGAGGGCACGTTCGGCCTCGGGTACGCCGGCCGGAACGCGATGCCGCAGGTCGAGCAGGCTTCCGGGATAGTCCTCGCTGATCGCGGCGACTCGCGGCACACCGGCCATGCGCAGCAGCAGCGCCAGCGGCAGCGGCGACTGGTGGAACGAGGTGAAGATGACCGCCTCGTCCGCGTCCACGGCCGCCAGACGTGCGGTCAGGGTGTGCATGTCGTACGGGTCGATGGCCCCGGGGGCGGGGTCGATCCAGGGCAGCCGGTGCTCCACGACCTCGTCGACGCCGGGCAGCAGGTCGGCGGCCGCCCGCCCGCGCGGGCCGCACAGCATCACCACCCGGTCGGCGCCGGCCGCGACGGCTCGGATCGCCGGCCCGGTGACCAGAACGTCGCCGGCCGAGTCGGCCCGCACCACCAGGACGGTCCCCCGCCGGCCCGGCGGCGCGGTACGCGCGACGGCAGCCGCCCGCCCAACCACCTCCGGCCGCTCCGGTCGGACACCGTTCGCGCCGCCGGATGCGCGCTCCGGCCGGCTGCCGCTCCCGCTGACGGGTGTGGGCCAGGGCGCGGTGCCCGGCGTCACGGCGGCCTGCCGGCGCAAGATCTCGTCGACGGCCGCGGGCAGGTCGGTCGCCACCCACGGTGCGGCGGCGATCTCCTCCGGTCGGGTCACCGGCGTCGGCACCAGCACCCCGGCGGCACCCGCCGCCAGCGCCGCTGTCACGTCGCGGCCGATGTCCCCCACCATGACGCACCGGCCCGGCACCGTCCCGAGGTCCCGAGCCGCGGCCCGCACCAACCCCGGCGCGGGCTTACGGCATCCGCACGCGTCCTCGTCGTCGTGCGGGCACACCCGCCAGGTGTCGAAGGGTCCCAGCAGCATCTCGACCCGGGCGTGCACCGCCGCCATCTGCGCAGGGGTGAACAGACCCCGCGCGAGGCCCGACTGGTTGGTCACCACCCCCAGCCGCAGGCCGGCGGCGCGTAGTCGGTCCAACGCCGCCCGGGCCCCGGCGACCGGCCGCACCTTCTCCGGATCACCGTTGTACGGCACGTCCTCCACCAGCGTGCCGTCCCGGTCGAGCAGCACGGCGTCGAACAGGACCGGCCCGGACGCGCCCCGGTCAGCACCGGCAAAAACCTCGGCTGACCTGCGCTGATCCGGCTCCACCTGGTCCTGTCGCACGGGCGGCGGGTTCCCTGCGCCCCGGGGAGTAAACGTCAGCCTCGACGCGGCGGCAACACACGCGTCCCACGAGCCACCCTGCGGCGCCCGCGCTCGCCTTACCCGTCGCCCCGGAGAAGCTAACCCGTGGCGACCGTTAGCCGCGGCCGGAGCGGGGGTATGAGGGACCAGTGGCGATTGTGGAGAAAGTGATCGACGCACCCCCGGAGCGGGTCTTCGACGTGCTCGCCGACGGGTGGACGTACAGCGACTGGGTCGTCGGCACCACGCACGTGCGTGACGTGGACGACGACTGGCCGCAGGTGGGCAGCAACCTGCACCACCGGGCCGGGCCGTGGCCCTTCTCCCTGGAGGACTCCTCCACCGTGCTGCTCAGCGAACCGCCGCGCAAACTGGTCCTGCGGGCCGGGCTCTGGCCGGCCGGCGAGGCCATCGTCACCTTCACTCTCGATCCCGTCGGTGCCGGCGCCACCCGGGTGCGGATCGGGGAGGACTTCGCGGCCGGCCCGCTGCGCTGGGTCCGGAACAAGCTCAACGACCTGGTGCTGCACCTGCGCAACCAGGAGACGCTGAAGCGGCTCTCCGACATCGCCACCCGGCACATGGAGCATCGATGACCCAGGTGGTGGTCGTCACCGGGGCGAGCGCGGGGGTGGGCCAGGCGCCGGAGTTCCGGCGGGTCACCGAGGTCAACTACCTGGGCACCGTGCACGGCACCCTCGCGGCGCTGCGTCACATGCGGGCGCACGGCCGGGGCGCGATCACGCAGGTCGGCTCGGCGCTGGCCTACCGGGGCATCTCCCTGCAGTCGGCGTACTGCGCATCGAAACACGCCATCCAGGGCTTCAACGACTCACTCCGGGCGGAACTGCTGCACGACTGCCCCGCGGTGTCACTGTCGATGGTTCAACTACCCGCGGTGAGCACACCCCAGTTCTCCTGGGTACGCACCCGTCTCCCCCGCCATCCGCAGCCGGACCATCGACCGGACCGCCTGGCGGGACAACCTCGACCGGCCCGGGCGACGACGAGCGGGACCACGGCGCCGACGGGGTCTTCGCCGACCAGGCCCGGCACCGCTCCCCGGCGCTCTGGGCGAGCACCCACAAGCGGACCCTGTCCGGGCTCGCTCTGGCCGGCCTGAGCCTCACCGTCGCCGGACTGGCCCGGAACCGGCGCTGAGCGGCCCCGGACGATCACCGTGGTGGATCGCTCATGAGAGCGGAACACCCGGCGCGCGCAACCCCCGATCGGGGAGCCTTTACGACACCGATACGGCAAGTAGCTACCCTCTCAAGGAATCCCTGTCGGCAAACCGAGGATGTCCGTCATGATCGAACCCGTGCAGCTGCCCGCTCCGTGGCGCGACGCACGATTGACCGTCGTGGTACCCACCTACAACGAGGCGGGGAACCTCCCGGTGCTGGTCGAGCGGCTCCTCGCGCTGCCACTGCCGGGCCTGCGCATCCTCATCGCGGACGACAACTCCCCGGACGGCACCGGCGAGGTGGCGGACAAGCTCGCCATCGAGCACCCCGACCGCATCGAGGTGGTGCACCGGCCGGGCAAGGAGGGCCTCGGCCGGGCGTACGTGGACGGGATCGGTCGCGCCCTCGACGGGGGCGCGGAGTACGTGGCCCAGATGGACGCGGACCTGTCGCATCCGCCGGAGGCGCTGCCCGGCATGCTCGGCGCGCTCCTGTCTACGCAGGCCGGCGTGGTGATCGGCTCCCGGTACGTGCCCGGCGGCGAGTTGGACGAGAACTGGCCGCTGTACCGCCGCGCGCTCAGCGGCTGGGCGAACCTGTACGTACACACCCTGCTGCGGGTGCGGATCCGTGACCTCACGGCCGGCTTCAAGATCTGGCGCGCCGACGCGCTGCACGACATCGGTCTCGAGCGGGTGCAGTCCAACGGCTACAGCTTCCAGGTGGAGATGCACTATCTCGCCACCAAGCTCGGCCACACGATCCTCGAGGTGCCGATCCGCTTCGAGGAGCGCCGGGAGGGCGCCTCGAAGATGACCACCGCCACCAAGATCGAAAGTGCGCTGATGCCCTTCAAGCTGCGCAGCAAGCACCGCAACGTCGTGCGCTGACGCCGCTTCGCGGCATCGACCGTGGCCGGCGTGGCTCTCCCCCACGCCGGCAACGAGGGCCGTCGTGACTCTCCCCCGATGTCGACGACGCGGGCTGTCCTGACTGCCGGGCGGAGGCGTCGGCGAGCAACCACCTGTCGGCAGCATCGTCACCGAGCGTGACATAACTCTCCGTGACGGTCGCTCCGACCCGGACCGCGCACCGTCTCTCCCTTTGC
Organism: Micromonospora sp. NPDC023737; assembly: GCF_040639715.1. Lineage (NCBI taxonomy): Bacteria > Bacillati > Actinomycetota > Actinomycetes > Micromonosporales > Micromonosporaceae > Micromonospora > Micromonospora sp. NPDC023737. The sequence continues at coordinate 17,329 of NZ_JBFAAL010000001.1, forward strand.
TCTGCACCCACCGACGCACCACGTCACTGACCTGCGGCTCTTTCGCCCGGCAATGTCAACGGCCGAGCCTGGCCGGTGACCAACGGTGACTGGCGCGTATCGGGGTGCAGAGCAAAGGCAGCAAGGTGGTGTGCCATCGGGCATCGATGCGGTCACGTTCCGTGAGTGTTGGGCAAGCACGGTCTCCACGCTGGCCGGCGCGCCGCATCCTCGTCCCGATCGGCGCCGCCGCACCCACCCACCGCACGCACCGCCGCCCCGCCATCGCCCCGGGCCATCGTCGGGGGCGGGCGGTCAGCTGTAGATCACGCGTTGGGCCGTGCCGATGGCGGACGCGTACAGGGCGCCGGTGAGCGCGCGGTCGCGGGCCAGGGCGGCCCGGGCGGCGTTCGCCCCGGGAGCACCGTGCACCCCACCGCCGGGGTGCGCCGAGGCGCTGGCCAGGAACAACCGGTCGACCGGGGTGTCCGCGCGGCCGAGGCCGGGGATCGGGCGCAGGAACAGCTGCTGGTACGCGGCCGACGTGCCGCCGCCCACCGCCCCGCCGACCAGGTTCGCGTCGCCCTTCTCCAGCTCGACCGGGCCGGCCACGTGCCGGCCGACGATCAAGCTCCGGAAACCGGGCGCGGCCTCCTCCAGCACCTGCTCCATCCGCTCGACGTGCCCGCTGATCTCCTCCGCCCGCCAGTTCCGGCGGAACGGCAGATGGGTGTACGACCACACCGACTCGGTGCCCGGCGGCGAGTGACTGGGATCAGCCACGCTCATCTGACCGACCAGCAGGAACGGCCGCCGCGGCAACTCCCTGCGGGCCAGCTCCGCCGAGTAGCTGGTCAAGCCGTCCAGGTCCGCTCCCAGGTGCACGGTGCCGGCGGTGGCCACCGCCGGGTTGCTCCACGGCAACGGCGCGGAGAGCGCCCAGTCCACCTTCAGGGTGGAGCCGTCCCAGCGGAAGTGCGACAGGTCCTCCACCAGCCGGGGCGGCAGCGCCGCCGCGCCGACCAGGTCGAGGTAGAGCGCCGGGGCGGGCACGTCGGCGAGCACCGCACGCCGGGCCCGCCACAGCGCACCGCCGGCCGTACGCACCCCCATCGCCCGGCCACGCGCGGTCAGCACCCGGTCCACCCGTGCGCCGTAGAGGATCCGCCCGCCACGTTCGGTCAACCGGGCCACCAGCGCATCGGTGATCTTCTGCGAGCCCCCCTCGGGCACCGGCCAGCCGACCTGCTGGCCGAGCATGGCGAGCAGCCAGCCGTAGACCCCCGAGCCGGCCTCCTCCGGTGACAGGTCGGTGTGCAGGGAACAGCCCGCCAGCAGCGCCCGCCCACCCGATCCGTCGAACAACTCGTCGGTGAGCTTGCGGATCGGCACGACCAGACGTCGAGCGAGCCGCAGCGCGCCGGAGACCCGCATCTGGCGGAGCAGAGCGAGCCCCCCGCGCACCGGAGGGAACGGGGTCGTGATCGTCTCCATCATCGGCTCGGCGACGTCGATCCAGTCGCCGTACGCGGTCAACCACCTCGCGCCGTCGCCGGACGCGAACGCGTCCAGCGAGGCGGCGGTGACGTCGGGGTCCCGGTTGAGCACCGCGGCCCGGCCGTCGGGCAGCAGATGCGCCAGCACGTCCGGGGCGTGCCGCCAGGTGAGGCCGTACCGGTCCAGGTCCAGGCGGCGCATCACCGGCGACGCGTAACCGAGGGGATAGAACGAGCTGTAGAGGTCGCTGAGGTAGCCGGGCGCCGTCACCTCGCCCGAACGAACCGCCCCACCGGGCGTGCCGTTCGCCTCCAGCACCACCACTTCCCAGCCGGCGTCCGCCAGCATGTTGGCGGCCACGAGGCCGTTGTGGCCGGCCCCGACGACGACGGCGTCCGCGCTCTCGGCCCCGGTGGGAGTCATCGGACCCGCCTACCCCGCCCGCAACCGGGCGAAACGCGTTTGCCTCGGCGGGGCCGGGGCATCCAGCGCCGCATGTACACGGTTGCGCAGCTGATAGGTGGGGTCTGGGGCGCCGGCGGCGAGGAGGGCGAACTGGTCGTGAACGACCCGGCCGACGGCTCGCCGGTCAGCTCGGCGCCGGTCGCGACGGCGGACGTGGTCGGCAAGGCGGTGGACGCGGCCCGTGAGATCGAGTCGGAGTGGGCGTCGACCCCACCGGCGGAACGGGCGGCGGCGCTGCACCGGGCCGCGGACGCGGTCGAGGCGATCACCGACGATCTCGCGGCGGCGGTCACCGCCGAGATGGGCAAGCCGTTGGCGGACGCGCGCGGCGGCGTCGAGGCGGGAATCGGCACGCTGCGACAGTACGCGGAGCTCGCCCCGGTACGTGGCGGACGTACCCTCCACGGCGGCCACCACGCGATCGACTTCATGATGCCGCAGCCGCACGGTGTGGTCGCCGCGATCACCCCGTGGAACGATCCGGTGGCGGTCTCCTGCGGCCTGCTCGGCGCGGCGCTGGTCACCGGCAACGTGGTGCTCTACAAGCCGAGCGAGCGTACGCCGGCCACCGGCTGGTTGCTGGCGAAGGCCCTGGACGAAGCCCTGCCGGCGGGGGTCCTCTCACTGCTCACCGGCGGCGCGGAGACCGGGGCGGCGCTCGCCGCGCAGCCGGTGGACGTGGTGGCGCACGTCGGCTCCACCGCGACCGGTCGGGCGATCGCCGCGGCCGCCGCCCGCACCGGCGCCAAGGTGCTGCTGGAGAACGGCGGCAGTGATCCGTTGATCGTGGACGCCGGGGTCGATCCGGTGTGGGCGGCCCGGGAGGCCGCTCTCGGCTCGTTCGCCAACGCCGGCCAGATCTGCGTCGCGGTAGAGCGGATCTACGCCCATCGGGACGTGGCCGAGGACTTCGTGGCCGCGCTCGTCGACCGCGCCGCCGGGTTGCGGATGGGACCGGGGCGGGATCCGGCCACCGAACTCGGCCCACTGGTGGACCGGCGGCACCGCGACCACGTGCACGGGCAGGTCACCGCGGCGGTGGCCCAGGGCGCGCGGGTCCTCACCGGCGGCACGCTGCCCGACGGGCCGGGAGCGTTCTACCCGGCCACCGTGGTGACCGACTGCCGCCACGACATGCCGCTGGTGCGGGACGAGACGTTCGGGCCGGTCGCCCCGGTCGTGGTGGTCGATTCGTTCACCGAGGCGCTGCGTTGCGCGGCCGACTCGCCGTACGGGCTGGCCGCGACGGTGCTCACCGGATCGATGAGTCACGCCCACCGGGCCTGGCGCGAGCTGCCCGTCGGGACCGTGAAGGTCAACTCGGTCTTCGGCGGCGCACCCGGCGGCGCCGCGCATCCGCGCCGGGCCAGCGGCCAGGGGTTCGGGTACGGGCCGGAACTCCTCGACGAGCTCAGCGTCATGAAGGCCGTACACATCGAGGCGCCGGGCGGCGGCCACTGGTGACGTACGCGGGGGTGGCCGTCCCGATCGGACGGCCACCCCGCACACCTGCCTATCAGCGGCCTCGAGCCCTGGTCGTCTTCTGGTTGTTGGCCTTCTGGATCGCCTTGACCAGCTCCGGCTTGTTCATCCGCGACCGGCCCGGCACGTCCAGCTTGCGGGCGACCGTCATCAGGTGGTCCTTGGTCGCGTTCGCGTCCACGCCGCCCGCGGTGGGCGCGCGGCGCTCGGGGCCGCCGCCGGCCGCCTGCCGGTCGCTCGGACCCTTGCGGCCCTTGGACTCCCAGTGATCGCCTACCTTCTCGTACTCGTTCTTCACCGCGGCGAAGGCGGTGCGGTGCGCCCGCTCCCCTTCGCCGTACGTCTCCACCGCCGAGTCGTGCGTCTTCTCCCAGGTGCGCTGGGCCTTCGCCGGGGAGCGTCGCAGTGTGCTGGGCAGTACCTCGCGCCCGGGCATCTCGTCCTCCTCCGCGTCGATGGGTCGACTTGTTCTGCATTTGACCGTTCCCCCCGAGCCGGTCGCGCAAACCGCCGCCCACCACCGGGAGCCGTGCCGTTTGCCGACATTCGGACCCGGGTACCGGAGCGCGTGTGGAAAGGCGGAATGGCCCCACTCCGTACCGGATACATCGACAAGGGGTCGTCCCTGACGCCGCGGGCAGGGAGCGGGACATGACGACGACGGAGCACGGCTCCCCGACCACGGCGGGATCCGGCCTGCGCCTACCCCGGCGGGTACGGCAGCTGAGCTGGCGGACCTGGTACGGCGTGCTGGTCCGCAGCGGGCGGAACTTCGTACGGGACAACTGCTCCGACTGGGCCGCCGCCCTCACCTACTACGGCGTGCTGGCGCTGTTCCCGTCCGCCATCGTGGTGGTCGCCCTCGTCGGTCTGGTGTCCGACGGCGAACGGACCGTGGACACCGTGCTGGAGTTGGCCCGCCAGGTGGGTGCCGGCTCGGTGGTGGCGAACGAGGGCTTCGTCGGTGTGGTCCGGAAGGTGGTCGAGCAGGAGAGTTCGGCGAAGGCGCTGCTGAGCTTCGGTCTGCTCGGCGCGCTGTGGTCCGCGTCCGGGTTCATCGGCGCCTTCACCCGCGCCTCGAACGCGATCTACGGGGTGCCGGAGGGACGGCCGTTCTGGAAGCTGCGCCCGTTGCAGATCGGGCTGGCGGGGATCTCGCTGGTGCTGCTCGCGACCGTGGCCACGGGTCTCATCGTCAGCGGCCCGGTCGCCGACGGCGTCGGTGACCTGATCGGCGCGGGCGGACTGGCCCGGACGGTGTGGAGCGTGGGCCGGTGGCCCGTGCTCGCCCTCATCATGATGGCGCTGCTGTCGCTGCTGTTCTGGATCGCCCCGAACGTGCGCCAGCCCCGGTTCCGCTGGCTCACTCCCGGCGGTGCGGTGGCGTTGGCGGCGTGGGCCGTGGCCTCCTTCGGCTTCGGCCTGTACGTGGCGAACTTCGGCTCGTACGACGCCACGTACGGCAGTCTGGGCGCCGTCATCGCCTTCCTGGTCTGGCTCTACCTGTCGAACTCGGCGCTGATGCTCGGTGTGCAGATCAACGCCGAGTTGCAGCGTGGCCGGCGGATGCAGGCGGGCGAGGAGACACCCGAGGAACCGGTGCTGCCGCCGAAGGCACCGGTCGCTTCGTGACCGCTTGCCGGTTTGACGCCGGTGCCGTCGGGTAGCGCAGAAGGCATGGAGCGTGGCAACAGCAAGCACGGACCGAGGGTCGACGAACAGATGAGCCAGGAGGTCAGCGGCCTCGTACAGGGGCCGGGGACCGGCGGCTCCCGGGTCGACGAGTCCCGGGTGCCGGAGCCCGCGGGCGAGGACCAGCCGGAGGCGACGACGGCGCCCGCCGGCGAGCTGCGGACCGGAGCCCCGAAGGGGATGAGTTCGCAGGACGTCGAGCGGCGCAGCCGGCTCGGACGGTTCATCACGATGAGCGCGCTGCCCGGCGACCGGGAGGCGCTGGTCGCGAACGCCCGCGACAACGGGGCGCCGGACGACATCGTCGCCGCGTTGCAGACGCTGCCCGACGGCACCCGGTACCAGACGATCTCCGAGGTCTGGGCCGCGCTCGGCAACAAGAACGAGACGACGCGCTGGTGACCGGTGCGGGACACCATCCCGACCGGCTCCGGCGACCTGAGGAGGATGCCTGATGAGTGGCGTTACCGAGCATGTGGACGTTTCCGTCCCGGTGCGAACCGCGTACGACCAGTGGACCCAGTTCGAGGAGTTCCCGCACTTCATGGAGGGGGTGGAGGAGGTTCGGCAACTGTCGGACACGATGACCCACTGGACCGTCGAGATCGCCGGAGTGAAGCGCGAGTTCGACGCCGAGATCACCGAGCAGCTCCCCGACGAGCGGGTCGCCTGGCGTTCCACGAACGGCGCGCAGCAGGCCGGTGTGGTGACCTTCCACCGGCTGGACGCGGACAACACGCGAGTGACCCTCCAGCTCGAGTTCGAGCCGCACGGCATGGTGGAGCAGGCCGGCGACAAGATGGGGGTCGTCGATCGGCGCGCGAAGGGCGATCTGGAGCGGTTCAAGCAGTACATCGAGCGGCGTGGCCAGCAGACCGGCGCCTGGCGCGGCAAGGTGGACCGCCCCCAGCCGTGACCCCCACCCCCGGATGACGAACGCCCGACGGCCGCCGGTCTCACCGGCGGCCGTCGCTCGTCCGCGCGGCCTGCGCCGTTTGCGACCACCGCGCCGGGGTACCGCGAGAACATGGCGAACAAGAACAAGGTGTGGCGGGACGAGGAACGGACTCCCCTGGAGGAACTGGAGCGGGCCGTCGCGAGTTCCACGATCGATGGGCAGGCCGACGACGTCACCGGCAACGACGCAGGCGAGGAGGCGGCGTTCGGTCACGGGCCGGAGGCGGCGGACCGGGACGGCCAGGCCGCCGGGGCCGGTCGGGAACCGACCGACCCGGAGCGGGCTTACCGCCCGTCGGCGACCGGACGTACCGGCCCGGACACTCTCTGACCTTCCGACGGGCCGGGCCGCGGTGGTGCTGGCCGGGCCCGGGGTCGGGTGCCCGGCGGGGAGGGCGCGGCCCGGTCGGCTGACCCGGTCACCCTCCGGCGGCCGGCTCAGCCGGTGAGGCGGGCGGGCCGGCGGGACGCGGCCGCGTGCAGGACGATCAGCGCCACGGCGAGCGCGAGCAGCGCCGACCCGAGCGCCTGGATCGAGGTGTGCGACATGAGCACACCGATCCCGGCCGGGACCAGGGAGGCGCCCAGCGCGGACGTGCCGATCTGCAATCCGATGGTGCGGTCCGCGTGGGCCGCGCCGACCCGCTCGGCGGTGGTGAGGGTGAGCAGCGGGAAGACCGGAGCGGCGGAGAAGCCGACCACCACCAGCCCGGCCACCGCCAGCCAGGCAGGCGCGGGCACGGCGATCAGCACGGCGCCGCCGGCCATGCCGACCAGGCTGGTACGCAGCACCCGGCCCGCGCCGAGCCGCTCGGCCACCACGCCCTGCACCACCCGGCCCACGAAGAGGCTCCCCCAGTAGGCCGACACGCAGAGCCCCGCGGCCGCGTCGGTCAGTCCCCGCCCCTCGGTGAGCAGCAGGAACGCCCAGAGTCCGGTAGCCACCTCGATCGCCACGTACACGGCGAAGGCGAGCGCGCCGAGCCAGACCGCGGGCAGGCGCAGCGTCTCCCGTACCGGGACGGGCCGGACGGCGGTCGGCGCGGCCGCCTCCGCCACCACCCCGACCGATCCGACCGGCCCGGACACCGCGTCGCCCACCGCCGCGACCGGCTCGGCCGGCGGGTCCGGTACGGGCGCGGGGGTCCGCTGCCGCCAGGCCCGGACGCTCAACGCGAACGCGGTGGCCAGGGCGAGCTGCGCGGCGGCCACGATCCCGTACCCCCAGCGCCAGCTGAGCCCGGCGCCGAGCGCGCCCGTCATGATCAGCGGACCGATGGCCACGCCGAGTCCGAAGAACGCGTGCATCCAGTTCATGTGCCGGGGTCCGAACGCGCCGGCGGCGTACGCGTTGAGTCCGGAGTCGATCGCGCCGGAGCCGAGCCCGAGCACCACCGCGGCCCCGATCACCACGGCCAGGACGGGGCTCACCGTGTAGCCCGTCAACGCCAGGGCCGCCAGCATCGTGCTGCCCGCCAGCAACCAGCCCACGCCGAGCCGGGCCAGGGTGAATCCGGCCAGCACGCTGGAGATCAGGTAGCCGGCCGTGCTGGCGGTGAGCACCAGGCCGACCGCTTCGGTGGGCACGCCGAAGTCGTTCGAGATCGACGGCCACCCGACGCCGATCAGGCCGTCCGGTAGGCCGAGGCTGACGAAGGCGAGGTACGCCAACAGGAGCAGGGCGGCTCGGGGGCGCGCGTTGGGGGCGGACACGGAGGCACATCCTCCGCCCCGGCCGGCCGGCGGTTCGGCCCGGGTCCCCCGTACGACAGGACGGGACGCCCGGACGGTCCGAAAAACGGACAGCTCATACAGAATCGGCCGAACGGGGGACGGCGATCCCGACTTACCGCGTAAGACTTTCGGGATGCGACAAGGCTCCGGCATCCTCACCACGCGTCAACGCCGCCTGGCCTGGCTCGGCTTCCTGCTGGCCGCGCTCCAGGCACCCGTCTCCGCTTGGCTCGTCTCCGACGATTCGTGGCTGTTCAGCCTCTGCGTCGCACTGATGGTGGCCACGGTGCTCATCGCCGACGACGCCCGCCGGCGCCCGGCCGACGCCAGCACGGGCGACTAGCCGCCGTCGCTCGGGCGCGCCTCGTGCCCGGGTAGGCCACGGGTACGCCGCCGCTCCTTCATCTCCGCCTCGTAGAGGTGGCGCCGACCGCCGACCAGCTGCTCGCGGGCGTACCGGTCCAGCTCGCGGAAGAGCGCGTAGTAGCCGTCGTCGAAGTCCTCGACGATCTGGAACGTCCAGCGTCCGGCTATCACGTTGCGCCCCAGCAGCCGGGTGCGGATCCGTTCGGCGATCTCCGGGTGCCCGGCGTCGCGGAACATCTCCACCGCGTCGTCGAGCATCAGGTCGGCGTGCCCGATCAGCTGGTGCAGCGAGTAGAGGTGACCGCGGGCCCGTTCCACGCACTCCAACGCCTCGCTCAGCTTGCCCAGTGCCGCCACGGTGTCGTCGCTGACGTCCGCCGGCCGTCGGTGCCGCTCGTCGGGCCCGTCCTGCTGCGCCATCGCGCCTCCGTACTCCTGCCGTGCCCGCCGGGGCGGTTCCGCTCGCTCGCCGACGGGGTGCTCGGGCGCCGACCGGTGGCTGACCACACACCGTGCGGGAGGTGGAGGCCGACCGGGAAGCGAGTTCGGTTAACGTCGTTCCCCATGCGTGTGCCGTTCAACCGGGTCGCTGCCAGTGAGGTCGACTCGGCACGGTCCACCCTCGCCGCTCTCGCCGTCTCGGTCGGCGACGGGCTCGCCGCCGGGGCCCAGCGCCCCGGCCTGCAGGCTCTGCTCGATCAGCACGCCGCCGCCGTACGCGACAGTCTCGACACCGCACTCCGTCCGCTGACCCTGGCCGCGCTCGCCGGGTACGCGGAGGGCGTCCTCGCGGCCGCGTCGCAGCACGGCGGGCAGCCGACGGGCGGCCCGATCGACTGGTCCGATCCGGACTGGCTGCCGATCCGGCTGCTCGCGGTCCACGCGCTGGCCCGCGCCCTCGACGTGGCCTGAGCCGACCCCGACGTCCTCCCGGGATGGCCCCGGACCCGCCCGGGCGCGACTGCTGGTCCCGGCGCGCGTCGGGCGCCGATCGGCGCTGAGCAGCCCGAACTGTCGTTCCACGGCGCGTCGCGGCCGACGCCGGCCGTCGTCGGCGCGAGGACTGCCGGTGGCACGCGCCGCGACGCACCGAACATGATCGGAAACAGCGAGCCGCTCCTCGGGCTAGGCTGCGGGCATGCCAGGAACGGTCGGGCGAATCCCCACGCCGCCGGCGCCGCTCTCCGGGTCATCCGCCCGGACCGAGGCGGCGGCCGCCGTCTTGGGCCACGACTGGGCCGGCACGTCACTGGGCCCACGCCACTCCTGGGACCCGGCGGTACGGGCGGTCGTCGACCTCATCCTCGCTTCGCCGGTGCCGATGGCTCTCGCCTGCGGCGAGGACCTCCTCCTGATCTACAACGACGGCTACGCCGAGCTCATCGGTGCGAACCACCCGACGGCTGTGGGGCGCCCCGCCGGCGAGGTGTTCAACGAGCTGTGGCATCTGCCGGGTGTCGGGAACGTGCTGGAGCGCATCTACCGCGACGGCGGGACGTTCCTGGAGCAGGAGAGCACTCTCCCGCTGGTCCGCAACGGCGGCGGCGTGGTCGAGCAGGCGGTCTTCACCTGTGGCTACTCCCCGGTGCGGGACAACAGCGGACGCATCGTCGGAGTGCTCGCCGTGGCGGCCGAGACCACTCACGTCACCCGACAGTTGCAGAGCCTCGGTGAGGTCGCCGCCGCGCTGGCCGGCACCCTCACCCTGGACGACGTCGCCCGGGTCAGCCTGCGCTACGCGCTCACGACGTTCGACGCCGATCGCGTCGCCTTCGCCGTTGACGAGGGGGGCGGCGGCTGGCGGATGGTCCGCCGGATCCGGGGCGAGCTGATCGACGAGGCCGACGAACGGCTCCCGCCGCTGTGGCGCCGCACCGCCGCCGACTGGCCGGATCCGCTGGTGCAGGCGGCCCGGTCGGGTAACCCGCTCATCATCGGCACGGGCCAGCCGCTGCGGGAGTCCGCGGCCGACCGTCACGACCAGAAGATCGTCTCACTCGCCGCGATGCCGCTGCGCGCGTCGGTCGTACGCGGTGGGCTCTCCGTGGGCCACCAGGCCGCGCGCGTCTGGTCCGCCGCGGAACGCGCGCTGCTGGCCGCGTCGGCGGAGCTCATCGGGCAGGCGGCCGAACGGGCCCGGCGGTTCGAGACCCAACACGGCACCGCCCAGCTGCTGCAACGCAGCATGCTGCCGGAGCACCTGCCGGACCTCCCCCGGCTGCGCATCGCTGCCCGCTACGACCCCGGGGTGGACGGCAACGCCGCCGGTGGGGACTTCTACGACGCCTTCCTGCTGCCCACCGGCCGGCTCGGGGTCGTTCTCGGCGACGTGGCCGGACACGACGTGCGGGCCGCCGCCCGGATGGGGCAGGTACGCGCGGCGCTGCGCGCGTTGGCGCTGAGCGATCCGCGTCCGGACGCCGTCCTCGCCGGGCTGGACCGGCTCGTAGCCAGCCTGGCCGCCGAGGCCGGCACGCCCGAACTCTTCGTCACCGTGGTCTTCGGGGTGATCGACGCCGACCGGCAGGAGTTGGCCCTGGCCAGCGCCGGGCACCCGGCCCCGCTGATCCGGCGGTGCGCCCCGGACGACCAGCCGCAGGCCGAGTACGTCGACCTGCCCGCCGGCGCGCCGCTCGGGCTCGGCGCCCGGCCGGCCGTGGCCACCGTCCGGTTCGCCCCCGGCGACACGCTGCTGCTGTTCAGCGACGGTGTGGTGGAGCGGCGGCGGCAGAGTCTGAGCGCCGGTCTTTCCGCGCTCGCCGAGGCGGTGGCCGGGGCGGGCAGCGGCGACCCGCGGGCGCTCTGCGCGGTCGCCAGCGCGGCGGTTGCCGGGGCCACCGAGGACGACGTCGCCGTCCTCGCGGTGGAGCACGCGTTGAAGCCCAGCCGGTCGGCGAGCATCGAGGTGCCCGCGGAGCCGACCGCCCCGGGCCGGGTCCGGCGCTGGCTCACCGCGCAGCTGGGCGAGTGGCGGGTGCCGGAGTCGGTGATCGGCGCGGCGGTGCTCTGCACCAGCGAGCTGACCACGAACGCGCTGCTGCACGCCGGCACAGCCGCCCGGGTGGAGATCGACCTCAGCGCTGAGCGGCTGCTGGTCTCGGTCGCCGACTCGGGCACCCGCGGGGCGGTCACCCGAACGCGGACCGACACGTTGAGCAGTCGGGGGCGGGGGCTCGGGCTGATCGAGGAGCTGAGTGACGCCTGGGGCACCGACCCGACGGTGCGCGGCTCGACGGTCTGGTTCGAGCTCCTGCTTCCCGCCGAGTGAACCGCACGCGCCCGCGCGTCAGCCCCGCCCGTGGCGGGTAGGAGGACGGCCATGCCTACCGACAACCCCGCCGGCGTCCTCTTCGACGTCGACGGCACCCTGGTCGACACCACCTACCTGCACACGGTGAGCTGGTGGGAGGCGCTACGCCAGCACGACCAGCCGGTGCCGATGGCCACCGTGCACCGCGCGATCGGAATGGGCTCGGACAAGCTGCTCGACCACCTGCTCGGCCCCGAGCGGGACCGCGACGCCGACGGGCGGCTGCGCGACGCGCACGACACCCTCTACGCCGAGTACTGGGAGCGGCTCACGCCGCTGCCGAAGGCGGCGGACCTGCTGCGGGCGTGCGCCGAACGAGGGTTGCGGGTGGTGCTCGCCACGTCGGCCGCCGAGCACGAGGTCGCCGCGTTGCGCCGGGCGCTGGACGCGGACGACGTCGTCGCGGCGGTCACCTCGTCGGCGGACGCGAAGCAGAGCAAGCCGGCCCCGGACATCCTGGTCGCCGCGCTGGACCAGTCCGGCCTGCCCGCCGAGCGGGTGGTCTTCGTCGGCGACTCGGTGTGGGACGTCGCCGCCGCCGGCAAGCTGGACATCCCGTGCGTCGGTCTAACCTGCGGTGGGACCAGCCGGGGCGAGCTGGCCGGCGCCGGCGCGGTGGCGGTCTACGACGATCCGGCCGCCCTGTTGGCAACGCTCGACGACTCACCGCTGACCCGGTGGAAGTGAACCGCGCCCGGTTCTGCGCCGGCACGGAGGCATAGCCGGAGCGCCGTCGGGGCAAGGTCTGTCACCACCTGCCCGCGCCTCGCGGGCGCGGTCGGAGGTGGTGCGGTGGAACCGGTGGACGTGGCCTTCGCCGTCGTGGGGCTCGGCGCCCTGCTCGCCGGCATCCTCCCTCGGTTGCTGGAGCGCCGCCCACTGTCCATGCCGATCGCCTTCCTCGGCCTCGGCATGGCGGTGTTCCTGCTGCCCACCGGGCTGCCGGTGCCGGACCCGCTGGCGCATCCCGAGGTCGCCACGCACCTCACCGAGATCGGGGTGATCGTCGCCCTGATGGGCGCCGGGCTCAAGATCGACAGGCCGTTGAGCTGGTCGGGGTGGTCGTCCACCTGGCGGCTGCTGGCGGTCGCGATGCCGTTCTGCATCGCGGCGGTGGCCCTGCTCGGCTGGTGGTGGGCCGGCCTGGTGCCGGCGACCGCACTGCTGCTGGGCAGCGCGCTCGCGCCCACCGACCCGGTTCTCGCCTCGGACGTCCAGGTCGGCGAGCCCACCGACGCGGAGGACTCGGAGGACGAGGTCCGGTTCGCCCTCACCTCGGAGGCCGGGCTGAACGACGGGTTGGCCTTCCCGTTCGTGTACGCGGCGATAGCCGTCGCGGGCACCGGCCTCGCCCCCGGGGACTGGCTGGCCCGGTGGTTCACGGTCGACGTGCTGTGGAAGGTCGGCATCGGTGTCGGCGGTGGACTGCTCGTCGGCTGGCTGCTGGGCAAGCTCTTCTTCCACGCCCCGCGGCAGTTGCGGCTGGCCCGGCACGCCGAGGGCTTCCTCGCCCTGGCCGCCACGTTCCTCGCGTACGGGCTCGTGGAGGTGGTCGGGGGGTACGGCTTCCTGGCCGTCTTCGTGGCCGCCCGGGCGATCCGGGCCGCCGAACGGACCCACGAGTACCACGCCGTGCTGCACGACTTCGCCGAGCAGGTCGAACGGCTGCTGACCGTGCTGTTGCTGCTGCTCTTCGGCGGCGCGGTCGTGGGTGGACTGCTCGCCCCGCTCACCGTCCCGGCCGCCGTGGTCGGCTTGGCGCTGGTCTTCGTACTCCGGCCGCTGGCCGGCTGGCTGTCGTTGCGCGGAGCACCGGGACGGCCCGCCGAGCACTGGGTGATCGCGTCCTTCGGCATCCGCGGGGTCGGCTCGTTCTACTACGTCGCGTACGCGACCACGAAGGCCGACTTCGCGGGCGCCGACCTGGTCTGGGCCACCGTCGGGCTGGTGGTGGTCGTCTCGGTGCTGGTGCACGGCATCGCCGCCACCCCGGTCATGCGACTGCTGGACCGGGCCGGTGAGCGTACCGACGGGTCGGCGCCGGACCGCGCCGCCGAGCCCTCGGTCAGTGGCGCGACCGGCTGAGCGCGGCCGAGCGGTGCTGCCGGCGCATGAACGGGCGGCAGCCGGGGTATTGGTACACCTGTTCGACGAAAGGTGGGGATCATGACAGACCGCAGGGGTGACGAGGCCAACCCGCAGGGTGCGATCAAGGACCCGGACGAGTGGGTGACCGGAGCGGAGCCGCCCACCGCGGCCCAGGAGTCCTACCTGGCCACGCTCGCCCGTGAGGCGGACGCCGAGGTGCCCGACGGGCTGACCAAGGCGGAGGCGTCCAAGCGGATCGACGAACTCCAGGAGGAGACCGGCCGCGGCCAGTGAGCCCGGCGAGCCCGCCGGCGGCGTTGGACCCGAGGCGAGCCGGCGCCGTGGCCCACCGGGCCGGGTCGACTCAGCGCGGCGGGAGGCGGTGCAGTTCGACCCGGTCCAGCCGCCCCGCCGCCACCCGGGCGGACAGGTAGGTGGCGTAGGGCTGGGCCCGCCGGTCGGTCGGCGAACCGGGGTTGAGCAGCCGCAGCCCGCCCGGGGCGACGGTGTCCCACGGAATGTGGGAATGCCCGAAGACCAGCAGGTCCGTGTCGGGGAAGCGGGCAGCGCAGCGCTCCTCGCGGCGGGTACGCGGCCCGGTCTCGTGCACGACGGCGACCCGCAATCCGTCGAGTTCCACCCGGGCGATCTCGGGCAGCCGGGCCCGAAGTGCCGGCCCGTCGTTGTTGCCGTGGACGCCGATCAGCCGGCGGGACCGGGCCTGCACCGCGTCCAGCAGCGATTCGTCGACCCAGTCACCCGCGTGCAGCACCACGTCGGCCGCCTCGATGGCGGTCCAGAGCGGCTCGGGCAGGTCCCGGGCCCGCTTCGGCACGTGGGTGTCCGCGGTGATGACCAGACGCATCCGCCCATTCTCATCGAGTGGAGCCGGCAGCGCGCCGCCGTCGCCCGCCGGGCGCGCCGTCACCGCTCGGCGACGCTTGCCGGATGTTGCCGCTCCGTGCTCCCGGACGGGGCCGGCGCGACCGGACGGACTGCGGCTCGGCGCTCCCGGGACGGGGCCGATGCGACCGGACGGGCCGCGGCTCGGCGCTCCCGGACGGGTGCGGCGTTACCGGGCGACCGGGGCGGGAAATGGGGAGTCCTACGAGGGAGGAACTCATGACCAGTGCTTCGGGACCGACCTCCGGCTGGCGGTCCGCCCTGCCCGGCGGTGGCCTGCTTCCGTCCGGGCCGGCGGGCCGGACGACGACGCCCGGCGACGGGCAGGGTCCGGAGACCGGACCGCCGACCGTGACGGTCGGTTCGTATCCGGACTACCCGTCCGCACAGCGGGTGGTGGACTACCTGGCGGACAACCGGTTCCCGGTGGAGCACACGGCCATCGTCGGTACGAATCTCACCCTGGTGGAGACGGTTCTCGGCCGGATGGACACCGGACGCGCCGCCCTGATCGGCGCCGGTACCGGCGCCTGGTTCGGGCTCTTCATCGGTCTGCTCTTCGGCATCTTCACGGTCGGCAACTGGCTCGGCGTGATCGTGGTCGGGCTCGTGGTCGGCGCGATCTGGGGCGCCATCTTCGGCGCGGTGGCGCACGCGATGACCGGCGGGCAGCGCGATTTCACCTCGGCCAGCTCCCTACGGGCAGGCCAGTACGCCGTCATCGTCGACGCGAACCTGGCCGACCAGGCACGGCAGTTGCTCGGCCGGCTCGATCTCTCCGCGGCGGAGCCGAAGCCGAAGTTGCGCTGACAAGGCGGGAAAAACGCCGGACCCTGGTACGAAAGCGCACACTCGCTCTCGTACCAGGGTCCGCGCGGTTCGGTCAGAGCCGCCAGGGTCCGCAGCGGGCACCCTGACTATCGGTCCGCCAGGTCCGGCCGGTGCTCGCGTATCCACGCCTCGACGTCGGACTTCCGCCACACCTTGCCCATGGCTAGCACGGCTACCGGCTCGGGGAAGTTCCGTTGATTGGCGATCACGGAGGCACGCTGCCGGGAGACGTTCCCCAACATCTCCCGAATCTCCGCCACGCCAACCAGGTCCATAGGTTGACGATGACAGCGGGCAGCGGTCACGACAGCGACAACTACGCAGGCCGTTGACACTGACAATAGTCAACGGCACCATGGAGAGATGGAACTCACCGACGGAAGCTCCCTGTACGCCGGGCCCTACGTGATGCCACCCCGGCCGGAATCACAACGCCACCCGGCGCAACTCGACCCCCACCGGCCGCACCTGCCGCGGCGGCCGCTGTGGGTGTGCCGCGTGTGCCCGGCCATGGATTGGCCGTGCCCTCCCGCCCGGCTGCTCCTGGCCGTCGAGTACCGGCGCAACCTCGCCGGGTTGGCGGTCTACATGGGGCAACAGCTGGCGGCAGCCATGGAGGATCTCGGGCGGCTGGACACCGGCGGCCCGCCGGACGGGAACGCGCTGTACGAGCGGTTCATCACGTGGATCGAACGCAAGCGGGAGGTACCCGTCAGCCGGCCACGAGGGGCCGGGCAAACCGGCCCTGAACCGCCCGAACCCTAGCCACCGTGTGAACCGTCGTGACCGGAGTAGGCAAGCTCTCCGGCCCGGATGGGCACGTCGACGCGGTTCTCCGGCGGGGCGAGTGGACAGGCCCAGCGGTCGTCGTAGGCACAAGACGGGTTGTAGAGATAGTTGGCGTCCAGCCGGACCCGGTCGCCGGGCAGCATGGTCAGTCCCCGACCGAAGGTGCCCTTCACCGTGTCGGTCAGGTAACGACCGCCGCCGTAGCTCTCCCGGCCGCAGGTGGCGTCGCGTACCGGCACGAAGAGGCCCCCGCCGTACGCCATGATCCACCAGAGCGTGAGCGGGCCCCACGGCGTCTCCGCGACCGCGACCCGCCGGTAACGGATCACTCCGTCCGGACCGCCGGTGTCGATTTCGATCTCACCCTCGGCTGGCCGCAGCGGCGCCTCCACGATGGCCGAGGGGTTCGGCGGGTGGTAGCGCACTCCGGTGAAGCTGGGCCGGTCCTGTGGCGGAATGGGGCTCTGCGGATGGTCGGCGAAAAGACGGTCACGTTCCGCGCGGAAGCCGGCCAGGTCGAGATCGGAGAGGTAGAGCCGGGCGATCCGTTCCCGCCAGTCGGCCAGGTCGAGGTCGTTCACCCGATGAGCCTAGTCCGCGCGAGCGGCCCACGGGCCGACCGGCGCCGGTCGCCCCGGTCACTCCCCCGACGATCCGGCCGGCCACGGGTCGGTGGCCAGGCGGGCGTGCAGGTGCTCGTCGTGGCGACGGCCGTCGCCGTACCGGAAGGACTCCCGCAGCGTGCCCTCGAGGCGGTAACCGGCCCGCTCGGCGACCCGGCAGGAGGCCGCGTTGGCAGTGGCGTGGCAGAGCTCGATCCGGTGCAGCCCGAGTTGTTCGAAACCCCAGCGGGTGAGCAGGGTGACGGCCCGCGACGCGACACCGCGACCGCGCGCCGACGGGACGACCCAGTACCCGATCTCGGCTTCGTCGTCGTGGATGTCGTACAGCGACACCGAGCCGAGCAGCGTGCCGTCGGTGGCGTCGGCCACCGCGAGCGACGCGTGGTCTCCGGCCGACCAGTCCGCGCGGCGGCGCAGCCAGTTCAGCGTCCGTTCCTCGTCCACCGGCCAGCCCTGCGGATTCCACCGGGCGATGTCCGGATCGCTCAGCGCCGCCTGAACCGCCGGTGCGTCGGCCTCGACCCAGGGGCGAAGCACCAGGCCGGGGACGGTCAGCTGCATGTGGGCCACGCCGGAAGTCTGCCATGCCACGACGACGCCCGGCGTGGACAGTTCCTTCAAACCTGCAAGACCTAGCCGAGGGCCGCCTTCCTCCACCGAGTGGTACAGCCAACTGCAAGATTGTTTAATTTTTAAATAGTGCTACTGTGGTGACGTGACCGAGAGCCTGGACAGCAGCCGACTCGCCGCCTGGCGCGCCTACATCGAGTCCAGCCAGCGCCTGTTCACGCAGCTGGAGGAGGACCTGCGCACCGACAGCGACCTGAGCTTCGCCGACTACCACGTGCTGGTGCTGCTCTCCGAGGCGCCCGGCCAGCGACTGCGGATGGGCGAACTGGCCAGCAGGCTCGTCTTCTCACCCAGCCGGCTGACGTACCAGATCTCCTCCATGCAGCGACGGGGGCTGGTCAGCCGGGAGCCGTGCCCGGGGGACCGCCGGGGCAGCCAGGCGGTGCTCACCGCCACCGGGCTGCTCACCGTGCGCGAGGCCGCCCCCCATCACCTGGTCTCGGTGCGCACCCACCTGATGGACGACCTCGACGACGACGAGGTCGCCTGCCTCACCCGGATCTTCGAGCGCCTCGGTGACCGCCTGCGGGCGGCCCGGGACGCCTCGACCACCCACGCCAAGAACTAGGAGAGCCCGATGCCCGCGATCACCGTTGACGACGTCCTCGTCCTGCCCCGCCTGCCCCGGCTGGACGAGTCCACCACCTTCCGGCCGGTACGCCGGCTGACCACCGCCCCCAGCGGCTTCGAGGGGGAGGGCTTCCCGGTGCGACGGGCCTTCGCCGGTGTGCCGCTGAGCGAGCTCGACCCGTTCATCCACCTCGACCAGATGGGTGAGGTCGACTACGCCCCGGGTGAGCCGAAGGGCACTCCCTGGCACCCGCACCGGGGCTTCGAGACCGTGACGTACATGATCGACGGGATCATGGACCACCAGGACTCGAACGGTGGCGGCGGCACCATCACCAACGGCGACACCCAGTGGATGACCGCCGGCAGTGGCCTGCTGCACATCGAGGCTCCGCCGGAGCACCTCGTGGTCAGCGGCGGCCTGTTCCACGGCACCCAGCTCTGGGTCAACCTGCCTCGCGCGGCCAAGATGAACCCGCCCCGCTACCAGGACATCCGGGGCAAGGAGGCGGCGCTGCTCACCACCCCGGACGGCGGGGCGCTGATCCGGGTGATCGCCGGCGAGGTGGCCGGTCACCGCGGGCCGGGCTCCACCTACACCCCGATCACCATCGCCCACGTCACCATCCAGCCCGGGGCGCAGGTGGACATCCCCTGGCGGCCGGAGTTCAACGCCCTCGCCTACGTGCTGAGCGGACGCGGCACGGTCGGCACGGACCGGCGGCCGCTGCAGATCGGGCAGCTCGCGGTGCACGGCCCCGGCGACGCGCTGCGGTTCACCGCGGACGAGCAGCAGGACTCGCACACCCCGGCGCTGGACCTGTACCTGATGGGTGGCCAGCCAATCCAGGAGCCCGTCGCGCACTACGGGCCGTTCGTCATGAACACCCGCGACGAACTGATCCAGGCGTTCGAGGACTTCCAGGCCGGTCGGCTCGGCGTCGTTCCCGCTCAGCGGCTGCCGCACACCGACGGCCAGGGCGAGCGTCCCTGAATTCTGTCGCGCATGGCGGGGCTCGCGGCCCCGCCATGCGCGAACTCACGGGTCACGCGGGTGCTACTTGTCACGCGGGTGGTACGGGTCAGGAGACGGCGAAGATGCCGGCCAGGCCGAGGAGCACCATGACCAACACCGCCACCAGCGCGCCCCGCTCGCTCTCCACCGCCTGCTCGCGGTGCTCGGTCAGGGGGCTCGTCGTCTCGCTGGGCATGCTCTGGCCTCCAGGAAGTCTCGCGCCGATCAGGTCGGCCGGCCACGGCACCGGGTACCGGCCGGCGTGGGAAGCCCACGGCGGGGTCCTGCCGTGAGATCGGGGTCGACATCCTCAGGTGTGGTGCCCGGCCGCAGCCGAACTCGCCGACCCAGAATCACGGTTACCCGTCTGGGCCAGCGGAAACCTGGTCGGCCAGGCGAATCACGACACGTCCGGCGACCGGCCGCGGAGGACGCGGAACTCGGTCGACCGACCGGGCCGACGCGACCCGGTCGGGACACGGCGGACCGGCACAGGAGGCCGACCCGGCGGCTGACCGCCGCACCGGGTCTGTCGAGCGGTACGCGGTGAACGAGGCCGGCCCGAGGTGGCCCAAGGATCAGGGGCCGGATTAGGGACCGCTCGGTGTTACCGGCGCACCGGGCGGCTCACAACCCGGCTGGCCGGCCGCCGGGCAGTGTCGGCGGCGAGCGCACCCCCGACCTGCTCGTCCGGCAACCCCGCCTTTCCCGGATGATCGGTCGCGCCACCGGGGTAGGCGAAGGCGACCCGGGGCGAGTAGAAGCCGAAGACGATGGTGAACGGGTTGGCCGGGCGCAGCGCGTAGGTCGGGTGCTCCGGCTCCAGGAACTCGACCGATTCGACCTCGAAATGCGACACCGGCTCGACGAGGTACGGGTAGATCGAGCTGAGCAACTGGCCGTCTCGCCGGGTGAAGTAGCGACTCTGCCCACTGTTGATCACGTGCCCGGTCTCCCCCACCCGGCACTGGGTCCGGATCACCGGCACGCCGTCCATCTCGGTCTCGGTGACCAGGGTGTCGGCGCGCACGTGGAGGGTGGTGCGCCCGGGGTACGCGGGGAAGCCGCGCGTGCGGACGTAGCCGAGCACCCGTTCGGCCGAGGTGATGTAGTGCGTCCACCAGCCTCCCGGGGTGGCGCCCCCGGGAGCGTCCACACCCTCCAGTGACGCGCCCAGGTAGGTCAGGTCGTACGCGCCGAGGCCGGAGGTCTGGCTCTCGTCGTCGACGACGCACTGGCCGAGGAAGACGCGGCGGTCCGGGTGCGGTCGCAGCCCGGGCGGCACCAGCGCGGAGACCGCGTCCGGATCCGCAGGCAGCCAGCTCACGTGGAGGAAGCGACTGTTCACGACTAGCTGAGGAGCAGCAGGGTCGAGCACGGGCGCCTCCATCCGACGACTACCAGCCGACGCTACGGCGGTCCCGTGCGTGGGACAAGGGCGGAATGCCGACAGTAACGGCCGGATGTCGGCTTTCAAGTTGACCGCTCGGCCGAGGGGTTCCTGTCTTCCGGCCCACACCGGCCGGACGTCCAGCTGCCGTCGGCGGCCCGCTTCGTGCCGATAATCGCCCTCACACCCGACGCCTGATTCATCCGGATCATCCCGCTCTCTTGACATTGGTCGCTTAAGTACATCAGCCGTTCGGCTAGATTTTCGCTGGACCATCGGGTTAGTGTGACTACCGAACGGCCCATTCGAAGCCAAGACGAAGCGTCACGTCTCCATCCGCGGACGAGGTGCAGGGAGGACCACCCATGACCGCGCCAGCGACCATTGAGCACACGACGAGCACGTCCACCACGGCGGCGAAGCTCGACCCGCGGGCACTCTCCGACAGCGCCACCGACCTGCTCAACACGATGGCTGCGCTGCCCGCCGACCATCCGTCGCGTCCCGCGCTGCGGGACCGGGCGATCGAGGCCTGGTTGCCGCTCGCCAACCACCTCGCCCACCGCTACAGCGGCCGGGGCGAGCCGACGGACGACCTGGCGCAGACCGCCGCCGTCGGCCTGATCAAGGCGATCGACAAGTTCGACCCGTCCCGTGGTGTCGACTTCGCCGGTTACGCGATTCCCACCATCATCGGCGAGCTCAAGCGACACTTCCGGGACCGCACCTGGGACATCCGGGTCCCCCGGCGCCTGCAGGAGCTGCGACTGGCCATCTCCGACGCCAACAGCACCCTGCTACAGACCTTGGGCCGCTCCCCGACGGTCGCCGACATCGCCGCCCACCTCAAGATCACCGAGGAGGAGGTTCTGGAGGGCCTGGAGGGCGCCCGCGCCTACAACGCGGTCTCGCTCTCCACCCCGACCGGCGACGGCGATCGCGCCACCGAGCTGGGCGACATGCTCGGCGGCGAGGACGCCGAGTTCGAGCTGGCCGAGCTGCGGGTCGCCCTCGGCCCCGCCCTCGCCACGCTCGACGAGCGTGAGCAGAAGATCCTCACCCTGCGGTTCTACGGCAACCTGACCCAGTCGCAGATCGCCGAGCAGATCGGAGTCTCGCAGATGCACGTCTCCCGTCTGCTGGCCCGGGCGCTGACCAAGCTGCGCGGACAGCTCGACGGCACCTACTAACTGGCATCCACCAGGGGGTGATGGCACCGATGGCCGGGTCCGGGTGACCCGGCCATCGGTGTGCCCGCCGGGCGGCGGATGCCTGGCTGCGCCACCGTCGGCCGGTACCGCGCCGGGCCGCCGCCGCCACCGGTGCGAGACTGGGCCGTGCTCTCCGACGTACGCCTGGACCTGCCGGTGCGTGCCACGCTGCCGGCGGTCGTCGCGGCGCTGCGCACGAGCGGCGCCGGGGTCCTGGTGGCCCCGCCGGGCACCGGCAAGACCACGCTCGCGCCGTTGGCCGTCGCCGACCAGGTGGACGGCCGCGTGGTGATCGCCCAGCCCCGCCGGGTGGCCGCCCGAGCCGCGGCCCGCCGAATGGCGGACCTGCTCGGCGAACGGGTCGGCGACCGGATCGGGTACGCGGTACGCGGGGACCGGCGCGTCGGTGCCCGCACCCGCGTCGAGGTGGTCACCACCGGACTGCTGGTACGTCGCCTGCTGCGCGATCCGGACCTGCCCGGCGTCGGGGCGGTGCTGCTCGACGAGTGTCACGAACGCCATCTCGACGCCGACCTCGCGCTCGCGTTCGCCGTGGAGGCGCGCGGCGCCCTCCGCCCCGACCTGTGGCTGCTGGCCATGTCCGCCACCCCGGAGGCGGACCGCTTCGCCGCGCTGCTCGGCGGCTCCGACGAACCCGCCCCGATCGTGCGGGCCGACGCGGCGCTGCACCCGGTGACCCGGATCTGGGCGCCTCCGCCCCGACCGGTGCCCGCGCCGGGGGCCGGCCCGGTCGACCGGGCTCTGCTCGACCACGTTGCGGCGACCGTACGGCGGGCGTTACGCGAGCACGACGGCGACGTGCTGGTCTTCCTGCCCGGCGCGGGCGAGATCGCGGCCGTCGCCGGTCGGCTCACCGACCTGCGGGACACCGTCGACCTGCTTCCCCTGCACGGTCGTCAGCGCTCCGCGGAGCAGGATGCCGCGCTGCGTCCACGATCGGGCCCGCCCGACGCCGTCGCGGCGACCCGGCGTCGCGTGGTGCTGGCCACTTCGGTCGCCGAGAGCAGTCTCACCGTGCCCGGCGTGCGGATGGTGGTGGACGCGGGGCTCGCCCGGGTGCCCCGGCTGGACCTGGCCCGTGGCCTGGGCGCGCTGGTCACCGTGCCGGTGTCCCGGGCCGCCGCGACCCAGCGAGCCGGTCGGGCCGGCCGCGAGGCACCCGGGTACGTGTACCGCTGCTGGTCCGAGGCGACCCACGAGCGGCTGCCCGCCCAGCCGGGGCCGGAGATAGAGACGGCGGATCTCACCGGCTTCGCGCTGGACCTGGCGGCCTGGGGGCAGCCGGACGGCACCGGACTGGCGCTGCCCGATCCGCCACCGGTGGCCGCGATGGCGGTCGCCCGGGACACCCTCGCCACTCTCGGCGCGATCGACTCCACCGGCCGGATCACCGGACGCGGCCGGGCCATCGCCGCGGTCGGCGCCCATCCACGGCTGGCCCGAGCCCTGCTCGACGGCGCCGGCCGGGTCGGCGCCGACCGGGCGGCCGAGGTGGTCGCCATGCTCGCCGAGGACACCGTCACCGGCCCGGCCGACGACCTCGCCGCCGTCTGGCGCCGGCTGCGCGCCGGCGCCGACGCGGCCACCACCGCCCGCTGGCGCGCCGAGGTGCGCCGTTTGCGCGGCCTCCTGGACACCGACCGCACCGCCGCCGGTACGAGCACCGGGGGACACCGGCTGCCCGACGACCTCGCCGCCGGGCTGCTGGTCGGGCTGGCCCACCCGGAGCGGCTGGCCCGGGTCCGGCGGCCGGGCGGTTCCTCGTACCTGATGACCGGGGGCACCGCCGGGGAGCTGGCACCCGGGTCGGGCCTGGCCGGCGCCGAGTGGCTCGCGGTGGCGGTCGCCGACCGCTCCCCCGGCGCGCCGGCCGCAAGGATCCGGCTCGCCGCCGCGCTCGACGAGGCCACCGCCCGGGAGGCGGCCGGGCCGCTGCTGCGCACGGATCGGGAAGTCGGCTGGTCGGGCACCGACGTGGTGGCCCGGGAGGTGGTGCGACTCGGTGCGATCGAGCTGGTCGAGCGGCCGCTCGGTCGCCCCGACCCGGCAGAGGTCGGCGCGGCCCTGCTGACCGGGCTGCGCCGCACCGGCCTCGGATTGCTGGAGTGGACCCCGGCCGCCCGCGCGCTACGGGAACGGTTGGCGTTCTGCCGGCACGCGCTCGGCGACGACTGGCCCGACGTCGGTGACGACGCGCTGCTCTCCGCCGCCCCCGTCTGGCTCGCCCCGGAGCTGGCCACCGCCCGACGCCGCGCCGACCTGGCCCGCACGGACGTCGCCGCCGCGCTACGCCGGCTCCTGCCCTGGGCACAGGCGGCGCGACTGGACGAGGTGGCGCCGGAACGGCTCACCGTGCCCAGCGGCTCGCGGATCCGGATCGACTACACCGATCCGGCGGCACCCGTGCTGCCGGTGAAGCTCCAGGAGACGTTCGGGTGGCAGGAGGCGCCCCGCATCGCCGGCGGGCGGGTACCGGTGCTGCTGCACCTGCTCTCGCCGGCCGGCCGGCCGGTCGCGGTCACCGCCGACCTGGCCTCCTTCTGGCGGGTGGGCTACCCGCAGGTCCGGGCCGAACTGCGCGGCCGCTACCCACGACACCCGTGGCCGGACGACCCGACGACGGCCGTACCGACCCGGCGCGCCAGCCCCCGCCGGCGCTGACGCTCACTCCTCGACGACGTCGGCGATGACCACGGTGACGTTGTCCGGGCCGCCGGCCCGCAGCGCCAGGTCGATGAGCTTGTGCGCGCACTCCGCCCGGTCCGGGTAACCGGCCAGCACCTCGGCCAGAGTGTCCGGCCGGACCACGTTGGAGAGGCCGTCGCTGCACAGCAGCCAGCGGTCACCGGCCGCGGGCACCATCGTCGCGTACGTCGGAGAGACGTCCTCGCCCTGCAGAGCCTGGGTGACGACGGCCCGCCGTGGGTGACTGCTCGCCTGGTCGGGGGTGATCACACCCTGTTCGACAAGCATCTGCACGAAGGTGTCGTCCCGGGTGATCTGCTTGAGCACGCCCTCCCGGAACAGGTAGGCGCGGGAGTCGCCGATGTGGGCGAGCGCCAGGCAGCTACCGGTACGGGCGAAGAGCAGGGCGGTCAACGTGGTACCCATGCCCTGCCGCTCCGGATCCTCGCCGACCGCCCGCCGGATCCGCTGGGTGGCCTGCTCGATCCCGCCCTGCAACGCGGCGACCAGGGCGTCTTCCGGTGTCTCCACGTCCAGCGGTGCCATCGATCCGATGGTGAGAGAGCTGGCCAGGTCACCGGCCGCCATGCCACCCATGCCGTCGGCGACGGCGACCAGCCACGTGCCGGCGTGCAGGGCGTCCTGGTTCCCGCTACGGATCAGCCCACGGTCGCTCGTTCCCACGGAACGCAGCTTCAGGGTCATGGGTGGCAGCCTGCCAGGCGAAGGGCGCTGTTGTCTCTAGGAGATCCACCGGGACGCCGCGTGGCGCGGCGAATCTCACTGTCCGGCGCGGCTCCGGCGCGCCGCGCGGCGACGGTCGCCGGCGCCGGCGTGTCGCCCCGGCCCGCACCACCCCGCACCGACCACGGCCTGCCCGGCGCGCACCCGGTCGGGCCGCCACCAGAGGTGTCGACCCCGTGAACGGCGGGCCTACCGTGAGGGCCATGGACGCATATCTGTGGCTCGCGGGCGCCGCGATGGCGCTCACTCTCACGACGCTGGTAGTGGTGGTGGTGCTGGTCCGGCGACGGCGCCGGCGGCCGGTCGGCCGGGAGGCCGCCCTGCTGGTCGCCCGGCAGGCGATCCGACGGAGCCGACGCGACCAGCGGTTCCGGGCCCGGGGCACCATCCGGGGCAAGGGGCAAGGCGGCCTCGACAGTCAGGCGATCAGCGCGGGCGTCAACAGCGAATCCAGCGGCATGCCCTGACCCGGCGGTGGCGTACGGAGTTCCAGGCGGGCGGGGACCGGCTCCTGCCCGTCGGGCGCTGAACCGTGCCGTCGCGCCGGTGGACACGTCAGGCATGGCCACGACGGATCGGCTCGTCCACCCGGCCTGCCGGCCACGCCTCAGCCGATCTCCTCGTCGACGTAGCACCAGCGCCAGGACTCCCCCGGCTGGACCGAGCGCATGACCGGGTGACCGGTCTCCTCGAAGTGCACGCTCGCGTGCCGGTACGGCGACGAGTCGCAGCAGCTGACCTCCCCGCAGGCGAGGCAGGAACGCAGGTGCACCCAGTCGGTGTTGCCGATCGCCACGCAGGCCGCGCACTCGTCCACGTTCCGAGGTCGGACCGCGCCGGCCTCGGTCAGGTGTTCGCAGCTCACCGGTCACCCTCCCGCCGCAGCAACGATTCCTCCAGGTCCAGGTCACGATAGGCCTGCACCAGCACCTCCTCCGGGATACGGCCGGTGTCCCGCGCGTTCCGGAACACCGCACGTTCAGCGTCGATCATCTCTTGCCGCAGCCGCCCGTACGCCTGTGAGGGTGTCTCCCGCTGGGTGCCGCCCAGACGTTCCCAGGCCAGGTTGGTGCGTTCCTCCACCCCGCGGCGCAGCCGGTCCACGACCGGAGCCGGGGCGGTGCCGGCCAGTTCGTCCAGGCGTTCGCGGGCCGCCCGGCTGGCCTGCTGCTGGACGCCGGCCGCGGAGAGCGCGTCCTGCACCGGGTCGTCCGGCGGCAGCTTGAGCCGCCGGGCCACGACCGGCAGGGTGGCGCCCTGGCCGACCAGCGTGGCCACGATCACCGCGAAGGCCAACCAGATGAACAGCTCCCGCGGATACTCCCGCCCGCCGGCGACGGTGAGCGGGAGGGCGAGCGCGGCGGCCAGGGTCACCACGCCCCGCATCCCGGCCCAGCCGATGACGAGGGGATACTTCACCGGTTTCCGCACCGTGCCCCGCCGCACGCTCGGCACCAGCCGGGTCAGGTACGTGACCGGGAACAGCCACACGAACCGGGCCAGGAAGAGCGTTCCGAGTACCGCCGCCGTGACACCCACGACGCGCCCGAGCGGCTCGTCCAGGTCCTGCAACACGTCCGGAAGCTGGAGGCCGACCAGCAGGAAGACCAGCCCCTCCAGGAGGAACCGGACCAGCCGCCAGACCGCGCCCACCTGGAGCCGGGACGCGGCCGACATCAGCACCGGCAGCTTGTGTCCCAGCGCCAGCCCGGTGACCACGACGGCCATCACACCGGACGCGTGAATCTCCTCGGCGACGAAGACCACCGCGAACGGGATGATCAGCGAGAGCGCGTTGTCGAGCAGCGGGTCGGTGATCCGCTTGTGCACGAACCCGAAGAGCAACGCGCCGAGCACGCCGACCAGCACACCGCCACCGGCCGAGCGCAGCACCTCGATGCTCACCTCGGCCACGCCGACGGCCGAACCGACGGCGGCCAGCGCGGCGACCCGGAACAGCACCAGCGCGGTGGCGTCGTTGAGCAGACTCTCCCCCTCCAGGATCGTGACCACCCGCCGGGGCAGCCCGATGCGCCGGGCCACCGCCGTCGCGGCCACGGCGTCCGGCGGGGCGAGCACCGCACCGAGGGCCAGGCAGACGGCGAAAGGCACCATCGGCAACAGCAGGTGCAGGACGAAACCGATCGCGACCGCCGTGAACAGCACGAGCCCGACGGCCAGCCACAGGATCGGGCGCAGGTTGTGCCGGAAGGCCGGCACGGACGTCTCCAACGCGGCGACGTAGAGCAGCGGGGGGAGGATCCCCACGAGCACCAGGTCCGGGTCGAGCCGGACGTGCGGGAAGCCGGGCACGAACGACAGCACGAGCCCCGCCACCACCAGCACGATCGGCGCCAACAGGCCGAGCTTGCGGGCCAGCGCGGCGCCGAGCGTCGCGGTCGCCAGGAAAACGACGACCTCGAAGAGTCCCTCCATGGGACATCAGCCTAGGCAACCACCGAGTATCGCCTGATCATCGGGCACGCAGCTTCGGCAGCACCTCCGCGCCGAACGTGTCCAGGAAGGCACTCTGTTCCTTTCCGACGTGATGCAGGGCGATCTGGTCGAACCCGAGCGTCAGGTACTCCTCCAGCCAGCCGACGTGCCGGCCGAGGTCCGCCGAGACGTTGACCACCTGGTTGACCCGCCGCATCGGCACGTCGGCCGAGACCGCGTCGAAGTGTTCGGCCGTCTCCAGGTCCCAGCACACCGGCGGGACGAAGACGTTGCTGCGCCACTGGTCGTACGCGACGGCCTCCGCCTCAGCCTGGTCGGGCGCCCAGCTCAGGTGCACCTGCAGGTGCAGCGGTCCCCGACCGCCCGCGTCCCGGTAGGCGCGGATCATCCGGCGCAGGTGCTCCACCGGCGCGTTCACGGTGATCAGCCCGTCGGCCCAGCCGGCGCACCAGCGGGCGGTAGGTACGCTCACCGCCGCGCCGAACAGGGCGGGCGGCTGCTCCGGGCGGGTCCACAGCCGCGCCCGGTCCACCCGGACCAGCCCGTCGTGGCTGACCTCCTCCCCCGCGAGCAGCGCCCGGATCACGTCCACGCACTCGCGCAGCCGGGCGGCACGCACGGACTTGCGCGGCCAGCCGTCCCCGGTGATGTGTTCGTTGCTGGCTTCCCCGGTGCCGAGCGCGGCCCAGAACCGGCCCGGATACATGGCGGCGAGCGTGCCGATCGCCTGGGCGACGATCGCCGGGTGGTAGCGCTGGCCCGGCGCGTTCACCACGCCGAACGGCAGCCCCGTGGCCTGGAGCGCGGCGCCGAGCCAGGACCAGGCGAAACCGGAGTGCCCCTGCCGGGCGCTCCACGGCGAGAAGTGGTCCGAGCACATGGCGGCGTCGAAGCCGACCCGTTCGGCGTGGACCACCGCATCCAGCAGAGCTCGGGGGTGGATCTGTTCGTGGGACGCGTGGAAGCCGAACACCGTCATGGCTACGTTCCGTACCCAGGACGGTGCCCGGCTAAAGCTGACGTTCGTCGGCCGCCGGGTCGCCTCCGCTACTCGGAGTGCGCGCCGGCCGGCCCGACCGAGCCGGCGCCCTCGCCGCCCACCCAGACCGTCTTCGTGTTGCAGAACTCCCGCATGCCCAGCGCGGAGAGCTCCCGGCCGTAGCCGGAGTTCTTGACCCCGCCGAAGGGCAGCTCCGGGTAGGAGGTGGTCATGCCGTTGATGAAGACGTTGCCGGCGTCCAGGTCGGTGACGAAGCGCGCCTGCTCGTCCGGGTCCCGCGTCCACGCGTTCGAGCCGAGTCCGAAGGCGGTGCCGTTGGCGACCTCGATCGCCTCGTCGTACGACGACACCCGGAACAGACCCGCTACCGGCCCGAACACCTCCTCCCGCCACATCCGCATCTGCGGGGTCAGGTCGGTGACCACCGTCGGCGGGTACCACCAGCCGTCCTGGTCCGGTACCTCGCCGCCGACCAGCACCGTGCCGCCGTTGTCGATCGCGTCGCGGACCTGGGCGTGCACCTCGTCGCGGCCACGCTCGCTGGCCAGCGGCCCCACGTCGGTCCGGTCGTCCATCGGGTCGCCGACCCGCAGTGCGGCCATGTGGGTGGCGAACTTCTCCGCGAAGGCGTCGAAGACGTCGGTGTGCACGATGAACCGTTTCGCGGCGATGCAGGACTGGCCGTTGTTCTGGCAGCGGGCGGTGGTGGCCACCTCGGCGGCCTTATCCAGGTCGGCCGAGGGCATCACCACGAACGGGTCACTGCCGCCGAGTTCCAGCACCGTCTTCTTCAGCTCCCGGCCGGCGATCTGCGCGATAGACCGGCCGGCGCCCTCGCTGCCGGTCAGCGTGGCCGCGCGTACCCGGGGGTCGCTGAGGATCTGTTCGACGGCGTCCGAGCCCACCAGCAGGGTGGTGAACGCGCCGTCGGGGAATCCGGCGCGGCGGAAGACGTCCTCCAGCAGCAGCGCGGTCTGCGGCACGTTCGAGGCGTGCTTGAGCAGTCCCGTGTTGCCCGCCATCAGCGCGGGCGCGGCGAACCGCATCACCTGCCAGAGCGGAAAGTTCCAGGGCATCACGGCGAGCACCGGGCCGATCGGCTGGTAGCGGATGAAGGCCCGGGTGGCGCTCACCGCGGCGGCGTCGGCGGGCTCGTCGGCCAGGTATCCGGCGGCGTGGGCCGCGTAGAACCGGGCGGCCTTGGCGCACTTGGTCACCTCGGCCTTCGCCGACGCGTACGTCTTGCCCATCTCGGTGGTCATGACGCGCGCGATCTCGTCGCGCTCCGCGTCGAGCAGGTCGGCGGCGGCGTTCATCCACCCGGCCCGCTGGTCGACGGTGGTGCCGTGCAGTCGGCGGAACGCCTGGTCGGCCCGCCCGATCGCGGCGTCGATCTGCTCGGTCGACATCGGGTCGTACGTCTTGAGCACCTGTCCGGTGGCGGGGTTGGTGGTGGCGATGGACATCTCGGCCTCCTGTCACTCGAACAGTGAGTGCTTTGCGCCCGGCTCCTCGCGGCGACGCGCGGCGCGGCGACGCTGGATGATGACCAGGTCGACCACGGCGACCACGGCGAGGAGCGCGCAGACCACACCCAGCCACACGATGTTGGCCAGGAACGCCAGCACGGCGAAGATGGCCATGATCACCAGGCCGAAGCCGGCGAGCGCGAGCCGGAGGTTCAGCGCGCTGTACGCGTGCCCGACCGTGCCACGGGCGCGCCGGGGCTGCGATCTCGTCATTCCCCCGACCTACCCCGGGACGGACCGGGCTAACCGGTTTGACCGGCACGGCCCGCTTCGCACCGCCGCCGGGCACACGGGCCGCCTCGCACCGCCGCCGGGCACACGGGCGGCCTCGCGGCGCGGCCGGGCACACGGGCGGCCTCGCGGGGCGGCCGGGCGACCGGGCGCCGAACGCGGGTGGCCTGGCCGGCCGTCAGCCGATCTCGGCGAGGCGCGGTGCGATCCGCTCGGCGACCTGCTCGGCGAACTCGACCGGGTGCCGGTCCGGCGTCACCTGGACCTCGCTCACGCCGAGCGCGGCGTACTCCTGCGCGGCGGCAAGGAAGGCATCCGGGTCGTCCAGGGGATGAACCTGCATCGTGAGGGTCTTCTCGATGCTGTCGTAGTCACGCCCCTCGGCCTCGCAGTGCGACCGGAGCACGTCGAACTTGTGGCGTGCCTCGTCCACGCTCACACCGTAGAAGTTGCACGCGTCGGCGTACCGGGCGACCAGCCGGAGGGTCTTCTTCTCACCGTTGCCGCCGATCATGATCGGCGGGCGGGGCCGGCGCAGCGGAGCCGGTGAGTTGAGGGTCTCGGCCAGTTGGTAGTACCGCCCCTCGAAGGGCCCGTTGTCCTCGCTCCACATCTGCAGGCAGATCTGCACCGTCTCCTCGAGTCGCTCGAAGCGCTCGGCCATCGGCACCACCGGCACGCCGAGGCCACGCTGCTCCCGCTCGTACCAGGAGGCGCCGATGCCCAGCCGGGCGCGACCGCCGGAGAGCACGTCCAGGGTGGTGACGGTCTTCGCGAGCAGTCCCGGGTACCGGTACATCACGCCGGTCACCAGCACACCGAGCGTCATCCGCTGGGTCTTGCCGGCGACGAAGCCGAGCGTGGTGTACGCCTCCAGCATCGGCTCGTCGACCCCGGCCGCGGCCTCCATCTGGAAGAAGTGGTCCATGACGGTGAAGGAGGCGAAACCGCCCGCCTCCGCGACCCCGGCGGCGCGGGCCAGGGTGGATCCGATGAGCTCCGGTTCCGGCGGGGTGGTGTAGGTCCAGTAGTGCAGGCCGAGTTTCACAACACACCCTCTTTCATGGCGGGACGGACCGGGTACGGCGCCGGGTCGCCGTAGGACTCGACACCCGGCCACGGCGCGGAACCCGCCGCCCGGCGCCGGGTTCACCGCGTGTCCGGCCAAGCGTTCCACCTCGTGCGCTCGCGAGGTCACGGCTTCCCGCAGGCTCACCCGGATTGCCGACCGGGAGTGCGTCGGACACGCGGGACCGGGGCTACCACATCGATCCGGGCAGCGGCCGGGATGTGCCACATAGCCGACAGCGTCAGTCCGGCCCCACCGGCGATGCGCATAGAGTTACCGCGCCGTCGCTCTGAGCTGCACACCCGGGGGGATCATGCCTCGCCGCTGGATCACCACCGTCGCCTGCCTCCTGGCCCTGGTCGCGCTCGCCTGCGAGGGTGGCGGCGAGGCGGGGCCACGCCCGACCCGTGGCACCCCGCAGCCCGGCGGTTCCGGCGGCATCGCCGCGCTCGGCGACTCGATCAGCACCGGGTTCGGTTCGTGTCTGGTGCTCACCTCCTGCGAACGCAACTCCTGGTCGACGGGGGACGGGCTACGGGTGCGCAGCCTCTACCGGCGCCTGCTCGACCGCGACCCGGACGTCCGGGAACGCGCGTACAACCACGCCCGGCCCGGGGCGCGGGCCGCCGCCCTGGAGGACCAGGCCCGGGCGGCGGTACGCGACCGGGCCGACCAGGTCACGGTGCTGATCGGTGCCAACGACGCCTGCCGGTCCAGCATCGACGACATGACCCCGGTGCGGCAGTTCCGGGCCGACGTGGACCGGGGGCTGCGGACGCTGCGCACGGGCCGCCCGAAGGCGCGGGTACTGGTGGTGAGCATTCCCGACCTGTACCGGCTGTGGGAGGTCGGGCACACCGACGAGCGGGCGGTCCGGGCCTGGCGGCACGGCGTCTGCCCCGCACTGCTCGCCGACGCGACGTCGAACGCCCCGGCCGACCGTGCCCGCCGGACCGCCTTCCGCGCCCGGATCGACGCCTACAACAGTCAGCTGGCAGCGGCGTGCAAGGCGTACGGGTCGCGCTGCCGGTACGACGGCGGCGCGGTGCACCGGGTGCGTTTCACGCTCGACCTGGTCAACCCGCTGGACTGGTTCCACCCGAACGCGGCCGGTCAGGGCCGGCTCGCCGAGGTGGCCTGGGACGCCTCCGGGCTCGCCGGCTGACCCGCGGCGCTCCCGCGCCGGGCCCGACGAGCGCCCTCAGGAGCGGCGCGGACCCGGAACGCCGCTGACGTGCTGCCGGTAGAGCGCCCGGGATCGTTCGGCGAGATCCTTGGTGGCGGACGAGTTCGCCCAGGTGCCGAGGATGATCGCCGCGCCGGGCACGAGCTTCGCGAAGACCCGCTTGGCCGCCCGTATCCCGGCCATCTGCGCCAGGCGTACGCCCAACCGCAGCATGACCTTGCCCAACTGGCCCTGCCCACGCATGCCGAACAGGGCGCCCGCGCGCTCCCGGCCGGCGGCCACCCCCAACGCCAGCCGGGCGCTCTCGGCGACCTTGTGCACCCGCTGGAGGACGAGCAGGTCGGTGGCGCGGTCGGTGTGCAGCGGGTCGACGCCGTACGCCGCCGCGACGTGCAGCACCATGCGGGCCTGGGTCCAGGCCAGTACGCCGATGTCGAGCACCGCGCCGGGCAGTCCGGCGGCACCGGAGACCGCACCGGACAGCCGGGCTCGGTTCACGAATCGGCGTACCGCCTGCTCGGCCAGCGCGTCGGTGGTGATGCCGGGCTGTTCCTCGCGGGCCCGCGCGGCCCATTGCGCCGCCTCCGGCCCGAGCCGGCGCACCGCCTCCAACGCCAGGTGCTCCGGGGCGTACTGCGGGTCGTCACGCATCCGGTCCCAGAGCGTGGCGGGCGGCGACTCGGGAACCTCCTGGCCGGCGGTCACCGCCGGGGCGGGTGGCTGCGGTGCGGGAGTGGGCTGGCCGTCGGCGGGCACGGGTTCGGACACGGGTACTCCCGAGAGGTCGACGCGGGCGATGCGGAGGGCCGGTAGGGGTCAGCGGCGGTTGGAGAGCCTCGCCGCCAACCCCTTCAGCTTCCGCTGGTTCTCCGGCTTGGCGATTCCCGGCGGCCGCGCGCGACGAGTTGCTGCCCTTTGGGCGAGCGTAGGAAGGTGCTGATCCGCTGAAACAGTGACATCTCGGTCCTCCTGTCGGTTAGCCCCCACTCATGTCTACCCGGAACCGACAACGGATGTACCCGGGATGGCCCGGCGGTCAACCGTCCACTGTGGCCTTAGACTACCGCTCCGTCGGCAGGATGGCGTCGACGACCTCGTTCGCCCGCCACTCGTGCTTCGCGTAGTGGTCGGGGTACGCCGACACCTGCACCGCCTGGGCGGCGTCGGTGAGCCGCATCTGCTGCCAGCCCGGGACCTGCTCCAGCGCGCCGAGGAACTGCCGGGTGGCGAACTCGGGATCCATCAACCGGTCCACCGACCCCCAACCGCTGCTCGACCGCTGCTGGAACAGGCCGACCGAGTCGTGGTCCCAGCCGAGCCCCTGGTGCGGGTGCCGCTGCGACTCGGGGATCACGCCGCTCGCGAGGTTGTACAGGTTGCTCTCCTGCATCGCGGTGGCCACCGCGATCACCAGTCCCCGGCGCGGCACCCCCATGCCGCGGCCGGTACGCACGATGATCTCGGCGTTCTTCATCTGCGTCCGGGTCAGCCCCGCCACCGGCTCCGGCTCCGCCGGCTTCTTCATCGCCCGCACGTCCGGGTCGGCGTCCGGGCTGCCGGACGCGCCCGGCTGGGTCGGGGCCGGCGGCGCGGGCTGGCCGCTCGCCGACCGGTCGAGGGACCGGGAGGCGTGCTCCTGCTCGGCGCGCCGGACCAGCTCGGAGTGGGCGGCCAGCGGATCCACCCGCGCCACCACGCCCGCGGTGTCGTCATTGACCTGCGCGTACGTCGCCAGGCCGAGGCAGCACACGACACCTGTGGCGAGCACGATTCGGGCCCGTCCGGGCGTCGTCGCGAACTGCCGGGCCCGGTCGCGGGCGGACCGGAGGCGTGGTGCCGCGTAGTCGGCGGCGCGGTCGCGGGCGGCCCGCAGGGCCGGGGTGGCGGCTCGGAGGCGCCGCAGCATCATCGTCCGTTCGGCCGATGCCCGATCATCCGTACGAACATTCGGATCGAGGGGGGCGTTCGGTTCGTCGAGGGTGCCGTCGTCACGCATCAGCCGAGGCTAGGCAGACGTACCCGATGATTACCGTCGGTGATCTCGTGGCCCTCGCCACAGATTCGGGCCGGGTCGGTGGACAGCCGGGGAGCCACCGGTCGGTCGATGGACGGACCTCGCGGCCGGGACGAACCGGTCGGCCGACTCAGCCGCAACCGGCCCGGCCGGAAGCGGGCAATCGCCCGCCCCTCGGCCCACGATCACTAAACTAGGCCGTTCGGCCCATGTCGGAGTCATCCGAACAGGCAGAGCACCCCCCGACGCCCGGCGGAATAGGGGTATTCGCCCGATCCTGATCACTCCCTGAGAACGGACCGCCCGGCGAAGGAATGCACCAGGATGGCGGGTACGTTGCCGGAACCGGGTGCCGCGCACGCGACGGCGCCCCGTACGCACCATCTCAGGGAGGTCCGCACCGGTGCTCGACCCACACGAGCTCTACGAGCTCACCGACGATCTGCCCGACCTCGGTCAGCCGGTCCTCATCCAGGCCCTGACCGGGTTCGTCGACGCCGGAAACGCGAGCCGGCTCGCCCGCGAGCAGCTGCTCACCTCGCTGGAGGCTCGCCCCATCGCGACCTTCGACCTGGACCAGCTCTTCGACTACCGCTCCCGTCGGCCGATCATGACCTTCGTCGAGGACCACTGGGAGTCGTACGACGCGCCGAAACTCGAGCTGCACCTGCTGCGCGACGACGACGGCACCCCCTTCCTGCTGCTCACCGGCCCCGAGCCGGACGTGCAGTGGGAGCGCTTCGTGGCCGCCGTCGCCGGGCTCGGCGCCCGGCTGGGCGTCCGGCTCACCGTCGGGCTGAACTCGATCCCGATGGCCGTGCCGCACACCCGCCCGACCGGGGTGACCGTCCACGCCACGCGCCGCGAGCTGATCGCCGGACACGAGCCGTGGCTGCAGCGGGTGCAGGTGCCCGCCGGCGTCGGCCACCTGCTCGAGTTCCGTCTCGGTGAACTGGGTCGTGACGCGATCGGCTTCGCCGCCCACGTGCCGCACTACGTGGCGCAGACCGAGTACCCGGCCGCCGCGGAGGTGCTGCTCGCCTCGGTGTCCCGCGCCACCGGGCTGCTGCTGCCCAGCGACGAGCTGCGCTCGGCCGCCGAGGTGATCCGGGTCGAGATCGACCGCCAGGTCGCGCAGACCGAGGACGCCGCGGCGCTCGTGCAGGCGCTCGAGGAGCAGTACGACGCGTTCGCCCGGGGCCGGGGCGGGAAGAACCTGCTCGCGCCGGAGTTGGGTTCGCTGCCGTCGGCCGAGGAACTCGCCGCCGAACTGGAGCGCTTCCTGGCCGAGCAGAGCCGCCCGAACGACACCGGGAACTGACGGCGACGGCGCACCGCCCCTCGAGGGCGGCGCCATCCCCGCGAAGCGCGACACCCGGGGTGCCGGACCGGCGTAGCGGCCGTTGATGCGGCAGGCTGGACGCATGCGCCTGGCGACCTGGAACGTGAACTCGGTGAAAGCCCGGCTCCCCCGGCTGCTCGACTGGCTCGGCACCACCGAGCCGGACGTGGTCTGCCTCCAGGAGACCAAGTGCCCGGACGGCGCCTTTCCGGTGGCGGAGGTGGGCGAGCTGGGTTACACGGTGGCCAGCCACAGCGACGGCCGGTGGAACGGGGTGGCCCTGCTGTCCCGGGTCGGCCTGGTCGACGTGACCGTCGGGTTCCCCGGCGAGCCGGGGTTCCCCGCTCCCGAGGCCCGCGCCATCGCCGCCACCTGCGACGGGCTGCGGGTCTGGTCGGTGTACGTGCCCAACGGCCGGACGCCGGACGACCCGCACTACGCGTACAAGCTGGCCTGGTTCGCCGCGCTGCGCGACGCACTGGAGCAGGAACTCACCGGTGGACTGCCGCTGGCCGTCTGCGGTGACTTCAACGTGGCCCCGACCGACGCCGACGTCTGGGACCCGGCCGTGTTCACCCACTCCACCCACGTCACCCCGGCCGAACGCGCGGCGCTGGCCGCGCTGCGCGACCTGGGTCTCACCGACGTGGTGCCGACGCCGATGAAGGGGCCGCACCCGTTCACCTACTGGGACTACCGGGCCGGCATGTTCCACCAGAACAAGGGCATGCGGATCGACCTGGTGTACGCCTCGGCGCCGTTCGCCCGGACGGTCCGCTCCGCGTACGTCGACCGGGAGGCGCGCAAGGGCAAGGGGCCCTCCGATCACGCACCGATCGTGGTCGACGCCGACCTGGTGCCGACGATCGAGACATTCTGAGCTGGTTAGGGTGGGGACATGGCAGTTGTGAAGATCAACGCGATCGACGTCCCGCCGGGTGCCGGCGAGGAGTTGGAGAAGCGCTTCGCGGCCCGCGCCGGCGCCGTCGAGAACTCCCCCGGCTTCCTCGGGTTCGAGCTGCTCCGTCCGGTCGCCGGGGAGAGCCGCTACTTCGTCTACACGAAGTGGGAGTCGGAGGAGGCGTACCAGGCCTGGGCCGCCGGTCCCTCCCGCGCCGCTCACGGCGGGCAGCAACGCCCCGTCGCCACCGGCGCCAACCTGCTCGAGTTCGAAGTGGTCCAGCAGGTCCCCTAACCCCACCCTCCACCCCCACCCCCTTGCCTCGGTTGATCATGAAGTTATTGCCGGATGGAAGCGCTCCCGAAGGCAATAACTTCATGATCAACGGGGTCGATTGGGGGGCGGGAACGGGAGGGGGCGGGGGTCAGTCAGCTGGGGGTGGGGTGGGCGGTGAGTAGCGAGGCGAAGGCGATGACGTTGTCGGCGTAGCCGTCGCGGCCGCCGACGAACTCACCGCCACACGTGATCAGCCGAAGACCCGGCGGACCCTCGTGGCCGTAGACCCGGTCGGCCGGGAACCGGTCCTTCGGGAAACGCTCCACCGAGTCCACCCGGAACACCACCACCGACCCGTCCGCCCGGGTCACCTCGACGGCGTCGCCCGGCTTCAGCTTGCCCAGGTCGTAGAAGACCGAGGGCCCCTCCTTCGTGTCCACGTGCCCGACGATCACCGCCGGCCCGGGCTCTCCGGGAGTCGGCCCCCGGTCGTACCAGCCGGTCTCGTTGTGCCGCTCCAACGGCGGCACCGCGATCGAACCGTCCCGGGCCTGCCCGACCGGAGCCACCGGCGCGGACACCTTGATCGTCGGCATCGAGAGACTCACCGGACGGCTCGCCCGCATCGCGCCGCTGTCGGCCCCCGCCGGCCGATCCCTACCGCCCGCGGTCCACTCCCCGGGCTCGACCGAGCGGCCCAGCCCCATCCCGGTGGCGAAGACCCCGGCCAGCACCAGCACCACGGCCAGCGGCAGGGTCCACGGCGAGCGGCGAGGCCGTGCGGCCCGGACGCCGGTGCCCCGGCCGGGAGCGGGGCGTACCGGCGGCGGCGCCTGCGCGGTGATCGCGTGCGTGATGGAGACCCGCTGGGCGAGCGCCGAACGGTCGGCCGGCGATCCGACCGGCGGACGGGTGGGGCGCGGGGCGGCCGGCATCGGGCTCAGCCTCTCGTGGAGCCACGCCCGGTACGCGGCCGGCGCAGCGTGACGAGGGCGACGACCAGCCCGGCAACGGCCAGCGCCACGCCGAAGGGCACCAGCAGGCCACCGCGGAAGCCGCCCGCGGTGCCGCCGAACCCGGTGGCCGGGCCGCGGCTGGGCTTCACCGACTTCACCACCTGGAGCATCGTCGAGGCGGTCTGGCCGTCGCGGCACTCGAGCTTGACGCGGTAGTTGCCGGGGAAGGTCCGCTCGCGCACCATCGGCGCGGCGGTCAGCAACCCATGCTGCGGCTGCGCCTGGACCCGACCGAACGCGTCCGACACCACGGTCGCCGGGATCGAGTTGTCCCGGCAGCTGGCCTTGATGCCGACCAGGTAGCCCGGCTGCACGGTGCTCGGGCTGACCTCGACGAAGACGTCCACGATCGGGTTCGGTTGGGGCGCGGTGGCCGCCTCCGGCTGCGGGCCGGGTTCTTCCGAGCTGCCGGGATCGGGGGCGGCGAAGGCGGCGGGCGAGGCGGCGACCGGCGCCGGCGGGCCCTCGACGGCCGCCTCCCGACCGGCCGCCACCACCAGCAGCAGGCCGGCGATCATGGCCGACAGGACGAATTCACCGCGGGTCATGCGCGATGCCTCCTCCCGACGCCGGATGGCCGGATGGGCAGCGGGCTGCCCGGACTGCCGTACGAGATGGATCCTCTCATTCTTGGGCGAACATCACATCCGATCCGGCGGGATGGTCGCGTACGCTCGGACGGCTGTGACCTCCATCGACCCTGACCCCACGCGCGCCGCGCCGCGGCCACCCGTCCGGACGATCCGCACCTTCCATCCACGGCGGGGCCGGATGACCGGGCGGCAGACCGATGCGTTGGACCGACTCTTCGACGCGTACGGCTTCGACGTGCCGGACGGGCCGGGTGCCCCGATCGAGCTGACCGGCCTCTTCGGTCGGACGGCGCCGACCGTGCTGGAGATCGGATCGGGCATGGGCGACACCACCGCGGCGATGGCCGGCGCCGATCCGGATCGGGACTATCTGGCGGTCGAGGTGCACACCCCTGGCATCGCCAACCTCCTCGACCTGGTGGAACGGCATGGCCTGCGCAACGTCCGGGTGGCGAAGGGCGACGCCCTGGAGTTGGTACGCCGGCTGCCGCCCGGCTCGCTCGACGCGGTGCACGTCTTCTTCCCCGACCCGTGGCCGAAGGCCCGGCATCACAAGCGCCGGCTGATCCAGCCGACACACGTGGCCCTGCTGCGCAGCCGGCTGACGCCGGGCGGCGTGCTGCACTGCGCCACCGACTGGACCGAGTACGCCGAGGCGATGCGGGAGACCCTCGACGCCGACCCGGAACTGGTCAATCCGCACACCGGCTTCGCCCCGCGCCCCGCGCACCGGCCGGTGACCAAGTTCGAACGGCGCGCCCTGCTGGCCGGCCGCCCGATCGCCGACCTGATCTACCGCCGCCGCCGAGGAGCGGCCCCATAGATCTACCGCCGCCGCTGAGGAGCGGCCCGTAGCTAGGGTCGCTTTCCTACGATCCGTCACCCCGGTTGGCGCGAAGCCCCATGATCCAGGCACCATTGACGGGTTATGACGCTCACCGCCGCGCTGCCCGCGACCGCCGACCCCGACACCCTCTACGACGCGTTCGCCGGCTGGGCGAAGGAGCGCGGCCTCGATCTCTACCCGCACCAGGAAGAGGCGGTCATCGAGATCGTCTCCGGAGCTAACGTGATCATGAACACGCCGACCGGCTCCGGCAAGAGCCTGGTCGCGATCGCGGCGCACTTCGCGGCCCTCGCCGACGACCGGACGACCTTCTACACCGCCCCGATCAAGGCGCTGGTCTCGGAGAAGTTCTTCGCCCTGTGCGAGGTCTTCGGCGCCGAGAACGTCGGGATGCTCACCGGCGACGCCAGCGTCAACGCCGACGCGCCGATCATCTGCTGCACGGCCGAGATCCTGGCCAACCTCGCGCTGCGCGAGGGCGCCCGGGCCGACGTCGGCCAGGTGGTCATGGACGAGTTCCACTTCTACGCCGAGCCGGACCGCGGCTGGGCCTGGCAGGTGCCGCTCATCGAGCTGCCCCAGGCCCAGTTCATCCTGATGTCGGCCACCCTCGGCGACACCACCCGTTTCGTCGACGACCTGACCCGGCGCACCGGGCGGCCGACCGCCGTCGTCCGCTCGGCCGAGCGACCCGTCCCGCTGCTCTTCTCGTACGCGATGACGCCGCTGCACGAGACGCTGGAGGAGCTGCTGGAGACGAAGCAGGCGCCGGTGTACGTCGTGCACTTCACCCAGGCCGCCGCCCTGGAGCGGGCCCAGGCGCTGATGAGCGTCAACGTCTCCACCCGCGCCGAGAAGGACATGATCGCCCAGGCCATCGGGAACTTCCGGTTCACCTCCGGCTTCGGCAAGACCCTGTCCCGGCTGGTGCGGCACGGCATCGGCGTGCACCACGCGGGCATGCTGCCCAAGTACCGCCGGCTGGTCGAGACCCTCGCCCAGGCCGGGCTGCTCAAGGTCATCTGCGGCACGGACACCCTCGGCGTCGGCATCAACGTGCCGATCCGGACCGTGCTCTTCACCGGCCTGTCCAAGTACGACGGGACGCGTACCCGGCTGCTCAAGGCCCGGGAGTTCCATCAGATCGCCGGGCGCGCCGGCCGGGCCGGGTTCGACACCATCGGCCGGGTGGTGGTGCAGGCGCCGGAGCACGTGATCGAGAACGAGAAGGCCCTGGCCAAGGCGGGTGACGACCCGAAGAAGCGGCGCAAGGTGGTCAAGAAGAAGCCGCCGGAGGGTTCGGTCGGCTGGGGTGAGGCGACGTTCCAGCGGCTCGTCGAGGCCGAGCCGGAGCCGCTCACCTCCAGCTTCCAGGTCAGCCATTCGATGCTGCTCAACGTCATCGGCCGGCCCGGTGACGCGTTCGCCGCCATGCGGCACCTGCTCACCGACAACCACGAGGACCGGGCCGCCCAGCGCCGGCACATCCGCCGGGCGATCGCGATCTACCGCGCCTTGCGGGCCGGCGGGGTGGTGGAGGAGCTGGCCGAGCCGGACGAGACCGGCCGGCGGGTACGCCTCACCGTCGACCTCCAACTCGACTTCGCGCTCAACCAGCCGCTCTCCCCGCTGGCGCTCGCCACCGTGGAGCTGCTGGACCGGGAGTCCCCGTCGTACGCCCTCGACGTGCTCTCGGTGATCGAGTCGATCCTCGACGACCCGCGGCAGGTGCTCTCCGCCCAGCAGTTCAAGGCCCGCGGTGAGGCGGTCGCCGCGATGAAGGCCGAGGGCATCGAGTACGAGGCGCGCCTCGAACTGCTCGACGAGGTCACCTGGCCCAAGCCCCTCGCGGAGCTGCTGGACTCGGCGTACGAGATGTACCGGCAGGGGCACCCGTGGGTGGCCGACCACCAGCTCTCCCCCAAGTCCGTGGTACGGGACATGTACGAGCGGGCCATGACCTTCGCCGAGTACGTCCAGTTCTACGGACTGTCCCGCTCCGAGGGGCTCGTCCTGCGCTACCTCGCCGACGCGTACAAGACGCTGCGGCAGACCGTGCCCGAGGACGCCAAGACCGAGGAGCTGATCGACCTCATCGAGTGGCTCGGCGAACTCGTCCGGCAGGTGGACTCCAGCCTCATCGACGAGTGGGAGCGGCTGCGCAACCCGTCCGACGTCGAGGAGGTCGCGGCCTCGCTCGACGACCGCCCCGCGGCGGTCACCCGGAACGCCCGGGCATTCCGGGTGCTGGTGCGCAACGCGCTGTTCCGCCGGGTCGAGCTGGCCGCCCTGCGCCGCTGGGACCTGCTCGGCGAACTCGACGCGGGTACCGGCTGGAACGCCGACGCCTGGGCGGACGCGCTGGAGCCGTACTTCGACAGGTACGACGCCATCGGCACCGGGCCGGACGCCCGCGGCCCGGCGCTGCTCATGATCGAACAGGGCCGGGAGCGGTGGACGGTCCGGCAGATCCTGGACGACCCGGACGGCGACCACGACTGGGGCGTCAGCGCCGAGGTCGACCTGGCCGCGTCGGACGAGGCAGGCGAGGCGGTCGTCCGGATCACCTCGGTCGGGCAACTCTGATCCGGTAGCCCCGACGCCCGGCGCGACCGTGGGAGACGCCCGCGCCGCCGGCACGACTGATCCCGGTCACCGCCGGGCGCAAGGCACGACCGTGGGAGACGCCGCGCTGCCGGCACGGCTGATCCCGGTCACCGTCGGCACAAGGCACGACCGTGGGGCCACCCGTAAGGCCACACGGCGGCTCCCTGGTCGCCGCCGGGGCGACCGGCGCGACCCTGAACGCGCCGGTACGGACGACACGGCCTCGCACCGTCCCCGGCCCGCCGGAGTTGGCCCGCCTGCCGGTCGCGGCTCCACGAACCGCTTGGGCGCGTCGCCCGCCGACCGGCCGCCGGGCGACGCGCCTGCGGGTCAGCGTCCGGCGCCGATCGGCTTCTTGGGACCGGCCGGGCACCTGCTCAGGTCGACCGCCTTCGTCTCGCCGCGGCCGATCGTGACCGTGACCGCGCGGTGGATCTTGCCCGCCGGGTTCCGGCAGGACACCACCCAACTCTCCGGCAGCAGCACGGAGCTGTCCTGGCTCTGCCGCAGCGACGGCAGGACGTGCCACTCGAACCGGCCGCTGTCCGGCACCCGGATCGTGCTCTCGATCCGCAGGTCGGACGGCAACGCCACGGTCTCGCCGTCCCGGGTGACCGGCGAGGAGTTCACGGAGACGTCCTTGCTGATGGTGAGCTCGATGCCGCGGGGAGCCGACCCGGTGAGGACGGAGTGCGTACGCCGATCGGCCGCAGCGGACCAGGCGATGAGGAGCGCCTCGCGGATACTCGATCCCGGGTACGCTCCGACACCCCAGTACTGGTCCACGACGTACTGGTACTGCGGGTGGAACCGTTCGAGGCCGCTGTGCCCCGGGGTCAGCTCCGGAGTGAAACCGAGGGTGCCGTTGGCGTACAGGCCCTGCTGCTCGGCGACGCCGCTCGCGACGTAGTAGACCTCCGGCCAGGGACCCGTCGGCCAGTCACCGAGGGCCGTACCGAGTTGCTGTGCCAGGCCGTCGTAGAGCGCCACCTCCGCCGGTACGGGCTCCAGCGGTGACGACGGGGCACGAAGCAGCCGGGCGTCTGGCGTGTGGTTGTTCACGGCGACCACGACCTGGTGACTGTTCAGCAGGTCGGTCATGGCTGCGATCTCCGGCTCGGAGTACGGCGCCGCACCGTGGTGGTTCTCGGCGGTGGGAGACGCACTGGACCCTGGGCCGCCCCAGAACGCCCCGTAGTTGCGGTTCAGGTCCACTCCGAGCGGAGCGGCATCCGGGGACGCGCACTGCTCCCAGGTCGGCACCGCACCGGCCGCGACCCGGCAGTTCTTCCGCTTCATCTCGTGGATGCGTTCTCGGGACATCTGGTAGCCGTCCGGATTCACCGCCGGCACGATGATCAGTCGAGTGGAGTCGACGAGGTTGCGGATCTGCCGGTCCGTGCCGTAGTTCTCCAGGACGTCCCACGCGAACTCCATGGTGAATTCGAGCGTGGGCCACTCGCGGGCGTGGTGCAGGCCGCTGGTCAGGAAGGCCGGCTTTCCGGAGTAGGTGTCGACGTCGCTGGTGATCTCCATGCCCAGGATCGGATGCCCCAGCAGGGACCTCCGGGAAAGCTCGAACACCTTGACCTTGTCCGGGTAGCGGCGCTCGAGCTCCCGCATCTCGCTCTCGGTCTCTTCCAGCGTGCGGTACGAGACTCGACCGGTCGGCAGACTGGAGGCGAGCGTCGGGTCCGTCCGCCGGGCATCCTCCCGCCGGTCTTCGGCCGCGCGGGCGGCCGTCATGGTGGTGAGCTGGGCCGATACGTCGGAGAGCGCCACCGGCCAGTTCCCCGACGCGAGCCGCGCGCGGTCGGTCTCCCCGTGCAGCAGCACCTCGGCGTGGGTGCTGGTGAGGTCGATGACGTCCAGGCCGAGGTCCATCAGCTTCTGCCGTTCGGCGGTGCCGCCGACCTGGACTCGTGCGA
The DNA here is from genome assembly GCF_040639715.1 of Micromonospora sp. NPDC023737. Taxonomy (NCBI): domain Bacteria; kingdom Bacillati; phylum Actinomycetota; class Actinomycetes; order Micromonosporales; family Micromonosporaceae; genus Micromonospora; species Micromonospora sp. NPDC023737. Next base: position 61,307 of record NZ_JBFAAL010000001.1, read on the forward strand.
TCGCCAACCCGGTCGCCGCCTCCGGGGCCGGTTGTTCGGAGCCGGGGGCGGCGGTGGCGGCCGTCGCCAGAGTGGTCGACAGGACGGCGGCCAGGCTGAACGCGCCTGCCCTTCTCGGCCATCGGGCGTTCTGCGGGGAGACGCCGGCCCGTCTTGAGTGGCGGGTGGAGGACAACTTCAACTGACACTCCTCTGGCTCGTGATCCTGGGTGACAGGTCCGATCCGGACAGTGTGCCACCGAAGTGGACGGAGAGCGGGCCTCCCGCACGGCGCAAGCGATCCCACCGGGCGAGGTGGGAGGCGTGGGGCGCCGCGCCGCTCCCCCGGCGGCACGGCGGCGCGGCCCGTGACAGCACATGGCCAACGACGCTTTCCGGCGACGGGCACCCTGACCGCCGCCCGCCTACGCGGCCTCTCCCGGACCAACGCCGACCAGCCCAGGGCACCGCTTCGCCGGGACGAGAACCTGGCCCCTCACGCACTGGGCGATGTCAGCCCCGTCGATTAGAATGTATGTACTAATCACGGCTGCTGAGCTGGGAGGACGCCCGTGACCGCGCCCACCTCCACCCCCCTCACCCCGTACGCCACGCTGCTCGGCTTCACCCGCTACGTCGATCGCACCGGCCCGACGAAGGCCACCTTCGTCGGGGGGCTGCGCAAGCAGCGGGCGAGCCGGCACGGCTTCAACCCGCACGGCCAGTTCGTCAAGGCGCTCAAGGCCGACATCGCCTTCCACACCGGCGGCACGCACCTCGATCAGGTGGTCGACCAGGTAAAGCCCCGCTGGCGCCCGCTCTACCAGGCGCTGGTGCCGGGCGCGACCGCCTGGCTGCACTCCCTGGGCGAGCCCGGCTCGATCGATCTGGCCCAGACCCGCGCCGCCCTCGCCATGCTCGGCGACCTGCCTGTCAAGATCAACCCCCACTTCGGCGTACGGCACTCCGACGGGCGCGTCGAGGCGGTCCGTCTGCACTTCGACGAGGCCCCGCCGAGCGAGGAGGCGGTGCTGGCCACGCTGCACCTGATGGCCCGCCACATGGATGCGGTGCTCCCGCACGCCGAGCCGGTCCTGGTCGACGTCCGACGCGGCCAGGCGCACCGGATGCCCGACAGCGCCAAGGCCGACCAGATCGAGCGCTGGCTCGCCGGCGAGGCCGCCGCCTTCCGCGCCCTCTGGACCACCGCCGCCTGACCCACCCTGTCCACCGGCGGACACTCCATCGCCCGAAGCGCGCCTTCGCGACCTCGCGGCGGGCGCCCTGGGCGTGCCGGGCATCCGCAAGATCACGCTCGATCGTGGAAGTAGTGGTCTCCCCCATCTCGGAGGCCACTACTTCCATGTTGCAGCGATCTTCCCGCGCCACGGGTGTTTTGCAGGGTCACGACCGAATCCGGTGGCGGCCGCAGGGTTGTCCACAGGGTCAGCACCGCGACCTCGTCGTCCGCCAGCCTGTACGCATGCCGAAGTCTCCCCGCCGCCCGCCCCAGCTACGCGGTCGGATCTTCCGCGGCTCCGCCGCCATCTCCCGCGGCCTGCTGACCCGCAACGACCTGCGCAGCTCGGCGTGGCGACCGCTCTTCCGTGACGTCTACGCCGACGCACAACTCACCATCACGCATCGGACCAGGTGCCTCGCGGTCAGGCGTTGGCTGACCCCACCTGGCACGGCGATCGCCGGCCGGTCCGCGGCGGCCCTCTACGGGGTGGGGACGGTGCCGCCGGACCAGCCGATCGATGCGCTCGTGCCGGTCGGTTCGGCCGCGGGCACCTCCGGTGGGCGACAGTCCCGACGGCCGTCCGGGCGGCCGGAGAGCACCCGCGCGAGCCCACGGCGCGGTCCCATCGCGGGGCTGCGCGTGCACCACGGCGAACTTGTGCCGGCGGACGTGGTCGACCATGCCGGGATCCTCGTGACCTCGCCAGTCCGGACCTGCTGGGACGTCGCCCGCTGGCTCGACGTAGTGGAAGCGGTCGTCGTCATCGACGGTCTACTGGCCCGCCGGCTCACCGACGTGGCGGCGCTCCGGGAGTTCGCACTGGCCCGAGCCGGACGTCGGGGCTGGCGGTCGCTGCTCCGCGTCGCCGACCTGGCCGACGCCGGGGCGGAGTCGCCGCAGGAGTCACGCGCACGCGTCCGGCTGGTGCTGGCCGGTCTCCCCCGCCCGCAGACCCAGTACATCGTGGCCGAGTCGGGGCGGTTCATCGCCCGGCTGGACCTCGCCTGGCCGGAGTTCAAGGTCGCGGTCGAGTACGACGGGCTCTGGCACGACGACCCCGAGCAGTTCCACCGGGACCGGCGACGGTTGAACCGCCTCCTCGGCAACGATTGGATCGTCCTGCACCTGACCGCCCGACGACTCCGGGACGACTTCGCCGGGTTCGTGGCGGAGGTGCGGGCTGCGCTCCGTTCCCGTGGCCTCCGTGGCCGTGCCTGATCACCAGGTAGCCCCGCCACCCTGCCGAGCAACCGCGCCACCATGCCGAGCAACCGCGCCACCATGCCAAGATCGCGCTGGCACAAGGAAGTAGTGGCCTCCCAATCGCAGGGAGGCCACTACTTCCTGGATGCAGCGCGATCTTGCAGCGCACCACCGACGCAGCGCACCGGTGGGGCGCGCGGAGGCGGGGGGCGGCGGGGACGCGGGGACGCGGGGACGCCGGGCAGGGTCAGGCGGTGAGGTATTTCTGCAGGTCGTCGAGGATCTTGTTGGCGGCGCCGACGCCGATGCCGGTCATCCAGACCTCGTCGGGCACCACGTAGACCTTGTTGGCCTTGACCGCCGACAGGTTCTTCCAGAGGCTGCCGCCGGTGACCTGGGCCTGCTCGGCGGCGGCCTTCTCGCCGAACGCGGTCACGAAGATGACGTCGCCGTCGACCTCGCTGATGCGCTCGGGGCTGACCTCGTCGAAGCGCTTGTCGTCCTTGTTCGCGAGCAGCTGCCGCTCGGGGCGGGCCAGCCCGGCGTCACCGAGCACGATGCCGGAGAAGGAATCCGGACCGTAGACGCGGATGCTGCCGGGGCGGAAGCGGACGATGGAGATCTTCTGCTTGGCGGCGTCGCCCAGCTTGGCGCCGAACTCCTTCGCCCGCGTCTCGTACTGGCCGAGCAGGTCCTTGGCCTCCTGCTCCTTGCCGAGCGCCTTGCCGTCGAGGAGGAAGTTCTCCTTCCAGGTGATGCCGACCTTCTCCGTGAAGACGGTCGGCGCGACGGCGGAAAGCTCGTCGTAGAACTTCTCCTGGCGGAACTTGCTGCCCAGGATCAGGTCCGGCTTCAGCGCGTTGATCGCCTCGATGTCGGGCTCGCTGATCTGCCCGACGTCCTTGATGCTGGCGAGCTTGTCCGCGCCGAAGTAGGTCGGCCAGCCCTTGGCCTCACCGGTGTTGGTGGCCCCGACCGGGGTCATCCCGAGCGAGAGCATCGTGTCGATCTTGTCGCTGTCGAGCACGACGACGCGCTGCGGGTGAGCCGGCACCTTGGTGGTGCCCATGGCGTGGGTGATCTCCCGGGTCTCCCCGCCGGCGGTGGTGCCGGCGACCGGGTCGCTCTCACTGCACGCGGTGAGTCCGACGCCGAGGGCGACGGCCGTGGCGAGGGCGGCGACGAGACGACGACGCATCAGTGTCCTTCCGAAGGATATGAACCGGCGAGAGCGTTTTCGCTGCCGGCTGGGGTGACACCGGTGGATCCGGTGGGTGCGGTGGCATCGAGGGGCGACGGGACGGCGCCGGACGAACCGGCACCGGACGAACCGGCACCGGACGAACCGGCACCGGACAGGGTGGCACCGGACGGTGGGACCGTCGCGGGGGCCAGGGTGGGGCTGGTGAGCGCGGGCACCACCAGCGGGGCCCCGGTCACCGGGCAGGGCACGACCACGCAGTCGAGCCCGAACACCTCGCGGACCAGGTCCGCGTCGAGGATCTCCCGTGGCGGCCCGGCGGCCACCACGGCGCCGGCTCGCATCGCGACCAGGTGATCGGCGTACCGGGCGGCCTGGTTGAGGTCGTGCAGCACGGCGACCACGGTGCGGCCCCGCTCGACGCGCAACCGGTGCAGCAGGTCCAGCACCTCCACCTGGTGGGCCAGGTCGAGGAAGGTGGTCGGTTCGTCCAGCAGCAGCGCCTCGGTGTCCTGGGCGAGGGTCATGGCGATCCACACCCGCTGACGCTGGCCGCCGGAGAGCGTGTCCACCGGCCGGTCGGCGAGGCCGGCCACGTCGGCGAGGACCATCGCGCGGTCCACCGCGGCGCTGTCCTCCTCCGACCACTGCCGCCACCAGCGCTGGTACGGCTGCCGCCCGCGACCGACCAGGTCGGCGACGGTGACCCCCTCGGGCACCAGCGGACTCTGCGGCAGGACGGCGAGCCGCCGGGCGACCTCCCGGGTGGGCAGGTCCTGGATGGCCTTGCCGTCCAGCAGCACGCTGCCGCTGCGCGGGGCGATCAGCCGGGCCAACGTCCGCAGCAGGGTGGACTTGCCGCAGGCGTTCGGCCCGACGATCACGGTGAACGCGTCGGCGGGCAGTTCCAGGTCCAGCCCGTCCAGCACGGTCCGCTCGTCGTAGCCGGCGACCAGGTCGCGGGTGGAGAGCATCACGCCTCCCGAAGGGTGGTCGACGAATAGGGATGGGGTCGGTCGGTCGGTCACGACGACCTCTTGCGGCCGCGGAGCAGCAGGTACATCAGGTACGGGCCACCGATGGCGGCGGTCAGCACGCCGGCCGGCAGTTGCGTCGGGGCGAAGAGTCGCCGCCCGGCGAGATCGGCCAGCACCAGCAGCAGCGCGCCGAGCAGCGCGGCGCAGACCAGCGGTGGACGTTCGGAGCGGACGAGCCGGCGGGCCACCTGCGGCGCCACCAGCGCCACGAAGTCGACCGCGCCGACCTGGGCGGTGACCATCGCGGCGACGAGCACACCGGCGCCGGCGAGCCCGATCCGGCGGGCCACGGGGCGCAATCCGATGCCCCGGGCGGTGTCGTCGTCGAGGGCGCTGCTGTTCAACGCCCAGCCGGCCCAGGCCAACACCGGCAGCAGCACGAGCAGGGCGCCGCCGATCCAGGCGGCCTCGGCCCAGCCCTTGCCGGCCAGGGTGCCGACCAGCCAGATCTGGGCACGCTGCCCGTCGATGGCCTCGGCGGTGATCATGACGATCTCGGTGAGCGCCCGCAGGGCGAACGCGACCGCCACACCGGCCAGCACGAACCGCTGCGCGGCCAGCCCGTGCCGCGCGCCGAGGGCGAGCACCACGACGGCGGCGACCAGGCCACCGGCCAGCGCCGCCGGCGCGACCACCACCGCCGCCGCACCACTGGTCAACGCGACGGTCGCGGCGAGGCCGGCGCCCTGGGTGATGCCGATGACGTCCGGGCTGGCGAGCGGGTTGCGCGCCACGCTCTGGATCAGCGTTCCGGCCACCCCGAACGCGGCGCCGGCCACCGCGGCGAGCACCACCCGGGGCAGCCGCAGGTCGAGGACGACCAGGTCGTACGGGGTGCCGGCGCCGGAGAGCGCATGCAGCACGTCGGCCGGGGCGACGTACGGGGTGCCGAGGGAGAGGCTCAGCACGAAGGCCACGGCGAGCAGCACCACGAGGACGGCGGCGACCAGCACCGAACGGCGGCGGATCTGCAGGCTGAGCGGGCCGAGCCGCAGCAGCGAGCGGCCGGGCAGGCGAGCGGCGACGGACGGGGTCACGACGGGTTCGCCGGCCGTCGCGGCGACGGTCCGATCACGGCTGGGGGCGGTCACGCGGTCACCACCTTCGCGCGGCGGACCAGGATGGCGAGCAGCGGCGCGCCGATCAACGCGGTGATGATGCCGGCCGGCACCTCGCTGGGTGGGTCGACGAGCCGGCCCACGATGTCGGCACCGAGCAGCAGGGCCGGCCCGAGCAGCGCGGACACGGCGAGGGTCCAGCGGTGGTCGGCGCCGACCAGGGCGCGGGCCAGGTGCGGCACGGCCAGGCCGACGAACGCGATCGGCCCGGCGGCGGCGACGGCGGCACCGGTGAGCAGGACGGCGGCGACGCCCCCGCCGAGACGGACGAGGCCGATGCGGTTGCCGAGGCCGCGCGCCACGTCGTCGCCGAGGGCCAGCGCGTCCAGGCCGCGGGCGACCAGCGCGGCCAGCACGAGCCCGGCGAGCAGGAACGGCAGCACCTGCACGGCGACGGACAGGTCCCGCCCGGTGAGCCCACCGACCACCCAGAACCGGTACGACTCGAAGGTGTGCACGTCGGTGCTGAGCAGCGCGTACACCACGGAGCCGAGGCTGGCATCGAGGGCGGCTCCGACCAACGCGAGGGTGACCGGGCTGGCGCCCTCGCGGGTGCGGGCGGCCACGGCGAAGACCAGCAGCCCGGCGAGGAACGCGCCTCCGATGCCGAACCAGACGTAACCGGCGAGCGTGCTCACGCCGAAGACGGAGATGGCCAGCACCACGCCGAACGACGCGCCGGCGCTGATGCCGAGGATCCGTGGCTCGGCCAGCGGGTTGCGGGTGAGGGCCTGGAGGAGCACGCCGGCGACGGCGAGCGCCACGCCGACGACGAGACCGAGGGCGGTCCGCGGTAGGCGCAGCTCGCGGACGATGGTGCTCGCCTCGCCGCCGTCCGGCGACACGAGGGCGTGCCACACCTGGTCGACGGGGAGCTGCCGGCTGCCGAGCGCGAAGCTGGCCAGCACGGTGAGCAGCAGCACGAGCGCGGCCGCGACGGTGACCGCGATCCGGCGCCCGCTGCGGGCGCCGGTGCGGTGGCCGGCCTCGACCGGCCGGCTGAGAAGGGTGGTCACGAAACTCCTGCGGTTACGCGCTTAGGTTCGCCTTACCTTAGCCGACTGAGGTTAGGCGCACCTAACGGTGGCCCTTTATCGAACCTCGTTGACCTGCGCGTACGTCGCGAACCCGGTACCAGCGGGAACGCACGCCCCTAGGGTGGGGAAATGCGATACGACCAGCACACGGTCGTCCTGCTGGCGCAACCCTCCGACGCCCCGCAACTGCCGCCCGAGGCGTTCGACCGGTTGCACGCCGCGCATCTGGCCCACCAGTCGGGGCTGGTGGAGCAGGACCTCGTCCTCGCGGCCGGACCCTTCGTGGACGCGGACGACGAACGGCTCCGCGGCTTCGTCGTGCTCTCCGTGCACCCGGACATGGCACGCGAGCTCTTCCACAACGATCCCGCCGTGCGTGCCGGGCTGCTGGAGGTAAGGGTGATGCGCTGGATGGTCCCGGAGGGCATCATCCGGTTCGAGGGCGTGCCGGTGCCGCGTTCGATGCTCGAGGCGGCGGCCGGCGACTGAGCGCGCGGCCGACCGTCCCTTCCCGGGTCGGGTCAGTCGCCGGGCCGCGGCGCGGGCACCGGGTCGATCTGATGGTCAGCCCAGACGTACGTCTCCGGAAGCAGGTCGCCGATCGACACGACACGCAGCCCGTCCGCCGGGCCGACGATCACCCGGATCGACGGGAAGTAGTCCAGGAGCACCTGCCGGCATCGCCCGCACGGCGGGATCACCCCACGCCCCCGGTCCCCCACCGCGACGATGGTCTCCAGCCCGGTGACGCCCTGGGTCGCGGCGGCGCCGATCGCGACCACCTCCGCGCACGGTCCGCCCGTGAAGTGGTAGACGTTCACCCCGGTGAAGACCCGTCCGTCGGCGGCACGGGCCGCGGCCGCGACCGTGTGGTTCTCGCTGCGGCAACGCAGCTTGGCGACGGCGGTCGCCGCCTGCACCAGCGCCCGGTCGGTGTCCCGCAGCTCCATAACGCCCCCCGTCGTCGTCCGGCGGCCACTCTAACCGGGCCGGCTGCCGAGACCCGGCCGGTGGTCGGCCGCCCGGTCGCGGCGGATTCCACGGAAGGATCTTGGCAGCGCAGACGGGGGCGGGGATGCCTCGACGAGCGCGATACCCCGGAGTCATCAATATGCCTGTGCGGTGTCGACGCAGCGGGTCAGCCCCCGCCGGGTGGGCGTTCCTGAGGCGTCAGCCCGCAACGACACGGGGCTCGGCCCGGTTGGAGCGGGCCGGACGGTAAACCAGGAGGCGGCTTCCGGGCGGCGGCCTATTCTTGGCGACGACATGCAGAATCCAGCCGTACCCGCCGCTCCCGACACCGTCCGGGAGCTGCACCGCCGCCTTTCCCCCCTGATGTTTCGCGACCAGCGCCGGCTCCAGCGGCGGCTGGACGGCATCCGCAAGCTCCGCGACCCGCAGCGGCGGGCGGCGGCGCTGACCGAGATCACCACCGAGGTCGAGCGGGCCGAGCAGCGACTCGCCGACCGGCGGGCCGCCGTGCCGACGATCACGTATCCGGCCGGCCTGCCGGTGAGCGAGCGCAAGGACGACCTCGCCGCCGCGATCCGGGACCACCAGGTGGTGATCGTGGCCGGCGAGACCGGCTCCGGAAAGACCACCCAGCTACCCAAGATCTGCCTGGAGCTGGGGCGCGGGATCAACGGGCTGATCGGGCACACCCAGCCGCGGCGGCTGGCCGCGCGTACGGTCGCCGACCGGATCGCCGACGAGCTCGGCACCGAACTGGGTGACGTGATCGGTTACAAGGTCCGCTTCACCGACCAGGTCGGCGACCGCAGCCTGGTGAAGCTGATGACCGACGGCATCCTGCTCGCTGAACTGCAGACCGACCGGATGCTCCGCCAGTACGACACGCTGATCATCGACGAGGCGCACGAGCGCAGCCTCAACATCGACTTCATCCTCGGCTACCTGAAGCAGCTGCTGCCCCGTCGCCCCGACCTCAAGGTGGTCATCACCTCGGCGACCATCGAGACCGACCGCTTCGCCCGGCACTTCGCCGACGCCGAGGGCAATCCCGCGCCGGTCATCGAGGTCTCCGGACGGACGTACCCGGTGGAGGTGCGGTACCGGCCGCTGGTCGAGGTCAGCGAGTCGGACGAGGAGGACGGGGACGAGGAGAACGTCCGCGACCAGATCCAGGCGATCGGCGACGCCGTCGAGGAACTGGCCGCCGAAGGCCCGGGCGACATCCTGGTCTTCCTCAGCGGCGAGCGGGAGATCCGCGACACCGCCGACGCGCTGAGCAGGCTGGTGGAGAAGAAGCCGCTGCTGCGCGGCACCGAGATCCTGCCGTTGTACGCCCGGCTCTCCGCCGCCGAACAGCACCGCGTGTTCGCCCCGCACGGCGGGCGGCGGGTGGTGCTGGCGACCAACGTGGCGGAGACCTCGCTGACCGTCCCCGGCATCAAGTACGTGGTCGATCCCGGCACCGCCCGCATCTCCCGGTACAGCAACCGGCTCAAGGTGCAGCGGCTGCCGATCGAACCGGTCTCCCAGGCGTCGGCGAACCAGCGCAAGGGGCGCTGCGGCCGCACCTCGGACGGCATCTGCATCCGCCTCTACGACGAGCAGGACTTCCTCTCCCGACCGGAGTTCACCGACCCGGAGATCCTGCGGACGAACCTGGCCTCCGTCATCCTCCAGATGACCGCTATCGGGCTCGGCGACATCGCCGCGTTTCCGTTCATCGAGCCGCCGGACCGGCGCAACATCACCGACGGCGTCAACCTGCTGCACGAGCTGGGCGGATTGGACCCGACCGAGCCCGACCCGGCGAAGCGGCTCACCCCGCTCGGGCGGCGGTTGGCGCAGCTGCCCGTCGACCCGAGGCTGGCCCGCATGGTGGTCGAGGGTGAGCGCAACGGCTGCGCCACCGAGGTCATGGTGATCGCGGCGGCGCTGTCGATCCAGGACCCGCGAGAGCGGCCGGCCGACAAGCAGGCCCAGGCCGACCAGGCGCACGCCCGGTTCACCGACCGGGAGTCGGACTTCGTGGCGCTGCTCAACCTCTGGCGCTATCTGCGGGAGCAGCAGCGGACCCTGTCCTCCAGCGCCTTCCGCCGGATGTGCAGGGCCGAGTACCTCAACTACCTGCGGGTACGCGAGTGGCAGGACATCGTCAGCCAGCTGCGCCAGGTGCTGCGTACGCCCGAACAGGGTGGGGGGCGCGGCGGCCGACCGGCGCGGGAGGCCGGCGCTAACGACGGCGGCCGGCGTGGCGGCGGCGCGGACCTGCCGGAGGAGATCGACACCCCGAAGGTTCACCAGTCGCTGCTGGCCGGGTTGCTCTCGCACGTGGGCCTGAAGGACGCGCAGAAGAACGAGTACCTCGGCGCCCGGGGCGCGAAGTTCGCTCTCTTCCCCGGCTCGGCGCTGTTCCGCAAACCACCGCGCTGGGTGATGGCCGCCGAGCTGGTGGAGACGTCCCGGCTCTGGGGCCGGATCGCCGGCCGGGTCGAGCCGGAGTGGGTGGAGCCCCTCGCCCAGCACCTGGTGAAGCGCAGCTACAGCGAGCCGCACTGGGAGAAGAAGCAGGCGGCCGTGATGGCCTACGAGAAGGTGACCCTCTACGGTGTCCCGCTGGTCACCTCGCGGAAGGTCAACTTCGGCCGGATCGATCCGGCGCTCAGCCGGGAGCTGTTCATCTGGCACGCGCTCGTCGAGGGCGACTGGCAGACCCACCACCAGTTCTGGCGCGACAACCAGCGGCTGCTGACCGAGATCGAAGAGTTGGAGAACCGGGCCCGGCGGCGGGACATCCTCGTCGACGACCAGACGATCTTCGACTTCTACGACGCGCGCATCCCCGCCGACGTGGTCTCCGGGCGGCACTTCGACTCCTGGTGGAAGCAGGTCCGGCGGGAGCGGCCCGACCTGCTCACCTTCACCCGCGAGCTGCTGGTCAACGAGGGCCGGGGCGGGGTGGACGAGGCCGACTACCCGGACGAGTGGCGCGCCGACGGGGTGACGTTGCCGCTGACCTACACCTTCGACCCGGGTACGGCCAGCGACGGCGTCACGGTGGACATCCCGCTGCCACTGCTCAACCAGGTGCCGGCGGAGACCTTCGACTGGCAGGTGCCGGGGCTGCGTGAGGAGCTGGTCATCGCGCTGATCCGCTCACTGCCCAAGGCGCTGCGCCGCAACTTCGTCCCGGTGCCCGACTACGCCCGGGCGGCGCTCGCCGCCATGCCCGCCGGCGAGGAGCCGCTGCTGGACGCCCTGACCCGGCAGCTGCGCCGGATGACCGGGGTCACCGTGCCCCGCGACGCCTGGGAACCGGCGAAACTGCCGGCGCACCTGCGCGTCACCTTCCGGGTGCTCGGCGAGGACGACAAGCCGGTCGCCGAGGGCAAGGACCTGCCGGCGCTGCAACGGCAGCTGAAGACCGAGGTACGGCAGGTGGTGGCGGCCGCCGCGCCGGACGTGGCGCGCACCGGGTTGCGCGAGTGGAGCATCGGCACCCTGCCCCGCACCATCGAACAGGTCCGGGCGGGGTACGCGGTGACGGCGTACCCGGCGCTGGTCGACGAGGGCGCCACCGTCGGCGTACGGGTCTTCGACTCGGCGCCCGAGGCGGAGGCGGCACACTGGGCGGGCACGCGGCGGCTGCTGCGGCTGACCGTGCCGTCACCGGCGAAGTTCCTTCAGGGGCGGTTGTCGAACGAGGCGAAGCTGGCGCTCAGCCGTAACCCGCACGGCGGGGTGCAGGCGCTCATCGAGGACGCGGCCGGCGCGGCGATCGACAAGCTGGTCACCGACGCGGGCGGCCCGGCCTGGGACGCCGACGGCTTCGCCGCGCTGCGCGAACGGGTCCGCGCCGACCTGATCGACACGGTGGTCGAGGTGATGGAGCGGGCTCGCCGGGTGCTCGCCGCCGCGTACACGGTGGAGCAACGGCTCGGTGCGACGAAGAACCTGGCGGTGGTGGCCGCGTTGGCCGACATCCGCAACCAGCTCACCGGGCTCGTGCACAACGGGTTCATCACCGAGGCCGGGTACGCGCGCCTGCCCGATCTGCTGCGCTACCTCACCGCGATCGAGCGGCGGCTGGACCGGCTGCCGGGCAGCCCGCAGCGGGACAAGCAGCAGCAGGACCGGATCGCCGTGGTGCAGAAGGAGTACCAGGACATGCTGGCGGCGCTGCCACCGGCGCGGCGGCAGTCGGCGGCGGCCCGGCAGATCCGCTGGATGATCGAGGAGCTTCGGGTGAACGTGTTCGCCCAGGCGCTCGGTACCCCGTACCCGGTGTCGGAGCAGCGCATCTACCGAGCCATGGACGAGGCCGAGGGTCGCTGAAACGGGCCCTGATCGGGTGGTGTGGTGCGGGGCGCACCGGGAACACGCTCGCCCTCGCGTGCCCGTCCGGGCGCGCCCCCGGGTGAGGAGAACGGCTCGTGCCCACAGCCCCCGCGTCCTCCGGGTCGGCCACCGGAACCAGTTTCCGGCCGGCCCGCACGCCGGCCGTCGCCCGAATCGTCGGGCTGTTCGGGGCCGGGGTGGCGATGCTCCTGTTCGGCGTGCTGCATCTGCCCGGGCATCCCGTCGACCCGGTGCGGGACACGGTCAGCGACTACGCGCTGTCGCGTCACGGATGGATGTTCAACGTGGCCGTCCTGACGCTGGCCGCGGGTTCGGCGCTGCTGCTGGCTCCGGCGTTCCGCCGATCCGGACGGTCGACCGCCCGGTGGGGAGGGCCGCTGGCGGTCGTGGGGCCGGCCGGGCTGGTCGCCTGGTGCGTGGGACTGGTGGTCCTGGTGGTCTTTCCGCGCGACCCGGTCGGCGTGCCGGTGACGACCACCGGGGACATCCACCGTTGGGCCGCCGTCGCGGCGCTGTCCGGGCTGCCGGTGGGCGCGCTGCTCGCCGCCGTACGGCATCCGGGCCGCGTCGCCCGCGCGGTGGTCGCGGGCGCGGGTGTCTGCGTGGTCGCCCTGATCCCCTTCGTGGCCGCCTATCTGGTGGGTTCGCCGCTGCGCCCGTACGTCGGTCTGCTCGAACGCCTCGTCTGCCTCGGTGAGGTCTGCCTGCTGATCCTCGTCGCCCATCTGCGGCGCGGCGACGGGGTCGCGGGGGTCTACAGCGGTTCGACGCCCGGTGGGAGTTCGCTGTCGGCGGTGGCGTCGCGGACGTACTCCAGCAGGATGCGGCGTAGCTCCCGACCGGCGTTGGTGGGGACCACGTCGCGGCGCCGGGCCACCGCGATGGTCCGGGTCACGCCCGGCGGGGCGAGCCGCGTGATGCGTACGCCCGGGCGGCGGGCGACGACGATGCCCGGCACCAGCGCGATGCCGAGCCCGGCCTCGACGAAGCTCAGCACGGCGTCCATCTCCCCGCCGTCGACGGCGAACGTCGGTTCGAAGCCGGCCGCCCGGCACGCCTGAATGGTGGCGTCGCGCAGGTCGTAGCCCTCGCGGAACATCACCATCGGCTGGTCGCGCAGGTCGGTGATGCGCAGCTCGTCGGCGTCGTCGGGGGTCCCCGGTTCCGCCGCGGAGGCGACCACGAGGCTCTCCCGCAGGATCGGGTCGACGCGCAGTCCCGGGTCGGCGCCCTGACCCGGCATGATGATCAGCGCGAGATCCAGGTCGCCGCGGAGCAGGTCACGGACCAGGTCCTGGGAGCCGCCCTCCTCCACCCGCAGGTCCACCGCGGGATGCGCGTCGCGGAACCGGCGCAGCACCGGCGGGGCGAGTGACGTGGCCAGGCTGGGGGTGGCGCCGAGGCGGACCCGGCCGCGCCGGAGCCCGACCAGTTCCTGCACCTCGCGGGTGGCGGTGTCGACGTCGGCGAGGATCCGTCTGGCCAACGGCAGGAGCACCTCGCCGGCCGCGGTGAGGGCGATGTTGCCTCTTACTCGTTCGAAGAGCGGGGCTCCCAGGTCGCCCTCCAGAGCGTGAATTTGCTTACTCAGCGACGGCTGGGTTATGCCGACGATGTCGGCAGCCTGGGTGAAATGTCGTACTTCGGCCACCGCTACGAAGTACCTCAGCTGGTGCAGCTGCATGCTCATAGCCTACGGCTATCAAGACTGCGCTGTCGATGCATTGGACGACTGATCGAACTACTCCTAGCGTCGGCCCTGTGGTAGTCACGACGACGAGAACCCGGTCGCCGATCCGCTCCAACGTCGGCCTCAAGGCCGTCATGGCGGTGTCAGGCATATTCTTTGTGCTGTACCTGGTCGCGCACATGGTCGGAAACCTGAAGGCCTTCGCGGGCGAGACGGCGTTCGACCACTACGCGCACTGGCTGCGCGACATCGGCAAGCCGCTGCTGCCGGGTGTGTGGTTCCTCTGGATCCTGCGCGCAGCGCTGACGGTGTCCATCGTCGCTCACATCTGGTCCGCGACCGTGCTCGCCCTGCGGGCGCGCGCCGCTCGCCCGGTCCGGTACGCGCACCGCCCGAAGGTCCAGGGCAGCTACGCGGCCCGCACGATGCGCTGGGGTGGCGTGATCATCCTGCTCTTCGTGATCTACCACCTGCTGGACCTGAGCGCCGGCACGTTGAACCCGGTCGGCAGCAGCAGCAAGCCGTACAGCAACGTGGTGGCCGACTTCGCGCCGGAGCGCTGGTACGTCACGCTCTTCTACACCCTGGCGATCGTCACGCTGGGCTTCCACCTCCGGCACGGTGTGTTCAGCGCGCTTCGCAGCCTGGGGCAGCAGACGCCCAAGGGTGAGCGATGGGCGCGGGCCTCCGCGCTGGTCGTCGCCGTCGTCATCTGCGGCGGCTTCCTGGTGATCCCGTTCGCCGTACTGACCGGATTGGTGTCCTGACCATGGATCTTTTCACCGAGGGCGACCCGATCGCCGACACCAAGGCTCCCGACGGCCCGATCGAGACCCGCTGGGAACGCCACCGCTTCGAGTCCAAGCTGGTCAACCCGGCCAACCGCCGGAAGATGACAGTGATCGTGGTCGGCACCGGCCTGGCCGGCGGCTCGGCCGCCGCCACGCTGGCCGAGCAGGGCTACCGGGTCAAGTCCTACTGCTACCAGGACAGCCCGCGCCGGGCCCACTCGATCGCCGCGCAGGGCGGCATCAACGCCGCCAAGAACTACCGCAACGACGGCGACTCGGTGTACCGGCTCTTCTACGACACCGTCAAGGGCGGCGACTTCCGCTCCCGCGAGTCGAACGTGCACCGGCTGGCCGAGGTCTCCGTCAACATCATCGACCAGTGCGTCGCCCAGGGTGTGCCGTTCGCTCGCGAGTACGGCGGCCTGCTGGACACGCGGTCCTTCGGCGGCGCGCAGGTACAGCGCACCTTCTACGCCCGGGGCCAGACGGGCCAGCAGCTGCTGCTCGGCGCGTACCAGGCGCTCGAGCGGCAGATCGGCCTCGGCAACGTGGAGATGAACGCCCGGCACGAGATGCTGGAGCTGATCATCGTCGACGGCAAGGCCCGGGGCATCGTGGTCCGGGACCTGGTCACCGGCGAGATCACCACCGAGTTCGCCGACGCCGTCGTGCTCGCCTCCGGCGGCTACGGCAACGTCTTCTACCTCTCCACCAACGCCAAGGGCTGCAACGTCACCGCCACCTGGCGGGCGCACCGCAAGGGCGCGTACTTCGCCAACCCCTGCTACACGCAGATCCACCCGACCTGCATCCCGGTCTCCGGCGACCACCAGTCGAAGCTGACCCTGATGAGCGAGTCGCTGCGCAACGACGGCCGGGTGTGGGTGCCCAAGGCCAAGGGTGACGACCGCAACCCGAAGGACATCCCCGAGGACGAGCGGGACTACTACCTGGAGCGGATCTACCCCTCCTTCGGCAACCTGGTGCCCCGCGACATCGCCTCCCGGGCCGCGAAGGCCGTCTGCGACCAGGGTCGCGGTGTCGGCCCCGGCGGCCTCGGCGTCTACCTCGACTTCGCCGACGCGATCGGCCGGCTCGGCCGCAAGGCCGTTGAGGCCAAGTACGGCAACCTCTTCGAGATGTACGAACGCATCACCGGCGAGGACCCGTACGAGGTGCCGATGCGGATCTACCCCGCGGTGCACTACACGATGGGCGGGCTGTGGGTCGACTACGACCTCCAGTCGACCATCCCCGGCCTGTTCGTGATCGGTGAGGCGAACTTCTCCGACCACGGCGCCAACCGGCTGGGCGCGTCCGCACTTATGCAGGGCCTGGCCGACGGCTACTTCGTGCTGCCGAACACCATCGCCAACTACCTGGCGGCCGGCCCGTTCGACAAGGTCGACGAGAGCCACCCGGCGGCGGTCGAGGCCCGGCGGGACGTGGAGGACCGCCTCCAGCGGCTGCTGGCGGTCAACGGCGACCGGACCGTCGACTCGTTCCACCGCGAGCTGGGCCAGATCATGTGGGACCACTGCGGCATGGAGCGCACCGAGGCCGGGCTGCGCAAGGCGATCGACGAGATCCGTGCCCTGCGCGACCAGTTCTGGCAGCGGGTCCGGGTGCTCGGCGACGGCGAGGGGCTCAACCAGTCACTGGAGAAGGCCGGCCGGGTGGCCGACTTCTTCGAGCTGGCCGAGCTCATGTGCATCGACGCCCTGCACCGCGAGGAGTCCTGCGGCGGCCACTTCCGGGCCGAGCACCAGACCGAGGACGGCGAGGCCCAGCGCGACGACGAGCACTTCTCGTACGTCGCGGCCTGGGAGTTCACCGCCACCGGCCAGCCGTCGGTGCTGCACAAGGAAGACCTGCAGTTCGAATACGTCCACCCCACGCAGCGGAGCTACAAGTGAACCTGACCCTGCGCATCTGGCGCCAGACCGGCCCTGAGGACAAGGGTCGGATGGTGACCTACCAGGTCGACGACGTCTCCCCGGACATGTCGTTCCTGGAGATGCTCGACGTGCTCAACGAACGCCTGATCCTCGCCGGCGAGGACCCGGTGGCCTTCGACCACGACTGCCGCGAGGGCATCTGCGGCATGTGCGGCATGATGATCAACGGAATCGCGCACGGGCCGCAGCGCGGCACCACCGCCTGCCAGCTGCACATGCGGCAGTTCAAGGACGGCGACACCATCGACATCGAGCCGTGGCGGGCCCAGGCCTTCCCGGTGGTCAAGGACCTAGTGGTCAACCGCGGCGCGTTCGACAAGATCATCGCGGCCGGCGGATACATCACCGCGCCGACCGGCAGCGCCCCCGAGGCCCACTCGGTGCCGGTCCCCAAGTCCGACGCGGACGCGGCCTTCGAGGCGGCGGCCTGCATCGGCTGCGGCGCCTGCGTGGCGGCCTGCCCGAACAGCTCCGGCATGCTCTTCACCGCCGCCAAGGTCACCCAGCTCTCGCTGATGCCGCAGGGCCAGCCGGAGCGGTACACCCGGGTGATCGGCATGGTCGACGCGCACGACGAGGCCGGCTTCGGTGGCTGCACCAACACCGGTGAGTGCACCGTGGCCTGCCCGAAGGGCATCCCGCTGAACACCATCGGCCGGCTGAACCGGGACTTCCTCACCGCCACCAAGAAGGCGGCCGGCAAGCCCGGCTCCTGACCGGTCGGTCCGTACGACGGGCCGCCGCACCCTCCCGGGTGCGGCGGCCCGATCCGTTTCCCGGCGCGGATTCGACCGGCCGGGCGGACGCCTCACTGTCCGGGCAGCTGGCCCGGCCGGTCGACGATCGCGACGCGCAGCAGCGCGTCCGCCGACTGCAGCGACTCCTTGCCCTTGCGGATGACCGACCCTCGGGTGCCGAGGTAGACGTGGGTGTCCCGGTCGAAGATGAAATCCTCGTTGCCACCGATCACCCCGGGCATCCGGATCGCCACCCCGTGCCGGCCCGCGGCGTCCACCACGTCCCCCGACATGACGACCGCACCCGGCTGCCGCGCCAGCAGTTCGAAGAGCGCCGCCAGCGCTCGGGGCGGCACGTAGCCGCGGAGCATCCACCGCGCCGTGGTGTACGCCATGCTCTCGTCCCCGTACACGGCCTGCTCGTCGGCGCCCTCGGGCAGGTGCAGGTCGACCGGGTGCTCCCGAAGGTACCGGAGCAGCTCGTCCGGCTCGGTGGGCAGGTCGCCGTGGTACGCGGGCGACGGGAGTTCGTCGAGCTCCCTGCGGGGATCCCCGGGATCGATCGGGCGGAGCACCCGTAGCTCGCTCCACCCGTCCGGCTCCGTCTCCGGCCGGTACCGGCCCTGCGTGTGCGCGATACCCCCGGCCGACTGCCACAGCTGCGCCCGCACGGTGCGGTACGGGCCGCGGTCCGGCAACTCCCGGGTCGTCGTCAGGACCTCCGTGAAGACGTACTGGTCGGGTCGGGCGACCAGCTCGGGCTGTTGCCGGGCGGCGTCGGCCGCCAGCCGGAAGATCTCCGCAGCGCTGGCCGTGGGCGGTGGCTGGTCGCCCACCCCCATGGTCTGGACCGCCAGACCACCGGCGGTCAACGCGACCGCCAGCCCGAACGCGCCGACGAGACGCCGACCGCGCAGGAACCGCACGGGGTTGCCGGCCCGGCGGGCCACCGGAACCGTCTCGGCCCGCTGGGCCACATGTGCCTTCAGATCCGTGAGGAGCCGCTCCTCGAAACCGTGCGGCGAACGGTCTTCCCTAATCATCGCGTCATCTCCGTTCTCATCAGGCGAGGGTGGCGGCCGGTCGGGCGAGCTCGGCCCGAACACTGCGACGGGCACGGTGCAGGCGGACCCGGGCGGCGACCGGGGACAACCCGAGCGCGGCAGCCGCCTCCCCGACGGTGAGCCCGTCCACGGCGACGAGTTCGACCAGCGCACGGGTCTGCTCGGGCAGCTCGCTCAGCGCCCGATGGGTACGGCGGGCGGCCGACTCGGCGTCGATCCGCTCCTCGATGCGGGCGACGTCGTCGGCGTCCAGGTCCCGCCGTCCGGCCATCCGGCCGGTCACCCGCAGCCGTCGGGCCGCCCGCCGCCGCTCGTCGGCGATCACGTTGCGGGCCACCCCGAACAGCCAGCCGATCTCGCTGCCCCGGTCCGGCCGGTAGCCGGCCGCCGACTCGATCACCGCGAGGAACACGTCGGCGGTCAGGTCCGCGGCGAGGTGCGGGTCGTCCACCCGCCGAGCCACGAATCGGCCGACCGCCGCCACGTGGCGGCGGTAGAAGGCCTCGAAGGCCACTGGATCGACTCCGATGCGGGAGACGTCACCCTCCGCTGGGTCAAGGTCATGCACAGGCCGTCCTCTCTGATAGCCGTTACTCCTCTTCTTCGTACGGCGGAGCACGGCTGTTACCGGATCCGGCGCGACAACGCGATGAAAGACGGATGGTGGCATGCGTCCGTCGCCGGTCGCCCGCGCAGACCCGGCAGGCCAGCGACCAGGTCGAGGCCCCGTCGGATTCTTTCCGGTTCAACTCCCCGCACCCGGGTAGCAGTGCGGGGAGACCTCCCGGAGGGAACCGGACATGAAGGCACTGACCTGGCACGGCAAGCGGGATGTACGGGTGGAGGAGGTACCCGACCCGCGGATCGAGGAGCCGACCGACGCGATCGTCCGGATCACGTCGACCGCGATCTGCGGCTCGGACCTGCACCTCTACGAGGTGCTCGGACCGTACCTGCAACCGGGCGACGTGCTCGGGCACGAACCGATGGGCATCGTCGAGGAGGTCGGCGCCGACGTGACCCGGCTCAAGCCGGGCGACCGGGTGGTGGTGCCGTTCAACATCGCCTGCGGCGCGTGCTGGATGTGCCGACGCCAGCTGTACGCGCAGTGCGAGACCACCCAGGTCCGCGCCGAGGGCAAGGGCGCCGCCCTGTTCGGCTACACCTGTCTCTACGGCTCGGTGCCCGGCGGCCAGGCCGAGTACCTGCGGGTGCCGCACGCCGAGTTCGGCCCGATCACCGTCCCCGAGACCGGCCCGGACGAACGCTGGCTCTACCTCTCCGACATCCTGCCGACCGCCTGGCAGGCGGTGAAGTACGCCGACACCCCGCCCGGTGGCACCCTCGCCGTCTTCGGGCTCGGCCCGGTCGGGCAGTTCTGCGCCCGGGTCGGCCGGCACCTCGGCGCCGGCCGGGTGATCGGCCTCGACCTGGTGCCGGAACGGCTGGAACTGGCCCGCCGGCACGGCGTGGAGGTGCTCGACGTACGCGAGATCGACGACGTGCCGGGCACGTTGATCGACCTGGTGGACGGGCGCGGCCCGGACGCGGTGATCGACGCGGTCGGCATGGAGGCACACGGCTCCCCCACCGGCAAGCTCGCCCAGGCCGCCGCCGGTCTGCTCCCCGACCGGCTGGCCCAGGCGATGACCGACCGGGTGGGCGTGGACCGGCTCAGTGTGCTGCACGCCGCGTTGAAGTCCGTCCGCCGTGGCGGCACCGTCTCGGTCTCCGGCGTCTACGGCGGCGCGCTGGACCCGATGCCGCTGATGGAGATGTTCGACCGGGGCGTGCAGCTGCGGATGGGCCAGTGTCACGTACGCCGCTGGGTCGACGAGATCATGCCGCTGCTGAGCCGTGACGACGACCCACTCGGCGTGACGGACCTGCGTACCCACCGGGTGCCGTTGCAGCAGGCGCCGGAGGCGTACGAGCTGTTCCAGTCCAAGCGGGACGGCTGCGTGAAGGTCGTGCTCGAACCGTGAGCCGGGTGGTGGTCGCCGTCGGCGCGAGCAGCGGGATCGGTCGGGTGGTCGCCCGGGAGCTCGCCCGGCGCGGCGACCGCCTGGTGCTCGCGGCCCGCGCCCCACAGGCCCTCGAAGAGGTACGCGCGGAGTGCGCCGCCGAGGGCGCGGAGGTGCTCGTGGTGCCGACCGACATCACCGCGCCCGGGGCGCTGGAGGCGCTCGCGGCCGCGGCCGTGGACCGGTTCGGCCGCATCGACGTCTGGGCGCACACCGCGGCGGTCACCGCGTACGGGCGCTTCGACCTGCTGCCGGGACGGATCTTCGACCAGGTGGTCCGGACCGACCTGCTGGCGGCCGCGGAGGCGGCCCGGGTGGCGCTGCGACACTTCCGGTCCACCGGTTCGGGCACGTTGATCCTCACCGGGTCGGTGCTGGGGCACATCACCGCGCCGTACATGAGCTGCTACGTGGCCGCGAAGTGGGGGCTGACCGGCCTGGCCCGCTCGCTCCAGCAGGAGGTGCGCGACGCCCCCGACATCCACGTCTGCCTGGTCAGCCCCGGCAGTGTGGACACCCCCATCTATCAGCGGGCGGCGAACCACCTCGGCCGGGTCGGCCGGCCACCGCCGCCGATCGCCACGCCGGAGAGAGCCGCCCGGGCCATCGTCGACTGCGTCGAACGGCCCCGCCGGGAGGTGTCGGTGGGCCGGCTCAACCCGTTGATGCGGGTCGGCTTCACCTGCCTGCCCGGCCTGTACGACGTACTGGTGGGGCCGCTGATGCGGCGGCTCGGCCTGGCCGACGAACCGGTGGCCGCGCACGACGGCGTGGTCTTCACCCCGGATCCGGGCAGCGAGTCGGTACGCGGCGGCTGGCTGCCCGACCTCGGTCACGTCCTGCGCACCGCCACCGCGCTGCCGGCCACGTTAGGTACGCGCGTCCTGCGACGGGTGCGGTGAGCGGTAGCCGGGATCACGTTCGTCGATCGATTCGCCTAGTGTGGTGGGCCGGAGATCACTCCGGTGCGCCACGACGGGAGAGACGATTGACTATCAGGGTTAACCGCAGGACCGCGCTCGGACTCGGCACGGTGGCCACCGCCGGCACAGTGCTGGGCACGGCCGGGCCGGCGTCCGCCACGAGCGGCGACACGGAGCCCGACCGCACCACCGAGGCCGCCGGCTCCCCGGAGCGGGTCGCCGCCCGGGTGGCGGAGGCGTACGAGCGGGAGACGGCCCGCGCCGGCGGGAACTGGCAGGCGTACATCAGCGTGGCGGGCGCCGCCGGCGGCGCCCCGGTGGTGGCCGTGGCGGACGCCCCCGACCAGCGGCTCGAGGCGTACAGCGTCAACAAGATCGCGGTGGCCACAGCGGTGCTCGACAAGGTGGACCGGGGCCTGCTCGCACTCGACCAGCGGCTGGAGGTGACCGCCGAGATCGTGGTGCCGGGCGGTGACGGCATCTTCAGCCTCGACAACGCCTACCCCAGCTCGGTCACCCTCGGGCACGCCCTCACCGCCCTGCTGACCGTCTCCGACGACACCGCCGTCCGGCTCTGCGGTCTGGTCTGCCCCGCCGCCGAGTTGAACAGCATCCTGGTCGCCAAGGGCTTCCCGAACACCCAGGTCGAACCGGTGGCCAACCCGAACCGGTTCTTCCTCGGCACCAGCACCCCGCGGGAGACCCACGACCTGCTGCGGGCGCACGTGGCCGGCACCGTGATCTCGCCGTCGTCCACGGCGTTCCTGCTCAACGTGTTGCGCTCCCCCATCGCCTTCACCGACGGGATCCGGCGCGTCATGTCGTCGCAGGAGCGGGCCCGCGTCGCCACCAAGGCGGGCTGGTTCGGCACGGCGCGGCACGAGGCGGGTGTCATCTTCGACCCGGCCGGCGCCGCGGTGCTGACGTACGCGCTGTTCGCCGACGGTCAGGCCGACGCCGACGACTTCGGCGCCACCCACCCCGCCGTGCAGGCCCGCGCCCGGCTCGGCCGTATTTTGATGAACGCGACCGCTCGCCTCAGCGGCTCGGGCCTGCGACACAGCCCGAGCGCCCGGCGGCCGAGCAACGGCGGTTGAGCGCAGCCGCCCGGCGTCGCGCCACCGGACGTTCCCCGGTTCCGGTGGCGTGGCGCGCCAGGTGACTGTTTCAGGTGAGCGCGGACACACCCGATGACTACCGTGTAGGGCGGGAGCGCCGGAAGGAGCGAGCATGCGCGACAGAGCGCAACGGAGGGAACTCGATCGCTTCCTCGGCCGGCGGCTGGGCCGGCTCGCCGGCGTGGCGGCGCTGGCCGGGCTCGCCTGGACGGCCCGGGACGTGCCGCTGGCACTGGGCGGCCGGCTGACCGGCGCGCGGGCCGAACGGGCGGCGCGGTCCCCGCAGTTCCGCGACGGCGCCTTCCGCAACCCGTCGGAGGCCCGCTCGACGCCCGCCGAGCCGGCGCGCAACCTGGTCTGGGAGCTCCTCTTCGGCAAGCAGAAGCGCCGGCCGAGCGCCGCCGTGCCGCTGCTGCGACCGGCCGCGCCGCCCGACCCGCAGGCGGGGCCGGAACTCAACGTGATCTGGTACGGCCACGCCTCGGCGCTGATCGAGATCGAGGGACGGCGGGTGCTGCTCGATCCGGTCTGGGGCGAGCGCTGCTCCCCGTCGACGGTGATCGGTCCGCGCCGACTGCACGAGCCGCCGGTACGTCTCGACGAACTTCCCGCGCTGGACGCGATCCTGATCTCCCACGACCACTACGACCACCTCGACCTGCCCACCGTACGGGCGCTGCTGGCCGGCCAGGACGCGCCGTTCGTGGTGCCGCTCGGGGTCGGCGCGCACCTCGACCGGTGGGGGGTGCCAGCGGAGCGGATCGTCGAACTGGACTGGTCGGAGAGCCACCGGGTGGGCGATCTGACGCTCACCGCCACCGCCGCCCAACACTTCTCCGGGCGGGGGCTGCGCCGCGACGGCACGCTCTGGAGCTCGTGGGTGATCGCCGGTGCGCAGCGCAGGGCCTTCTACACGGGCGACTCCGGCTACTTCGCCGGCTACGCCGCCATCGGCGCCGAGCACGGCCCCTTCGACGTCACGCTGATGCAGATCGGCGCGTACGACCGGGGTTGGCCGAACATCCACATGTACCCGGAGGAGGCGGTGGAGGCCCATCTCGACCTGCGCGGCGGCCTTTTCATCCCGGTGCACTGGGCGACGTTCAACCTCGCCCTGCACGACTGGGCCGAGCCGGTGGACCGGCTCTGGGCGGAGGCGAAGGCCCGCGACATCCGGCTGGCGGTGCCCCGCCCGGGTGAGCGGGTGGTGGTCGACGACCCGCCACCGGTCGACGGCTGGTGGCAGGCGGTCGCCTGATCAGAGCACGAACGAGTCGGTCCAGAGCGCTCCGGACCGGCCGGAGAGCGCGTCCAGCATCGCCACCGCCTGACCGTCGGTGAGTTGCGCGACGAAGTCGATGATCGCCCGGCCGCGGGCCCGGCCGATCCGGTCGTGGGTCCGCGGGTGCAGCTCCGCCTCGGCCAGTTCCACGAGATCGTGCAGGCGCCGCGGCAGGCGGGACTCCTCCTCCGGGTCGAGCAACCACTCCCACAGCGCCTCCACGAGGGTGCCCAGCAGCCGGGCCTGCCCGCGCTGGTGCAGGGCCAGGTCGGGGCGGGCCAGCACGAACCGGTGGTGCACGAACTTGAGCACCTGCACCTCGTGCCACTGCGCGCAGCTGAGCAGCACGTGACCGCTGCGCACCGACGGCCGGTCGGTCACGGTGACCGCCTCGACGAACCGGGTGGACCAGCGGGCGGAGAAGCGGGCCACGTACTGCTCGGCCTCGATCGAGCCGTCGAACGGCATGGCCAGCAGTCCGTCCACCAGCTCCTCCCGGACGTGCTCGACCGCCGCGGCGAAGGCGTCGTCGTCGGTCACCCAGGCGTCCTTGCGGTGCAGCTGCCGGCGGAGCCGCTCGATCGCCGCACCGGGGCGGCGGGCCGCCGCGGCCAACGCCGCGTCGGTGATCGCCCGGAGGTGCCCGGCCTCCCGCTGCCACGCCATCAGCTCGGCGGAGACCGCGCCCTGCTGGAGCACACCGACCCGGTAGAAGTCCTCGACGTCGTGGATGGCGTACGCGATGTCGTCGGCGGTGTCCATCACGGATGCCTCGACGGTCTGCTGCCAGTCCGGGATCCGGCCCACGAACGGTTCCCGGGCCTGCCGCAGGTCGTCGATCTCGGTCCGGTAAGCGCCGAACTTCGCCGAGCCGCTGTCCGGATCGTCCGGCGGCGGGGTGGCCCCGCGGGGCGGCGGGTCCATCAGCCGTGGGTGCGGGTCCGGGTGGTCGAGCCGGGTCCACGGGTACTTCAGCATCGCGGCCCGCACGGCCGCGGTGAGGTCGAGGCCGGTGGTGGCCGCGCCGCGGATCTCGGTGCTGGTGACGATCCGGTACGACTGGGCGTTGCCCTCGAATCCGTCGGTCAGGCCGAGGCGGTGCCGCGCCAGCCGGTCCAGCACCCGCTCCCCCAGGTGCCCGAACGGCGGGTGGCCGAGGTCGTGGGCGAGGGCGGCGGCCTCCACCACGTCCGGGTCGCAGCCGCCGAGCTTGTCGAGCAGGTCCCGCCGGCGCTCGTCGGCGGTGAGCCGCTCGGCGATGGCCCGGGCGACCTGCGCGACCTTGAGGCTGTGGGTGAGCCGGTTGTGCACCAGCAACCCGGAGCCGACCGGGCTGATCACCTGGGTGACGCCGCCGAGCCGGGCGAAGAACGGCGAGCCCACGATCCG
The DNA here is from genome assembly GCF_040639715.1 of Micromonospora sp. NPDC023737. Classification (NCBI taxonomy): domain Bacteria; kingdom Bacillati; phylum Actinomycetota; class Actinomycetes; order Micromonosporales; family Micromonosporaceae; genus Micromonospora; species Micromonospora sp. NPDC023737. The sequence goes on from NZ_JBFAAL010000001.1 coordinate 86,429, forward strand.
GTCCCGGTCGGCCCGGAACGGGCTGCCGGCGAGGTCCCCGAGGGCCCGGGCGCTGCCGCCGAAGAGCCGCCGGACACGCGGCTCCACAGGTGGTTCCATGATCGCCACGCTATCCCGGCAGAATGCTGGGCGGAAACCACTCCCGAAGGCGGATCGAGATCGTGACCCTCTCTGTTCATCAGCGGATCGCCGAGGAGCTCGGCGTGGCCGAGCGCCAGGTCCGGGCAGCCGTGGAGCTGCTCGACGGCGGCGCCACCGTGCCGTTCATCGCCCGCTACCGCAAGGAGGCCACCGGCCTGCTCGACGACACCCAGCTGCGCACGCTCGAGGAGCGGCTGCGCTACCTGCGCGAGTTGGACGAGCGACGGGCGGCGGTGCTGGAGTCGATCCGCGGCCAGGGCAAGCTGGACGAGGCCCTCGAAGCCCAGATCATGGCGGCGGACTCGAAGTCCCGGCTGGAGGACATCTACCTGCCGTACAAGCCGAAGCGGCGCACCCGGGCGCAGATCGCCCGCGAGGCCGGCCTGGAGCCGCTCGCCGACGCGCTGCTGACCGACCCGACGCAGGACCCGAAGGCCACGGCGACCGGCTACGTCGACGCGGACCGGGGGGTCGCCGACGCCGCCGCCGCGCTGGACGGCGCACGGGCCATCCTCATCGAGCGTTTCGCCGAGGACGCCGACCTCATCGGCACGCTGCGGGAGCAGATGTGGTCGCGGGGCCGGCTGGTGTCCCGGGTACGCGACGGGCAGGAGTCGGCGGGGGCGAAGTTCGCCGACTACTTCGACTTCGCCGAGGCGTACCCGACGTTGCCCTCGCACCGGATCCTCGCGATGTTCCGGGGCGAGAAGGAGGGCGTGCTCGACCTGACCATGGACCCGGAGCCGGAGGGCGACTCCGACGCCGTGGTCAGCGGCCCGACCCGCTACGAGGCCGCGATCGCCGGCCGGTTCGGCATCAGCGACGCCGGCCGCGCGGCCGACAAGTGGCTGGCCGACACGGTGCGTTGGGCGTGGCGTACCCGGATCCTCATCCATCTCGGCGCGGATCTGCGGATGCGGCTGTGGCAGGCCGCCGAGGAGGAGGCCGTGCGTGTCTTCGCCACCAACCTGCGTGACCTGCTGCTCGCCGCTCCCGCCGGGGCACGCCCGACCATGGGCCTCGACCCCGGTCTGCGTACGGGTGTGAAGGTCGCCGTCCTGGACGCGACCGGCAAGGTGGTCGCCACCGACACCATCTACCCGCACGAGCCGCGTCGGCAGTGGGACGCCTCGATCGAGACCCTGGCCCGGCTCGCCGGGGCACACGGGGTGGAGCTGATCGCGATCGGCAACGGCACCGCCTCGCGGGAGACGGACAAGCTGGCGGGCGACCTCATCAAGCGGCACCCGCAGCTCAAGCTCACCAAGGTGGTGGTCTCCGAGGCCGGCGCGTCGGTGTACTCCGCGTCCGCGTACGCGGCCCAGGAGTTGCCCGGGATGGACGTCTCGCTGCGCGGCGCGGTCTCCATCGCCCGGCGTCTCCAGGACCCGCTCGCCGAACTCGTGAAGATCGACCCACGCTCGATCGGCGTCGGCCAGTACCAGCACGACCTCTCCGAGGTGAAGCTCTCCCGGTCGTTGGACGCGGTCGTGGAGGACTGCGTGAACGCGGTCGGGGTGGACGTCAACACGGCGTCGGCGCCGCTGCTGACCCGGGTGTCGGGCATCGGCGCGGGGCTGGCCGAGAACATCGTCCTGCACCGGGACGCCAACGGCCCGTTCCGCACCCGGGCCGACCTGAAGAAGGTGCCGCGGCTCGGCCCGAAGGCGTTCGAACAGTGCGCGGGCTTCCTGCGTATCCCCGACGGGGACGACCCGCTGGACGCCTCCAGCGTGCACCCGGAGGCGTACCCGGTGGTGCGCCGGATCCTGGCCCGGACGGAGACGGACGTGCGGTCGTTGATCGGGAAGTCGACGATCCTGCGCGGGCTGAGGGCCACCGACTTCGTCGACGACAAGTTCGGTCTTCCGACCGTCACCGACATCCTCGCCGAGCTGGAGAAGCCGGGACGGGACCCGCGGCCCGAGTTCCGCACGGCCGCCTTCGCCGAGGGCGTGGAGAAGATCGGCGACCTGCAGCCCGGCATGATCCTCGAAGGCGTGGTCACCAACGTCGCCGCCTTCGGGGCCTTCGTCGACGTCGGCGTGCACCAGGACGGTCTCGTACACGTGTCGGCGATGTCCCGCACCTTCGTGAAGGACCCCCGAGAGGTGGTCAAGTCCGGCGACGTGGTCAAGGTGAAGGTGCTCGACGTCGACGTACCGCGCAAGCGGATCTCGCTGACCCTGCGTCTCGACGACGAGCCCGGCGCCGACGCGGACCGGCGAGGCCCGGCGCGCGGCGACCGTGGTGGCGGTGCGGGCCGCGGCGAGGCCGCCGGTCGCGGTGGCGGCGGCTCCCGTGGCGGCCGGCAGGGCAGTGGTGCCCGTGGCGGCCAGGGCGATCGGGGTGGTGCGCGGCAGGGTCGCGGCGGCGCGATGCCGGCCAACGACGCGATGGCCGACGCGCTGCGCCGCGCCGGACTGGCCTGAGCGGCGCGATCCGGGCCCGGTCAGGCGGCCCGCCTGACCGGGCCCGACGCCGCGCGGCGCGGCCCACGGGGCTGAGGTACGGGCCCTGTCGAGCTGCCCCAGATCTGGGGCAGCCGCGAACTGCGCAACGCTGTCCGCCCCCGGATCTCCCGAACCGGGTCCAGCGGGGGTAGACCCCGGGCACCCGGCCACACCCGGCGCTCGACCGCTGACCGCTGCGCGGCGCTGATCGCTCTGGACGCCAGCAGGAGCACGCACGCGTCCCGGCCGGCGACGGGTCGCCGCACACCCAGATACGCCGGCGATGCCACCCCGATCGCGCCCGCGTCATGAAAACAACGGCGTCGCCGCCATCCTCGGTTCCCGAGCGCGCGTACGACGTGGACGGCGGTCCGGTCACGCCTCGACCGGCGAACTCAGTTCGCCGGTATCCACGGCGGCACCTCCCCCGCAGCGCACGCGGGCTCGGCTGTCTCGAATCTGGGGCAGCTCGACAGGACCCGTACGAGGCACACGACCGGGTGTGCGACGACGCGAGGCGCCGCCACGACGGCTCGTGCCCCAGGGTCGAGCGCGGGCCGTGGGGCGTACCGTCGCGGTGTGAGCGATGACGGCCTGGACTGGGCGGAGCGGCAGCGGCGCGCGGCCCGGGTCCACGCGGAGGCCGACGCCCGGCGGCGCGCGGCGGAGCACGCGCAGGCCGCGGAGATCGTGGCCTGGTTCGTGGCCGAGGCGAAGCGGCGAGGTCTGCGCCCCACCCCGCTCACCGCCCGCTCCTACGACGGCCGGAGTAGGTACCGGACGCGGCTGACCGGCTGGTACGTGGACCGGGCACGCACCCGGGCGGTCGACGTCGACGGGCGGTGGCACCTGCTGACCGTGCCGGGCGGCCTGCGGACCCGGCTGCTCGGCGCCGAGCCCGAACCCGGCCCGGCGCCGCTGATCGTCGGTGAGGGCGGGCGCGACGGGGAGTCGATCCCGCTGCGGACCCTGCTCACCCGACGCCTCGCCGACGGCGACGAATCCCGCGCCTGAACTACGGCTCGTCCTCGACCCGCGGGCGAACATGCTCCGCCCGTTCGGGCGGCCGATGGCGGCCGCCCGGCCACCGAACATGGGCGACCGCGACGCCGGTACCGGGCGGCCGTGTCCATCAGGAGACTTTCAAGGTTGATGGGGCGTAACAGCCTTACTCTCACGATTCGGCCTCGTTACGAAATCTCGTCCTGTTAGAACTGTTTAGGCGTTTTTTTCCAAAATGTCCCTTGGAGGTCGCGCGGTGCCCGTGCCTCAGACCGTGATCACTCCCCCTCGTCCCGCGCCCAGCACTCCGTACGACCCCGCCAAGCGGCTACTCGACATCGTCGGCGCGATGGTCCTACTGGTCCTCACCGCACCGCTGATGGCGATGGTGGCGCTGCTGGTCGCCACCTCGCTCGGCCGGCCGGTGCTGTTCCGACAGGCCCGGGCGGGCAGGGACGGTGCTCCCTTCGTACTGGTGAAGTTCCGGACCATGCGTCCGCCGGCACCGGAGCAGGGCCGGGTGGCGGACGGCGACCGGCTGACCCCGCTGGGTCGCTGGCTGCGCGCGACCAGCCTGGACGAGCTACCCACCCTCTGGAACGTGCTCCGCGGGGAGATGAGCCTCGTCGGCCCCCGGCCGCTGCTCCCCGAGTACCTGGAGCGCTACTCGCCTCACCAGGCCCGCCGGCACGAGGTGCGGCCGGGCGTCACCGGGCTCGCGCAGGTGCGCGGTCGCAACCGCCTCGACTGGGACGAGAAGCTCGACCTCGACGTGCAGTACGTGGACAGCCGAAGCCTGCGGGTCGACCTGTCGATCCTCACCGCGACGGTGCGGACCGTGCTCCGCCGGGACGGGATCAGCGCCGAGGGAAGCGCGACCGCCCACGAGTTCCTCGGCACGCACGGCCGGAACACGCCGGCGCCGCGTGATCGGACAGCGGTATGACGAGCCAGACGGTCCACCTGTCGCCGCCCGACGTCGGGCCGCTCGAGGAGTCGTACCTGATCGAGGCACTGCGCTCGGGCTGGGTGGCGCCCGCGGGACCGGCGTTGCAGGCGTTCGAGGCAGAGGTCGCCACACGGGTCGGCACGGCCGGCGCCGTCGCGGTCAGCTCGGGCACGGCGGCCCTGCATCTGGCCCTGCTCGGCGTCGGGGTCGGCCCCGGTGACGTGGTCGTCGTGCCCACCCTGACCTTCATCGCCACCGCCAACGCGGTGCGGTACGTCGGCGCCCGCCCGGTCTTCGTGGACTGCGACGCGCAGACCGGCAACGTGGACGTGGGCCTCGTCGCCGACCTGCTGCGCCAACTGCACGGGCGGGGTGAGCGGGTGGGTGCGGTCGTCCCGGTGGACATGTTCGGTGGCTGCGCCGACTACACCGCGCTGGAACCGCTCTGCGCCGAGGCCGGCGTCCCGCTGGTCGAGGACGCCGCGGAAGCGCTCGGCGCCGCCCACCGGGGCAAGTCCGCCGGCTCGTTTGGACAGGTCGGCGCGATCTCCTTCAACGGCAACAAGATCATGACCACCTCCGGTGGCGGGATGCTCGTCTCCGACGACACCACGCTGCTCGCGCGGGCACGGCACCTCTCCACCCAGGCCCGAGAGGCGACGCCCTACTACGAACACCGGGAGACCGGCTACAACTACCGGCTCAGCAACCTCCTCGCCGCGCTCGGCCGGGCCCAACTGGTCCGGCTGGAAGCGATGATCGGGCGGCGCCGGCAACTGCGCGACCGGTACGCCAAGCTGTTCGCCCCGGTGCCCGGGGTACGACTGCTCGGTGCGGAGGACGCCGAATCGAACTGCTGGCTCACCGTCATCACAGTCGACCCGGAGCGCTCCGGATGGCGCGCGGCGGATCTGGCTACCCACCTGGCCCAGCGGGACATCGAAACCCGGCCGGTGTGGAAGCCGATGCACCTGCAACCGGTCCATGCCGGTGCGGAGAGCCTGCTGAGCGGCGCGTCGGAGCGGCTGTTCGCCGACGGACTCACCCTGCCCAGCGGCAGCGCCCTGAGCGAACCGCAGGTCGCCCGGGTGTTCGCCGCGATCGACGAGTTCCTCGCCGCCAGTGCGGGACGGTCGTCGGCGTGACGTTCGAGCTGGTGGTGGTGGGCTGCGGTGGGCACGGCCGGGAGGTCGCCACCATTGTCCAGGCGGTCAACGAAACAGCCGGGCGCCCACTCTGGCAGTTGGTGGGCGTCGTCGACGACCGGCCCAGTGAGGTGAACCTGAAGCGCCTGCAACGACTCGACGTGCCATATCTCGGCCCGATCGACCGGCTGCGCGACGCACCTGGCGAGCTGCACCACGTCATCGGTATCGGCGACCCACGGGTCCGACGCACGGTCGGCAGGCGGATCGACAGCTACGGCATACCGGCCGCGAGCCTCGTCCACCCGGACGCCACGATCGGCTCCGACACCCGATGGGGACCCGGTTTCGTGGCTTTCCCGGGTGCCCGGGTGACCACCAACGTCACCGTCGGGAGGCACGTCCATCTCAACCAGAACGTCACCGTGGGTCACGACTGCACCTTCGCCGACTACGTGTCGGTGAACCCGCTCGCCGCCGTATCCGGTGATTGTCACCTGGCGGAGGGCGTACTGATCGGCACCACGGCAGCGGTGTTGCAGGGGCTGCGCATCGGCCGGGACAGCACCGTCGGGGCGGGTGCGTGCGTGGTGCGGGACGTGCCCGACCAGGTGGTCGTGAAGGGCGTGCCGGCCCGCTGACCTATAGCCGAATCGGCTCGACGATGGGTCCGGCAATCACGAAAACGCCCAAACAATCACTGAAGGCATGTAACAAGGACAAAGGGTAAGAAATTCCTCCTGCCGTGCAGTGGGAGAAGCCGGGAAGTTGGACAGGAGCCACTACATGCCGCAACAAGCAGCGAGCATCGAACGCACGGACCAGCGGTCGCGCCGAAGCATGGCTCGGTGGCGCACCGCGGGTTTCCTCGCCACTGACACCACAGCCTGGGTGGGGGGCTTCATCGCGGCCGTCTGGACGCGGTACGAATTCCAACTCCCACCCGGCCAGCTCAGCCGCGCCACCGTGATCGGCGTGGGAGCCGCCGTCATGTACGTGGCGGTGGCGGCCCTGCGCCGGCTCTACTCCGGACGGCACCCACTCGGCAGCCTCCAGGAGGTGCAGGGCGTAGCCGGCACCACCATCACGACCGCCGGGATCGTGCTGCTCGGCCTCCTGCCGTCCGCGGACCGGCCCGTGCCGGCGAGCACCCCGCTGGTCGGCGGCGCGCTGGCCCTGCTGTTCATGCTGGGCGCGCGGTTCGTCTACCGGCACCGCCGTGACCTCGCCATGCGACCGGACGTCCGTTCCTCGACCCCGGTGCTGCTGTTCGGCATGGGCGACGCCGGGCAGGGGCTGTTGCGCGCCATGCTGAGCGACCCGCGCGGTCGCTACCTACCGGTCGGCGCGCTCGACGACGACCCGGACAAGCGTGACCTGCGCGTCGGCGGGGTACGCGTGCTCGGCGGCCGGCGGGACATCGCGACCGTGGTCCGGCGTACCGGGGCCAGCTCCGTCATCTTCTCGGTGGCCAACGCCGACGCCGCGCTGATCCGCGAGATCCGCGAGGCCACCCTCCAGACCGGCGCGTCGTTCAAGGTGCTCCCCCCGGTACGGGACCTCGTCGATCACCGGATCACCGTCACCGACGTACGCGACGTGCAGATCAGCGACCTGCTCGGCCGCCGCCAGGTGGTCGGCGACCTTCCGCTGAGCACGAACAGCCTGACCGGACGACGGATCCTGGTCACGGGCGCCGGCGGATCGATCGGCTCGGAGCTCTGCCGTCAGGTGATGAAGGCCGACCCGGGCGAACTGATGATGCTGGACCGCGACGAGTCCGCCCTGCACAGTCTCCAGATGTCGCTGTCCGGGAAGGCCATGCTGGACGGGCCGGAGCTGATCCTCGCGGACCTGCGCGACGACGAGGGCATCCGCCGGATCATCCGGGAGCGCCGACCCGAGATCATCTTCCACGCGGCTGCGCTCAAGCACCTCACGTTGCTCCAGCGCCACCCCGGCGAGGCGGTCATGACGAACGTCTGGGGCACCCTCTCCGTGTTGGACGCCTGCCAGGACGTGGCGAAGTTCGTCAACATCTCCACGGACAAGGCGGCCGACCCGATCAGCGTGCTCGGCTACTCGAAGCGGATCACCGAACGACTGACCGCGCACGCGGCGTCCCGGTTCCCGGGGACGTTCCTCAGCGTCCGGTTCGGCAACGTGCTGAGCAGCCGCGGCTCCGTGGTGACCGCGTTCCAGCGGCAGATCGAGGCCGGAAAGCCGCTGACCGTCACCCATCCGGAGGTGACCCGCTACCTGATGACCGTGCAGGAGGCCGTTCACCTGGTGCTCCAGGCCGCCGAGATCGGGCGGGACGGGGAGGCTCTGGTGCTCGACATGGGTGAGCCGGTCTGCATCGCCGACCTGGCCCGCCAGATGGCCGAACAGGCGGCCAGCTCGGTGCCGATCGTCTACACCGGGCTGCGCCCCGGCGAGAAGCTGCACGAGGACCTGCTCGGCACCGGCGAGTTCGACACCCGGCCGTTCCACCCGCTGGTGTCGCACGTGACCGTGCCGGCGCTGGACCCGATCGAGGTGAGCGGCCTCGACCCGTACGCCGAGCCGGCGAAGGTCGTCGAGCAGCTCGCGCTCCTCTCCGCCCAGCCGATCGGCGCAGCGGTGGACGGTCCCCTCGGCATACGGCTGTCGTCGCACTGAGAACGGGTTCTGCCCGGTGGCCCCGGGGGCCGGCGTAACCGCGCCGTCCCCCGGGGCCGGACCGTTTTTCGGCCCCTGCCGGAGACTCACCCGGCTCCGGGGCGTCCGGGCCCGGCCAGGCTCGGGGCGGCAGCGGATGGCTCGCCCCGCACCGGTCGCGCCACCGACGTGTTCGAAAAGAGATCTTGGACAGTTGCCGTCCGAGAACGACAACTGTCCAAGATTTCACGTGGGTCAGGCCGGCGGGCACCGGTTGCTCAGCGGCGAATGCCCGCCCAGTCGTGGTGCCGGCGAACTGTGGAGAGGATGAAGTCGACCACGCGGCGGGACGTGTCGGGGATCCGGTAGTCGGCCGGGCAGGGGACCCCCTGCGCGGCGACCTGGTCCACGGTGACCTGCACCGCCTCCACCACGCCTTCCGGGTCCAGCCCGGTCATGATGATGCCGCCGGCGTCGAGCGCCTCGGGTCGTTCGATCGACTCCCGGAGCGTGACCGCGGGGAAGCCGAGGATCGCGGCCTCCTCGCTGATCGTTCCGCTGTCCGACAGGGTGCAGAACGCCCGGGTCTGTAGGTGCACGTAGTCGATCAGGCCGAAGGGTTCGTGGAAGGCGATGCCCTCCAGCGCGCCGGCGTCGGGCGCCAGCGCCTCCAACCGCTTGCGTGTACGGGGATGCGTCGAGACCAGCACCGGGTGGCCCCAGCGATCGTGGACCGCCCGGAGGCAGTCCAGCAGCCGTTGCAGCCGAGCCGGTGAGTCGACGTTCTCCTCGCGGTGCGCGCTGACCACGAAGTAGCGACCGGGTTCCAGTTCGAGCTGGCGCAGGATCGTCGAGGCGGTGATGTCCGCCCGGTAGTGCTCCAGCACCTCGCGCATGGGCGAGCCGGTGAGCAGGATCCGCCGAGGGTGCAACCCCTCGGCGAGCAGGTTGCGGCGGGCGTGCTCCGTGTAGACCAGGTTGAAGTCGGCGACGTGGTCGACCAGCCTACGGTTGGTCTCCTCGGGCACGTTCAGGTCGAAACAGCGGTTGCCGGCCTCCATGTGGTAGACGGGCACCCGCATCCGGCGCGCCATCAGCGCGGCGATGCAGCTGTTGGTGTCCCCGAGCACCAGCAGCGCATCCGGCCGATACTCGGCGATTGCCGCCTCCACCCCGATGAGCACGCCACCGAGCACCCGGCCGAGCGAGGACGTGTCGACCCGCAGGAACCGATCCGGCTCACGCAGCCGCAGTTCGGTGAAGAAGACGTCGGAGAGGCTGCTGTCCCAGTTCTGTCCGGTGTGCACCAGGACGTGATCGACCGTGTCGTCGAGCCGGGCGATCACCCGGGACAGTCTGATGATCTCCGGGCGGGTACCGACCACCGTCATGATCCGGGTCATGCCCGTCCTCCCTGTGCTGCCGCCTTGGTCAGAATGTCCTCGAACTGGTCGACGCCCGCCCGCAGCGACATCCGCTCCCGGTAGACCTGCCGGGCCCGGCGGCTCAGCTCCTGGCGTACGGCGGTAGGCGTCTCGGCCGCCTGGCTGAACCGTTCGGCGAGCGCCTGCCAGTCCTCGGGCGGGCAGACGAGACCGACGTCGGTCGACCGGATCAGCGCGGCGGTGTCGCCACCCACCGAGCCGATCACCGGCACCCCGCAGGCCAGCGCCGCCTGCAACTTCGACGGGACCGCGGCTCGCAGGGCGGGCACGTCGCGCAGGCAGATCAGCTGCCAGTCCGCGGCCGCGTACAGACCAGCCATCTCCGCAGCGGGGCGACGGCCGACGAAGCGTACGTTGTCGGCGCCGAGGCCGGCCGCGAGCCGGCGGGCGCGCTCCTCGTCGGCGCCCGAGCCGACCAGCACCAGGTCCACCCGGTCCCGCACGGCGGCGGCCGCACGGATCGCTGTCTCGAGGCCCTGTAGCAGGCCGAGGTTGCCGGCGAACATCACGGTGCAGCGCCCGCGGTGGCCGAGCACCGCGCGGGCCTCGTCGGTGACCGGGACCGGACGGAAGAGCGCGTCGTCGGTCCAGTTCCAGACCACCCGCACCTTCTCCGGGTCGGCGCCACGCGCCACCACCTGCTCCGCCATCGTCGGCGAGATCGCCACGACGGTGTCGGCCAGCCGGTACGTCCGGCGCATCAACCCGCCGACCCCCCTCTCCAGCGCGCGTCCACCCGGGCCGGTGGGTGCCATGCCGGACTGCATCACCGACTCGGGCCACAGGTCCTGCACGTGCAGCACGACCGGGGTCCGTCGCGTGACCCGCAGCAGGGCCGCCGCGGCGATCGAGGTCGGCGGCGGGTGGTAGACGTACGTGACGTCGACGCCGGAGAGCCACCGCAGCCCGGCGGCCGCGCTGCTGGCGCCGAAGGAGAGGCCACTCATGGCCCTACGTACGGCCGACGTGTCGTGGCTCGGGTAGGCGGGCACCCGGCGAATCTCCACCGCGCCGTCGGTTTCGCGGTGTCGCCAGCGTTGTCGCCAGCCGGGGAAGACCCGCCCGTACGGGTAGCTGGGAAAGGTCGTGAGCACCCGCACCTGGTGGCCGCGCTCGGCCAGCCGCTGGGCGAGGTTGCCGGGGATGAACACCCCCTCCGGCGGGTACCACTGGCTGATCAGGCCAACCTTCACGCACCCACCGCCACGGGCGCGGCCAGTGGCTGCTCGACCGGTTCGGGCCAGGTGTCCGGCCGGTCCGGGTCGAACAGCTCGTTGGTCCAGAACTGGGTGAGCAGTTCGCCGGAACCGGTGTTCACCAGCTTGTGCACCCACATCGTCGGCATGTCGACGAGCACCGGGTCGGCACCGCTGACCGGGAACCGCAGCACCTCGGTGTCGCCCACGCGCCGCAGGCTGATCTCGGCCGAGCCGTGCAGCACCACGAACCGCTCCACCTTGGCCAGGTGGAAGTGCTCGCCCCGGGTCACCCCGGGGCGGGTGGTGGAACAGAAGGTCTGCCCCGGCCCGCCGTGCACCTTGACGGTCTCCACGAGATTGCCGCGCGCGTCGGACCGTCGGGGCAGCGGGATCGGGTAGTGGGCCGGGAAGCAGTGCGACCGGTACGTGTTGAACAACCGCACGTCGTGCCGGTCCGACAGGCACGGGATCTCCCCGGAGCGGTAGGTCCCGGCCATCGCCGCGAGCCGGTCGGCCAGGTCGCGTACGCCGATCCGCAGCGGCGGCATCTCCGGGTCCCACGACCCGCCGGCCGGCACCCCGGCGAGCCGGGCGGCCGCGTCGGTGACGTGCACGAGACTCAACTCACGATCGGCGTGCACCTCCGGCTGCCCGCCCTCGGCGAGCAGCCGGCAGAACGTCGCCACGGCCGAGTGGTAGAAGGGCACGCCGTGCTCGCCGTAGAGGTTCGGCAGGAGAACGTCGTCGAAGGGCAGGCCGGTGTCGGCGAGGATGCCGGCGGCGGTGGCCTTCGAGTCGCCGTACGGAGTGCCGTTGCCGGCCTGCACCGAGTTGGCGAAGACCACCGATCCCGGCGGAACGGCCGCGTGGCGCAGACCCTCGGCGAGCTGAGCGGCGAGCTGCACGTTGCCGGCCGCCACGTCGGCGGGCTCCCCCCGGTTCACCCCGGCCACGTGCAGCACCCGGTCGACACCGGCGACCTTGGTCGCGACGCTCGCCGGGTCGGTGAGGTCGGCCCGGGTGAGCACTGTCGGTTCCGGCCAGCCCAACGCGTGCGCCAGCACCCGTACGTGCCAGCCCAGGAAACCGCCGGCCCCGGTGACCGCGAGCCTCAGCACGCCAGCACCGGATCCCGCAGCGCCAACTCCGCGCGTACCTCGGGGAGCGTCTTCAGCAACTCGACGATCTCCGGTACGCCGAGCCGGGGCGCGTTCGCCGAGTTGAAATCCTCGATCGGTCGGCCGCCGAGATCGCCCTCGGAGACGTAGAGCGCGTAGTTCAGGTCCCGGGCGTCCAGCGGTACCCGGAAGTACTCGCCGAAGTCCTCGGCGCGGATCAGCTCCTCCCGGCTGGCCAGGGTCTCATCCAGCTTCTCGCCGTGCCGTACGCCGATCGTGTCGAACTTGGCGGGCACGTCGAAGAGCTGGCAGAGCGCCTCGGCCAGGTCGCCGACGGTGCAGGCGACCGCCTTGCGAATGAAGACGTCGCCCGGCCGGGCGTGCGCGAAGGCGTGCTCGACCAGTTCCACCGAGTCGGCCAGCGACATCAGGAAGCGCGTCATCCCGGGATCGGTGACCGTGGGCGCCCGGCCCGCCTTGATCTGCTCGATGAAGAGCGGGATCACCGAGCCGCGCGAGTACATGACGTTGCCGTACCGGACGCAGGAGACGGTGGTGGCGCTGTTCGGGTTGTTCCGCGCGTGCGCCTGGGCGACCTTCTCCATCATCGCCTTGCTCATGCCCATCGCGTTGACCGGATGTACGGCCTTGTCGGTGCTGAGCACCACGACCGAGCCGACGCCGTTGCGTTCGGCCGCCTCGATGACGTTGGCGCTGCCCAGCACGTTGGTCCGGACCGCCTCAAGTGGGAAGAACTCACACGACGGCACCTGTTTGAGCGCGGCCGCGTGGAAGACGTAGTCGATGCCCCGGCTCGCCCGCAGCACCGAGTCGTAGTCACGCACGTCGCCGACGTAGTAGCGGACCCGCTCGTCGCCGATGCCCCGGCGCATGGCGTCCTGCTTGGCCTCGTCCCGGCTGAACACTCGGACCTCGCCCACGTCCCGGCCGAGGAGGCGACGCACCATCGTCTGGCCGAAGGAACCCGTGCCGCCGGTGATGAGCACTCGGCGTTTGGTCGTCGTGGAAGTCACTCGAGCTCCGTTCGTCGTGGACGGTGGCAGCGGCCGGGCCCACTGGGCCCAGGCAGCAATCACAATCCCGGCAACGAGCCACCCGGCCCTGGAGAAACGGATAATCGGGGACGATTCGCTAGGCGTGTCACTCCCGGGCGATCCTCGTTGAGCCTCTGGCAGCCGCCGTCCAAAGACTGCGCGCCCGCTTCGAGCTTCGAGTCGGCCACTTCTCTCGACGCGACCAGAAGGACATGGATGAAGACGATCAGCCGTAGCGTGTTGCTCTGCGATCTGGCGCCGTTCCGCCACTCGACCCGGACCCGCAAGATCGCGAGCACGGTCGCGCCCGGACGACCGGGCGAGGTCAGCGCGATCACCCTCTCCCGGGTCGGCCGGCTCGGGATGAGTGACCACCCCGGGCGGTCGGTGATCGACGGTGTCGAGGTCGAGCAACTGCCGGTGCGTGAGATCGAGGATCGGCGTACCCTCACCGCCTCGGTTCGCAACCTGCTGGTGGGGTATCTACCGGCGCTCTGGCGGCTTCGTCGACGGGTCCTCGCCACGCCGGCCCGGACGATCCTCGTGGGCCACAGCGCACTCTTCTGGCTCGGCCTCGCCCATCGTCGACGCTGGGCCAGCCAGGTGATCATCAGCAGCCGCGAACGACCCGGGGGCGTCCGCACCAAGGGTTCACTGGCCACGTGGTTCTCCCGCGTCGAACCGTGGATGGTCCGACGGGCCGCGCGCCGGCACGCTTTCACCGTCGTGGCGGTCTGTGAGAGTCACGCCGCCCGGTTCCGCGAGCTCGGCGTCAGGGACGTGCTGGTGGTGCGGAACGTACCGATGGCCTCGTTCGCACCGGATTTCACGCCCTCGCCCGGCGGCCACGAGCTGCGGGTCGCCTGCGTCGGCAGCCTCTACCCCGGACGGGGGATCGAGGTGTTGATCGACGCCGTGGTCGCCGCACGGGCAGTCGGCGTGCCCGTGCGACTGACCATCACGGGTCCGGCCGGCACCGAGTACCGGCAGTCGCTGCGCGACCGGATCGACGCGGCCGAGGCCGGGACGTACGTCCACCTGGAAGGTGCCTGCGCGCCCGACGAGGTGGTCCGCTGCTACCAGCGGGCGCACGTCGGCACCGCACTCTACGAGGCCGTCGACGCGGCCAACGACTCGCTCTCCAACAAGATCTTCGAATGTGTCGTGGCCGGCCGCCCGGTGATCGCCGGGAACCTCCCCGAGAACGCGGCACTGGTCGAGCGCCACCAGCTGGGCTGGACCTGTCCGGTCGAGGTCGGCCCGCTGCGGGACCTGCTGATCGACCTGGCTGCCGACGTAGCAGCCGTGCGGGCGCGCGCCGAGCACTGCCACCACGTCGGCCGCACGGAGTTCATCTGGGAGATCGAGACCCTGCCACTGCAGAAGCGCCTGATCGGCGCCGAGACCTTCACCCACAACTAGGAGAGCGATGTCGGTCCAGGTTCTACACGTCACCGGCGCTCGACCGAACTTCCCGAAGGCCGCGCCCGTCGTTCGTGCGCTCGACCGGCGGGGCGTCGAGCAGCGGCTGGTGCACACCGGCCAGCACTACGACGAGCGGATGTCCGACGTCTTCTTCCGGCAGCTCAACCTTCCCGAACCGGACGTCAATCTCGGAGTGGGGTCGGGTAGTCAGGCCGTGCAGACGGCCGCCATCATGACCGGTCTCGAAGCCCTCCTGCAGCGCGAGCGTCCCCGCCTCCTGGTGGTCTACGGCGACGTCAACTCGACCCTGGCCGGCGCGCTCGTCGCCGCGAAGCTGGAGATCCCCTTCGCTCATGTCGAGGCCGGGCTGCGCAGCTTCAACCGCGCCATGCCCGAGGAGATCAATCGGCTGGTGACAGATCGTCTCGCGGACCTGCTCTTCGCGACCAGCCCGGACGCGGTTGCCCATCTCGCCGCCGAAGGCGTCAGCGCCAGCCGGATCCACTTCGTCGGCAATCCGATGATCGACACCCTGCTGGCCAACCTCGAACGGCTCGACGCGGCACACGTCCGCGCCACCGTCCAGCTGCCCGAGCGCTATCTGGTCGCGACCCTGCACCGCCCCGCCAACGTGGACGATGCGGGCGACGCCGCCGAACTGACCAAGGCGGTCCACGCCGCGGCCGACCAGTTGCCGATCGTCATGCCGGTGCACCCGCGCGGACGCGCCACCCTCGCGGCGGCTGGGATGTTCGACCACCCGCAGGTGCGGGTCGTGAACCCTCTGGGTTATCTCGAATTCCTCAGCCTGGTCCGTGCGGCGGCAGCCGTCATCACCGACTCCGGCGGGGTGCAGGAGGAGACCACCGTGCTGGGTGTCCCGTGTCTCACCCTGCGGCCGGACACCGAACGACCGGTGACCATCTCGCACGGCACGAACCGGCTGGTCGGCCGGGCCGACCTTGCCGCGGAGGTACGCGTCGCGCTGGATTCGCCGCGGCCGCCCGAGCCGGTCACACCACCGCTGTGGGACGGACGGGCCGGCGGTCGAATCGCCGACGTGATCGTCGACTTTCTGTGAGGCGCCCCGTTCGCTGCGGTTCCGGTGAACGAAGGCACCGCCGAACGGCACCGCCTGAACGCGGCGCCGAACGGCATCGTCCTGACGTCAGGTGGCCGTTCCCGCGCGGGAGCGCTGGAGGTCCGGCGCCTGGGTTCCGGACGACTCCGACAACGCCGAGGGCCGTCCCCTGGTGACTACCCAGAGCGACAGGAGCCAGCCGGCCACGTAGGAAATCGCCGCCGACACACCGAAGGCCCACACCGCCGCCAGGGCCGAGGCACCCGACCAGGCTGCCGCGCCGGCTGCGCCCGTCACCAACACCACACGCCCCGCGTCCCAGGCGAGTTGCAGACCCTGCCTCCCGAAGACGACGAGTGTCTGCGACAGGGGGGAGGCGACGAGCTGCGTCGCGACGAAGAGCGCCAATGCCTGCGCGTAACGACCGCTGTTCACCCATTCCTCGCCGAACAGCGCCGAGAAGGCCGCCGGTGCGCCGAAGATCAGAGCCAGCAGCCCCACCGCGGCGGCCACCGAGAGCTGTCGGCTCGCCTTGACGAACAGCAACCTCGGACGTTCCCCGTCACCGCCTCGCGCGGCGCGGGACAACTCCGCCAAATAGACCTGAGCCACCGCCATCCCGAGCAACGCCGCTGGCATCGCCAGAATTCGCTGAGTCAGGCCGAGCCAGCCCGCCACCTCAGCGCCGTAGTGGTAGGCGATGAGCAGGACGGGCAGTTGCAGTCCGACGACGTTCAGCAGCCCGGACGGCGCCAGCAGGAGTGGGAAACGACGGTGGCGAACGGCCGTCTCCCACAGGGTGAGCCGCGGCGTCCCGACCGGCTCGTCCACCGCTCGTCGACGCGCTCCGCGCGCCAGGCTGAGTGCGCCGACACACTGGCCGACCGCCAGTCCCAGCGCCATCCCGCCGGACCGCACTCCGGCCGCACCGAAGCTGACCTGTGTGACCAGCATCGTGCTGTACTGGAGCAGATTGCGTCGGCCGATCGCGCCGTACCGTCGGTACCGGATCGCCAGCTGATTCAGCACGAGGACAGCGCCCATGGCGGCCGCGGTCCACGGCGTCAACCAGAGCCAGGAGCGGAGCGAGGGCTGACTGAACAGTTCTGCGATCTCATCCCTCGCCGCCGCCACGACGACCGTTCCCAACAACCCGGTAGCGAGCGCCATGACGAGCCCAAGGGCCACGAGGGCGTGCGCGTCGCGGTCCCGCTCCGGGAGCGGAACCGCCAGCTCGAACCGGCCGGCGGCCACTGTCCCGAGTATCGCCGCGAGCGTGGACAGCACCGCGAAGACGCCGAAGTCCGAGGGACTGTACAGGCGCGCGAGCAGCGGTGCGGCAAGTAACAGGAGCAGTTGACCAACGGCGCTGCCGGTGACGATGCTCAGCACTCCCCGGCGGCTGCCGCCGAGCCGACCGCGAACCGCCGCGAAGAGGGCGGAGACAGCACGCGCCCTGCCGGTGGGCATTGGGGCGTGACCAGGCGCGGAAGTCTCCTCCTGCCGGAGCGAGCCGGTCAAGAGTGCCAGGCCCCGTACCGTGGTCGCGACGAGTGACGGGGTGCGTAGGAGAGCCCCATTGCCGCTCCGGCGAATGCCGGCCTCGGCATCGGTCGCCTCGTCGGCGCGTGCGAACGACGGCTGAGCTGCCGCTGACCCAAGCTGGTTCTACTGCCCCAGTACCACAGGCCCAAATAGGCGACCAACCCGACATTCAACGGCGTCTCGAGGCCTCCGGCCATCCAGGTGCCGAGAACGACCGTGACCCCGGAGAACCCCACGAGTTCCAGGGAGTTGTAGCTGGCAGCACGCATGGTCCGTTGAGTCAGAAGTTGAAGGAGCACCCCGAGCAGCGCGGCGATGAGGATCAAGCCCATCGTGTCGACGTTGTAGTGGATCGAGCCCCACAACGAGGGTGGTGACGTCCCTCGGGTCGACCCGTACATCGTGTAGAAGACCTCCGCGCTCAGGGTGCTGCCACGGTTGCCTGGCAGGACGCCGGCAAGCCCTTCGAGCCACTCTGCCCCGTGACGGACGGGGCTGCCGGCGGTGTAGTTGAAGGCAGCGATCCCGGACATCTGATTGTCGTTCACGAACCGAGCGACCAGGCCGTTCAGGGCTGCCCGTATCGGGCTCTCGGCGCTGTCGGCGCTTCGCCCCAGCACATAGGTGGACAGCAGCATGAGTGGCAGACCGATGCCCAGCGGCACCAACATGGCCTTTCGCGGCAGCCGCCGACGGTTGTGCAGGAACGTGTAGACCATCGCGGTCAGCAGGAAGAGCACCAACGCGCCGCGCTGACCGGTGGCCATGAGCCCGAGGAGAGCGGCGACGGCGAGCGCGATCGAAGCCGCCCGGGCGAGGAGCCCACCCCGGTTGAACGACCAGACGACCAGAACGAGAGCCAGCGACGGCAGGATCACGTTCTTGAACTGGTTGACGTAGCCGGGAAAGAAGTAGGCGTTGCCCGCGTACGACTCGAGGCGAAGGGTGGCGATATCTGCCGGAACGCCGTTGAGTTGGCCCCGCAAGCCTTCGATGAAGGCGCTGTATCCGACCGCGGTGAAGTAGGCGGCCGTCACGACGATCGAAATCACGACCACGGTCATGATCGCCGCTGTCGGCGGCACCAGCGATACCCGGTAGGCCGAGTAGCTCACCCGCGGCTTCGCCGACACCGTCTCGCTGTGCCGCAAGCAGAGGTGGGTGACCAGACTGGCGCCGATATAGAGCGCGATCGCAGCGGCCATGAGCTGGCCGTAGAAGACCTCGGTGTCAGACGCCGGGTTGATCAGTCGAATCGTGCCGTAGAGCATCAGCAACTGACACACCACGAACAGCCCGTCCGGCGAGAGGATGCCGTACCGCCGAATTGCGACAAAGTAATGAACAACAGCCAATCCAAGGACCGGCAAAAAAAGCAGGATCATTCTCGGCCCCCGTTCGCCACCGACGTTGACTCAACGAGAGGCCTCCGTTCAGGTCACGGTGCTCGCGTCCCGCCGACGTCCGCCAGCAAAGTGCCGCCGGTCCGGATGATCCGCCTGCCTCGACGACCCGATCTGTGATGGGGTGTACCCATGGACCGCCACGTGCTCGGGCTGGTGCTGCACCCGACGCGGGACGCCTCCGACATCATCGCGATCGTCGTCGACTGGGCGGCCCGGCACGGCAAGGACCTCGCCGTACGCCAGGAGGACCGGCACCGCGTGCCCGCGAGCGTGGAGGCGCTCCCCCAGGAGGAACTGGTCAACCGGGTCACCGCGCTCATCAGCATCGGCGGGGACGGCACCATGCTCGGCGCGCTCCGGTCCACGGTCGGTAACCCGAAACCGGTGCTCGGCGTGCATCTGGGGCGGCTGGGCTTCCTGGTGGAGGTGGAGCCACCGGAGCTGCCCGAGGCGCTGGACCGGCTGACGAACAAGAATTTCACCGTCGAGGCGCACAGCTGCCTCGCCTGCGACGTCTGTGGCGACGACGTGGTGGCGTTCAACGACATCGCGCTGATCCGCCGGCCCGGCACCGGGCTCGTCATCGCCACCCTCGCCGTGGACGGCCAGCGCTACGGCTACTACCGCTGCGACGCGCTCGTGGTCAGTACGCCCACCGGCTCGACCGCGTACAGCTACGCGGCCGGCGGCCCGCTGGTCTCCCCGGCCACCCAGGCGGTGGTGGTCACCCCGTCGGCGCCGATGGCCGGTATCAGCCGTTCCGTGGTGCTCTCCCCGGAGGAGAACGTGCGGCTGGAACTCACCCCCGACTCCGGGCCGGTGGCCGTGGAGGTGGACGGCCGGGTCTTCCGCGAGGCCACCTCCGAGGGAACGATCGACATCGTCTACCGCCGGGAGGCCGGGATGGTGGTCCGCCTCGACCCGCGCCGCTACCAGGAACGCAACCAGCTCAAGCTCAGCCTGATGGATCTGCCGCTGCTGCCCGAGCAGCTCCGCGAACTGCTTCCGCAGACCTTCCGCGAGCAGCTCGACCGCCGGGAGATACCCCGCTGACCAGCAAGGACGACCTTGGCCGTCGGGGACGCGGTGCCGGCACGAGAGCCCTTCCGGGGGGCCTCGCGCCGGCAACCACCCACTCAGGCCTGCTTGAGCACCTCGGTGACCAGGTCCTTCGCCTCCCGCTGGATCCGGGTCAGGTGCTCCGCACCCTGGAACGACTCCGCGTAGATCTTGTAGACGTCCTCGGTGCCGGACGGACGGGCCGCGAACCAGCCGGACTCGGTGGTGACCTTCAGCCCGCCGATCGGGGCGCCGTTGCCGGGTGCCGTGGTGAGGGTGGCGGTGATCGGCTCGCCGGCCAGCTCGGTGGCGGTCACCTGCTCCGGGGAGAGCTTGCCGAGCACGGACTTCTCCTCCCGGGTGGCGGGGGCGTCGATGCGGGCGTACGCCGGGGCGCCGAAACGCTCGGCCAGCTCGGTCCAGTGTTCGCTGGGGGTCCGGCCGGTCGTCGCGATGATCTCCGAGGCGAGCAGGCAGAGCAGGATGCCGTCCTTGTCGGTGGTCCAGGTGCCGCCGTCGCGACGTAGGAACGACGCTCCGGCGCTCTCCTCGCCACCGAAGCCGACCGCGCCGTCGAGCAGGCCGGGCACGAACCACTTGAACCCGACCGGCACCTCGAGCAGCGGGCGGCCGAGGTCGGCCGCGACCCGGTCGATCATCGACGAGGAGACCAGCGTCTTGCCGACCGCGGCGGCCGGACCCCACTGCTCCCGGGTTCGGAACAGGTGGCCGATCGCCACGGCCAGGTAGTGGTTGGGGTTCATCAGGCCGCCGTCGGGGGTGACGATGCCGTGCCGGTCGGCGTCCGCGTCGTTGCCGGTGGAGACCTGGTAGTCGGCGCGGGCGGCGATCAGCGACGCCATCGCGTTCGGCGAGGAGCAGTCCATGCGGATCTTGCCGTCGCCGTCGAGGGTCATGAACCGCCAGGTCGGGTCGACCGTCGGGTTGATGACGGTGAGGTCGAGGCGGTGCCGCTGCGCGATCTCACCCCAGTAGTCGACGCTCGCCCCGCCCAGCGGGTCCGCGCCGATCCGCACCCCGGCCGCGCGGATCGCGTCCAGGTCGATCGCCGCCGGCAGGTCGTCGACGTAACGGCCGAGGAAGTCGTACGTCCCGGTGGTGTCGGCGGCGCGGGCCCGGGCGTACGGGATCCGCCGGACCTCGGCGAGCCCGCCCGCGAGGATGGCGTTGGCCCGGTCCTGGATCCACTTCGTGGCATCGGTGTCGGCCGGCCCGCCGTGGGTCGGGTTGTACTTGAACCCACCGTCGTCGGGCGGGTTGTGCGACGGGGTGATCACGATCCCGTCGGCGAGCCCGCTGGTACGTCCCCGGTTGTGGGTGAGGATGGCGTGCGACACGGCGGGGGTGGGCGTGTAGCCGTCCCGGCTGTCGAGCAGCACGGTGACGTCGTTGGCGGCGAGCACCTCCAGCGCGTCCACCGCAGCCGGGGTGGACAGGGCGTGGGTGTCCCGGCCGAGGAAGAGCGGCCCGTCGACGCCGTGTGCCTGCCGGTATTCGCAGAGCGCCTGGGTGACCGCGACGATGTGGTCGGAGTTGAACGCGCGGCGCAGGCTCGACCCCCGGTGGCCGGAGGTGCCGAAGGAGACCTGCTGCGCCGGGTCTCCCGGGTCGGGGTGCTCGGCGTAGTAGGCGGTGATCAGCCGGGGCACGTCGACCAGGTCGGCGGGCTGGGCCGGCTGGCCGGCACGGGGGTGGGCCACTGCGGCAACCTCCTCGGACGGGGTGGACGCCGCCTTGTTCCCGGCGGCGGCCGATTCCATGCGTACGGTGAGCGACGTCAGGGCTCTACCCGCTGCCCCTTGCCGATCACCACGACCCCATTGTCGGAGACAACATAGCGTTGCCGGTCCTTCTCCAGGTCAACGCCGATCTCGGCGCCCTCGGGCACGAAGACGTTCTTGTCGAGGATCGCGCGGCGGACCACGGCGTGCCGGCCGATCTCCACGCCCTCCATGAGCACGGCGCCGTCGACGTGGGCCCACGAGTGCACCCGGACCTTCGGGGAGACGACCGAGTTCTCGACGAGGGAGCCGGAGATCACCGCACCGGGCGAGACCAGCGAACCGACCGCCCGGCCGACCCGCTCCCCCCACTGGTGGACGAACTTGGCCGGCGGGTACGGGGGCTGCTCGGTGTAGATGGGCCAGTCGAAGTTGTAGAGGTTGAAGACCGGGTGCACGTTGATCAGATCCATGTGCGCGTCGTAGAAGGAGTCGAGCGTCCCCACGTCCCGCCAGTAGCCGCGGTCGCGGTCGGTGCTGCCGGGCACGTCGTTGTCCTTGAAGTCGTAGACGTTCGCCTCGCCGCGCTCGACCAGCATCGGGATGATGCTGCCGCCCATGTCGTGCTTGCTGGTGTTGTCCTCCGCGTCGCGTTCCACCGCTTCGCAGAGCGCCTTGGTGGTGAAGACGTAGTTGCCCATGGAGGCGTAGATCTGGTCGGGGGCGTCGGGCAGGCCGACCGCGTCGGTTGGCTTCTCGCGGAAGGCCCGGATGCGCCGGCCGTCCTCGCCGACCTCGATGACGCCGAACTGGTCGGCCATCGACAACGGTTGCCGGATCCCGGCGACCGTGACGCCGGCGCCGGAGGCGATGTGGTCCTCCACCATCTGCCGGGGGTCCATCCGGTAGATGTGGTCGGCGCCGAAGACGATCACGTAGTCGGGCTGCTCGTCGTTGATCAGGTTAAAGCTCTGGTAGATGGCGTCGGCCGAGCCGGCGAACCACCACGGGCCGCGGCGCTGCTGCGCGGGCACGGGGGTGACGTAGTTGCCGAGCAGCGTCGACATGCGCCAGGTCTTGGTGATGTGCCGGTCGAGGGAGTGGGACTTGTACTGGGTCAGCACGACGATCTTGAGATAGCCGGCGTTGGCCAGGTTGGAGAGGACGAAATCGACCATGCGGTACATCCCGCCGAACGGGACGGCCGGCTTGGCCCGGTCCGCGGTCAGCGGCATCAGGCGCTTGCCTTCTCCGCCGGCCAGGACGATCGCGAGCACCTTGGCAGCCATGGTGAGACGCTAACCAGCCCCGTGGAACTTCACCACTCGTACGGTCGGACTTCTGCACTAGGGTGCGGTAATGACCGACTCCGCCCCCGCGGCCGGACAGCTCCGCGTCGACCTGCTCACCCGCGAATACCCGCCGGAGGTGTACGGCGGAGCCGGCGTCCACGTCGAGTACCTGGCCCGGGAGCTGCGCCACCTCGCCGACGTACGGGTGCACTGCTTCGGCCTGCCGCGCACCGAGCCGGGTGTCACCGCGTACGCCGAGCCACCGGGGTTGACCGGGGCGAACGCCGCGCTGCGCACGATGGGCGTGGACCTGGAGATGGCCGCGGGCTGCGCCGGTACCGACGTGGTGCACAGCCACACCTGGTACGCGAACCTGGCGGGGCACACCGCGAAGCTGCTGCACGGGGTGCCGCACGTGGTCACCGCGCACAGCCTGGAGCCGCTGCGGCCGTGGAAGGCCGAGCAGCTCGGCGGCGGTTACGCCCTCTCGTCGTGGTGCGAGCGCACGGCGGTGCTGTCCGCCGACGCGGTCATCGCGGTGAGCGAGGGGATGCGGCGGGACGTGCTCACCGCGTACCCCGAGGTCGATCCGGACCGGGTGCGGGTGGTCTACAACGGCATCGACACGGTGCAGTACGCACCGGATCCGGGCACGGACGTGCTCGACCGGCTCGGCATCGACCCGGCTCTGCCCAGCGTGGTCTACGTCGGGCGGATCACCCGGCAGAAGGGGCTGCCGTACCTGCTGCGCGCCGCCCGGGAACTGCCGGCCGACACCCAGTTGGTGCTGCTCGCCGGCGCACCGGACACTGCGGAGATCGCGGCCGAGGTGGAGGGGCTGGTCGCGGAGCTGCGGGCGAACCGGTCCGGGGTGATCTGGGTGGCCGAGATGCTGCCGAAGCACGAGGTGATCCAGGTCCTCACCCACGCCACGCTCTTCGCCTGCCCGTCGATCTACGAGCCGATGGGCATCGTGAACCTGGAGGCGATGGCGTGCGAGACGGCGGTGGTGGCCACCGCGACCGGCGGTATTCCGGAGGTGGTGGCCGCCGGGGAGACGGGCCTGCTGGTCCCCATCGAGCAGGCCGACGACGGCTCCGGGCGACCGCTGGATCCGCAGCGTTTCGTCGCCGACTTCGCCGCGCGGATCAACGAACTGCTGGGTGACCCGCAACGCGTGGCGGCCTTCGGGCAGGCGGGCCGGCGTCGGGCGGTGGAGCACTTCTCCTGGGACGCGATCGCGTCCCGGACGTTGGAGATCTACCGGTCGGTGGGTGCGGCGGGCTGATCCGCTCAGACCGCCGATCCGGGGCCCGGCCGCTCAGACGGCCGTGCCGGGTGGGGACTTGAACAGCGCTGTCGCCTCGGCCGAATACCCGCCGTGCCCGTTTCGGAGCGCGCCGGCCGCGATCCGAACGAGGTCGATGTTGACGCCGGCGGCGCCGCTCGGATCGTGCACCGTGAGTTTCAGGTCGAGGCTGACCGCTGTTTCACCCCAACCCTGTGCCTCAACGTTGAGGTGCGCCACCTTCTGCGATCTCAGCTGCGGCAGGTATCCCAGCGGGGCCAGCTCGACCTTGTCGGACGCCGACAACGCGTTGAGCTTGGACTGCTTCTTGGAACTGGGGTTCTCGACCAGATTACGAAAGTCCTCGGTACCGCCGAGGTTGACCTGATACGAACTGACCAGGGTGAGGCCCCGCTCCGCCAGCAGACGCAGCAACGCGTCGTGCACCACAGACGTGCCGAACTGGCTGGCCAGGTCGTCACCGAGCAGCGGCAGACCGGCAGCGGTGAACCTGTTCATCAACTCTGCGTCACGGGCGATCGGGTCGGACGTGGTGTTGACGAAGGCGACACCTGCGCGGTACGCGGCTTCGGCGTACGCCCGGGCCGTCTCCGGCCGACCGCTCGGTGCCGAGTAGAGCAGCACCTCTGCCCCGGCGAGCTTCGCCGCCACCCGATCCACCTCGCTCATGTCGACGAGACCCCTGGTGACTGGGACGGCCGCGCTGGGGAGATCACAGTCGAGCGCAGGGAAGTTGTTGGGCGGCATGAAGATCGCCTCGGTCAAGCCCCTGCCGATCTTCTCTTCGGAGATGGCGAAGGCCGCGACGAAGTCGATGTCGGCCACGCCGAGCCCGTCGATCACCGGCCGGCGAATACCCACCAGGCTGCCGGTCTGGCGGTAGAGGGCGATCCCCTGCACCAGCGCCGACGTGTTGTTACCGACACCCACCACCGCGAGCCTCACCCGTTCGATCATGAAGGGGAGGCTACTGATCTCGACCGGGATGATCCACGGTTGAGGATGGGCGAGACGAGAGCCAGGACGATCTGTTCTCGTCAGCATTGCTGATCGGTGCGCCGGGGCAGGTGGAGGCCGCGGTGCTGGCCGGACCGACGTGCTTGCCGCGCGCGAGCGGAACTCGCACAGTAGGTTGGCGGGGTGAGTGGACGGTTCCCGATCGAAGACGTCTCCCCCGTCGTCTCGTGCGGTCGCTACCCGGCGAAGGCCGTCGTCGGCGAGCTGGTGCCGGTGGCGGCGCGGGCCTACCGGGAGGGGCACGACGCGCTCGGCTGCAACGTGGTGTGGTCCGGCCCGGACGGCGCGACCCGGCCGTTCACCCGGATGCACCCGGGCGAGCCGGGACAGGACCGCTGGCACGCCGTCATCCGGCCGGACGTGGTGGGTGACTGGTCGTTCCACGTCGAGGCGTTCCACGACCCGTACCTCACCTGGCAGAACGCGGTGACGAAGAAGCTCGCGGCCGGGCAGGGGCCGGCGGAGCTCGCCAACGACCTGGCCGAGGGCGCGCAGCTGCTGGACGCGGCCACGCCGGGGGTACCGGCGGCGCAGCGGCAGCGGGTGACCCGGGCGGCTGCCGCGCTGCGCGACACCGACCGGGAGCTGTCGCAGCGGGTCGAGCCGGCGTTGGAGCTGGCCGACCTGCTCTGGGCGTACCCGGTGCGGGAGCTGGTGACGGCCGGCGACGAGTACCGGCTCTGGGTGGACCGGGAGCGGGCGCTCTTCTCCGCCTGGTACGAGTTCTTCCCCCGTTCCGAGGGCGCGGTGCCGGCCACGGTCGACGCGCCGGCCCGCTCCGGCACCTTCGCCACGGCGACCCACCGGCTGGCGGGCGTGGCCGCGATGGGCTTCGACGTGCTCTACCTACCGCCGATCCACCCGATCGGACGGGTCAACCGCAAGGGCCGAAACAACGCGCTCACCGCCGGGCCGGACGACGTCGGCTCGCCGTGGGCGATCGGCGCGGCGGAGGGCGGCCACGACGCCATCCACCCCGACCTGGGTACGGCGGAGGACTTCCGGGACTTCGTCGCGGCCGCGGCCGAGCAGGGCCTGGAGGTGGCGATGGACCTGGCGTTGCAGTGCGCCCCCGACCACCCGTGGGTCACCGAGCACCCGGAGTGGTTCACCACACGGGCCGACGGCACGATCGCGTACGCGGAGAACCCGCCGAAGAAGTACCAGGACATCTACCCGCTGAACTTCGACAACGACCCGGAGGGCATCCGGGCGGAGATCCTGCGGGTGGTGCTGCACTGGGTCGGCGAGGGCATCCGGATCTTCCGGGTGGACAATCCGCACACCAAGCCGTTCGACTTCTGGCACTGGTTGATCTGGGAGGTCAAGCGGGTCGAGCCGGACGTGCTCTTCCTCGCCGAGGCGTTCACCCGGCCGGCGATCATGCACGGCCTCGGCAGGATCGGCTTCACCCAGTCGTACACGTACTTCACCTGGCGGACCACGGCTGCGGAGATGCGGGCGTACTGCGAGGAGCTGGTAGCGGCGGCCGACTACATGCGCCCGAACTTCTGGCCGAACACCCCCGACATCCTGCACGAGACGTTGCAGCACGGCGGTCCGCCGATGTTCAAGATCCGGGCGGTGCTGGCCGCGCTGCTCTCCTCCTCCTGGGGCATGTACGCGGGCTACGAGCTGTTCGAACACGTGGCCCGCCCGGGCGCCGAGGAGTACCTGGACAACGAGAAGTACGAGCTGCGTCCCCGCGACTGGGCCGACGCGCAGGAGCAGGGCCGCTCCCTCGCCCCGTTCGTCGCCGTCCTCAACCGGGTACGCCGGGAGCATCCGGCCCTGCACCGGCTGCGTAACCTGCGCTTCCACGACATCGACAATCCGGCGCTGCTCTGCTGGTCCAAACGGGACGCCGACACCGGTGACACGGTCATCGTGGTCTGCTCGTTCGACCCGGGCGAGGTGCAGTGGGGCAACACCACGCTGGACATGCCGGCGCTCGGCCTCGACTGGCACGAGCGGTTCACCGTGCACGACGAACTGACCGGCGCCAGCTACGACTGGGGGCAGCGCAACGCGGTGCGGCTCGACCCGTACCTGCAGCCCGCGCACGTGCTGACCGTGCACCGCCCGGTCCCACCGGAGACGCCGGCCGAGTTCGCCACCGCCCCGGGAGAACTCACCACCGAGTCCGTTCCCGACGACCTTTCCGGCGGCACCGCCCCGACCGCTCCCGCCCAGAAGGACGACCTCCGATGGACCAGCTGATCGCCGGGAACTTCCACGATCCGCACTCCGTGCTCGGCGCGCACCCGGCCGATGGCCGGACCACCATCCGTACGCTGCGCCGCGGCGCGGCCGACGTGGCCGTGCTGGTCGACGGCGAGCGGCACCCGATGAAGCGGGTCCACGACGCCGGGGTCTTCGAGACCACCGTGCCGGGCACCGTACTCGACTACCGGGTGGAGGTCGACGGTACGACGCACGACGACCCGTACCGTTACCCGCCCACCCTGGGCGAACTGGACCTGCACCTGATCGGCGAGGGGCGGCACGAGCGGCTCTGGGAGGTGCTCGGCGCGCGGGTCTTCGACGAGGGTGTGGCGTTCGCCGTGTGGGCGCCGAACGCACGCGGTGTGCGGGTGATCGGCGAGTTCGCGGGCTGGGCGCCGGACGACGGCTGGCCGATGCGGTCGCTCGGCGCCAGCGGGGTGTGGGAGATCTTCGTGCCAGGGGTGTCGGTCGGGGCCCACTACAAGTACCGGGTGCTGGGTGCCGACGGACGCTGGCGCGACAAGGCCGACCCGCTCGCCGCGTACGCGGAGGTGCCGCCGGCCACCGCGTCGGTGGTGCACCGCTCGACGTACGAATGGTCCGACGCCGCCTGGCTCGACCGGCGGGCGAAGACGCAGCCGCACCAGGAGCCGATGAGCGTGTACGAGGTGCACCTCGGCTCGTGGCGGCCCGGTCTCGGCTACCGGGAGTTGGCCGAGGAGCTGACCGAGTACGTCACCGGGCTGGGCTTCACCCACGTGGAGTTCCTACCGGTGATGGAACACCCGTTCGGCGGCTCCTGGGGCTACCAGGTCAGCGGCTACTACGCGCCGACGTCCCGCTTCGGCGACCCGGACGACTTCCGTCACCTGGTGGACCGGCTGCACGCCGCCGGGATCGGCGTGATCCTCGACTGGGTGCCGGCGCACTTCCCCCGCGACGAGTGGGCCCTGGCCCGCTTCGACGGCACCCCGCTGTACGAGCATCCCGATCCGCGCCGGGGCGAGCACCCCGACTGGGGCACGTACGTCTTCGACTTCGGCCGCCGCGAGGTGCGCAATTTTCTGGTCGCCAACGCGCTCTACTGGCTCGACGAGTTCCACGTCGACGGGCTGCGGGTCGATGCGGTCGCCTCGATGCTCTACCTGGACTACTCCCGGCCGGAGGGGCAGTGGGCGCCCAACCAGTACGGCGGCCGGGAGCACCTGGAGGCCATCGCCTTCCTCCAGGAGGTCAACGCGACCGTCTACAAGCACCACCCGGGGGTGCTGATGGTCGCCGAGGAGTCGACGGCCTGGCCGGGGGTGACCCGACCGACCTCGGACGGCGGGCTCGGTTTCGGATTCAAGTGGAACATGGGCTGGATGCACGACACCCTGCTCTACACCTCGAAGGACCCGATCTACCGCCAGCACCATCACCACCAGCTGACCTTTTCCCTGGCGTACGCCTGGAGCGAGAACTACGTGCTGCCGATCAGCCACGACGAGGTGGTGCACGGCAAGGGCTCGCTGGTCGGCAAGATGCCCGGCGACACCTGGCAGAAGCTCGCGAACGTCCGTGCGCTGCTGGCGTACATGTGGGCGCACCCGGGCAAGCAGCTGCTCTTCATGGGCTGCGAGCTGGGCGACGACCGGGAGTGGAGTGAGGAGCGCGGCCTCGACTGGTACCTGCCGCACGACCCGGCGCGGGCCGGCGTGCAGCGCCTCGTCGCCGACCTGAACCGCCGCTACCAGGAGACCCCGGCGCTCTGGGCGCAGGACACCGACCCGGCCGGGTTCCGCTGGATCGCCGGCGACGACGTCGCCAACAACACCGTCTCGTTCATCCGGATCGCCCCGGACGGGCAGACGCTGGTCTGCGTGGCCAACTTCTCCGCGCAGCCGCTGCCCGACTACCGGATCGGCCTGCCCGCCACCGGCAGCTGGCTGGAGATCCTCAACACCGACGCCCAGCCGTACGGCGGCTCCGGGGTCGGCAACATGGGCGAGGTGCGCGCCGAGGACGTGCCGTGGCACGGCCTACCGGCGTCCGCCGCCCTCCAGGTGCCGCCGCTCGGTGTGCTCTGGCTCCGCCCTGCCGCCTGATCTCCGGCTAGTCCATCTCCCGCCGTTGATCGACTCGCCTTCCTGGATGTCGGGGTGTCGCAGGCGCGCGGATACCCCGATTTCATGGAAGGCGAGTTGACCGTCACGTGTGAACCCGAACCGAATCCCTGTCCTTCGGAGCGGATCTGCGTAGGACCTGCTGGACGACGATCGACCGGAACACAGGAGCGAAGCAGACGGCGGCGGCGAGCAGGCCGAGCACATTGAGAAACTCCGCTAGGCCAACGGACATTCAGCCACCGAACCTCTCCGCGGCTCGTCCACCGCCATCACCCGCACTTGAGGAACTTGACGGTGTAGCCCAGGTCCGGGTCGATTTCGTAGCCGTACAACCCGGCGCGCCGCTGGTCGTCACGCCGAGCGGACAGTTCGATGTCCCAAACTTCCTTGGACAGGCCGAGGGATTGGAAGTTCAACCACAAGCCAGGTGAATCGGAGCCCGGGTCGAATTCCCAGGTGCCGCTGCCGGCGGTGGGGACCTCGCCGCCGAAGTCGCGCTTGATGATGAACTCCTCTACGTACCCCTCGTCCAAATCGAAGAGGGTGAAGAACGCGGGTGAGAGATCGTCCAGTGTGAAGTCTCCGGATTCCGCCGGCGACAAGCTGTCGCCCTCATCGGAACACCAGCGACCAGCCATGTCGCCGATGACGATCGGCACGCTCGGCGGCGAACTACAGGCGCCCAGAAGCGCGCCCGCGGTCACACAGACCATCGACATCAGGATCGCAGTGACCCTACTGAGGGCAGACCTCATAACCCCCGCCGACATCATCGATCGTCACCTGTCCCTACGTCGGCGCCAGGGCACCACCAAGACGAACCCAGAGACCAGAAGCGCCGCGGAAGCCGCCAGGAACCCGGCGGGCTCCCGCCACGCCTGACTGTCGCCGCCTTGATAGATCTGGGTCCAGCTACCGGTGTCGCGAGCGGGAACGGCGTCGCCGATCTCCGCACCCGGCGGCAGCCCGCCGGCGAGTTCCCGATGACGTCGCACGACGGAACCGTCGTCGCTGAGGAAGTCGCCGAACCAGCCGCATCGCTGCCGCGGCGTCTGCCGCCTGTCACACGAGATCGGTTCCGTCAGGACGAAACTTCCCGTGCGGCCGCCCTCGTGCGCGGCCCGCCAAGCCGGCACGAAAAGCGTGGTCGCGCCGAACGTGCCGAGGAGCCCGATCAACACGAACCCCACCGCGACAGCACGAAGCCGGCGCAGCTCGGTCCGACCGGTCACGTCGCGGCCACGAGGAGTCCTCGATCGAGTCCCGGTCGATGCCTCGCCATCTAGTCGAGCCGGTAGAAGACGGTCATGCTCGGCCACTCACCGTGCTCGTTCACTTCGTTGTTGCTGTACATCAGGCCGGCGATGTCGACCGGGCCGTACGCGGCGAGATCGTCGATCGAGTTCGCCACGTGCCGCAGCAGCGCGGCCACATCGCCCTGCCCCTCCCCGAACGGCAGGTTGATCCCGTAGTGGTAACAGGTGGCATCCCTGGGCGCGGTCTTGCCGTCCTCGACGTCCATGCCGTCCTCCTCGTCGCCCGCCGACCCGCCAGAGGATACCGAAGATGATCAACCCGGCGGTGGCACCGATGACGGCACGACGCCACGCCACGACGCGCCATCGCCGCACGCGTACGTCAGACCAGGTCCGCCTCGTCCAGCAGTTTCCACAGGCCGGCGCCGTCCGGGGCGGAGAACCACCGCTGCCCCGCCGGCCCGGACGCGTGCGGACGCTCGGCCGGGGCGGGCAGGCTACCGGCGAGCACCGACTGAGCCGGCGAGAGGCGGCGGATCGCCACCCCGGCCACGTTCTCCGGGTGGGCCGCGGCGAACTCGCGGTAGATCTCCTGATCGTGCTGGCCGTCGTCGCCGACGAGCAGCCAGCGCACGTCGGGGAACTCGCGGGCCAGCCGGGCCAGGGTCTTGCGCTTGTGCTCCATGCCGCTGCGGAACCAGCGGTCGGCCGTCGGCCCCCAGTCGGTGAGCAGCAGCGGACCGGCCGGGTAGAGGTGCCGGGACAGGAACCGGGTGAGCGTGGGCGCGACGTTCCACGCGCCGGTGGAGAGGTAGAAGACGGGTGCGCCCGGATGCGCGGTGACCAGCCGTTCGTAGAGCACGGCCATCCCGGGCACGGCGGCCCGGGCGTGCTCGTCGAGCACGAACGTGTTCCAGGCGGCGAGCAGCGGCCGGGGTAGCGCGGTCACCATCACCGTGTCGTCGATGTCGGAGAGGATGCCGAAGCGTACGGCCGGGTCGAGGATGCGGACGGGCGCCTCGACCGGCTCGGCGTCCGGCATGCTCAGCCGTACGGTGCCCCAGCCCGGCGGCAGTTCCGCCTCGACCACGGTGTCGATGAACCCGCTGCGGTCCGTCTGCGTCTCGTGCCGCACCCCGCCCGCCTCGACGGTGACCGTCACGTGCTTCGCCGGGAGCGTGGTGAAGCTGCGCCAGCCACGGACCTTCTCCAGCCGGGCCCGCTGGCGGGTGTCCGGGCGGCCGATCAGCACCCGGCACATCACCCGCACCCAGCCGGGAGCGCCGTAGCAGGTGTACGCGACGATGTTGATCCGCCAGCCCGTGCGCCGCAGCCGGCGCTCGAAGAACTGGTGGACGGCATCCTCGATCCGCGCCGCCCGGTGCAGGCGTGGAACGGCCAGCTGGCCGGTGGGGGTCGGTGGCACGCTGACACCCTGCCACACCGATGTGGCGGCGGCCACGCGGGCGATCGCAGCCCGACGGGTCTGCCCCGATCGACCACGCCCACCGGGGCAGACGTGAAACACTCCGGTCGGGACGACGACGGGGGCGTGGTCGTGTCGCAACCAGTGCAGCACCGCCGGCGTCGGCGGCTCGACCGGCCGGCGCTGGTCGCGCTGCTGCTCGGCCTGGCCGGGTTCGGCTACCGGCTGGTCCTGACGCTGCTCACGGTGCCGGTCTCGAACAGCGACGAGGCCACGTTCGGTCTCGCCGCCCTGCACATCGCGCAGGGCCGGGCGCATCCGGTCTTCCTGTACGGCCAGCGCTACATGGGGATGCTCGAGTCGTACCTCGCCGCTCCGCTGATCGCGCTGTCCGGTCCGAGCTGGCCGGTCCTGCGGCTGCCGATGCTCGTCCTCTACGCGATCTTCCTCTACCTGATCCACCGGCTCATGAGACGGATCTGCTCGCCCTGGTTCGCCGCGTTCGTGGTCGGTCTGCTGGCGCTCGGTCCCGAACGGGTCGTCCGTGACCAGTTGACCGTGGTGGGCGGCCGGGCCGAGGTCAAGGCGGCGGTGTTGCTGATGCTGCTGATCGCGGTGGGGCTGGCCACCGGCACGATCCGGCGCCGCCGGCTGGCCGTCGGGCTCTTCGGGCTGCTCGCCGGCCTGGCGCTCTGGTCGGACTGGTTGATCGTGCCGTACCTGGCGGTGGCCGGACTGCTGCTGCTCTACGCGGCGCGCCGGCACCTTCTCGGTTGGGCCGGGGTGCTGCTGGTCGTCGGCTTCGCGGTCGGCGCCGCTCCGATGATCTGGGACAACCTCGTCGCGCCGCCCGGCGAGGACTCACTGTCGGTGTTCCGGGAGATCAGTACCCGGGCGGGCCCGTCACCGCCGTGGTCGCAGCGGCTGCAGGGCGGCGTGCTGGAGGGGGTGCCGCTGGCCAGCGGCCTCTGCCCGATCGGCGGCTGCACCGCGTCGCAGCGATGGTTCGGGGCGATCTACCCGCTGCTGCTCGTCGTCTCGGCGGCGTTCGCGCTGATCGCGTACCGGCGCACCGCGGGCGGGCCCCGCGCGGTGCGGGTCCGGTGGGTCGCGCATCTCGCACTGGTCCTCGGTGCGGTGCTCACGCTGCTGTCGTACGTGCGCAGCCCGCTCTCCGCCACCGACCCGCTCGCGAACGCCCGGTACCTGGCGGTGCTCCAACTCTCCCTGCCGACGGTGCTCTGGCCGCTCTGGCTGGCGGCGGAGGCCTGCTGGCGGGGGACGGTGGGGGCGCTCGGCCGGTTCACCGGCGCGGTGGCGACCGGAGTGCTGGCCGGGCTCGCGGCGGCCATGCTGGTGGTCACCGTGCAGTTCGCCGCGACCGGTCTGCGGGCGTCCCGCATCGAGGAGCGGGAGGCCCGGGAGTTGGCAACCGCGCTGCGCGCCGACGGTCCCCACGAGGTGTACGCGGACTACTGGGTCTGCAACCGGCTCGTCTTCAACACCGACGAGGACGTGATCTGCGGGGTGGTCGACGCCACCCTGATGCCCGGGCAGAACCGGTACCCGCCGTACTGGCGGCAGGTGGGACGGGCCGACCGGCCCGGCTACGTGGTGGAGGCCGGTTCGCCGGCGGAGCGGCACCTGCGGGGGCTGCTGGGCGACCGGGTCGAAACCACACCGGTACGGGACGTCGGCGACTACCGCATCTACCACCCGGCGACTCCGTTGCGGCCCTGGCGGTAGATTTCACCGGGTGCTCATCCTGCTACCGCCCTCCGAGGGGAAGGCCGACGCCGGCACCGGCCGGCGGCTCGACCTGGACAGGCTCTCCCTGCCGGAGCTGAACCCGGCCCGCGCGGAGGTGCTCGCGGCGCTGGTCGCCCTCTGCGGCGGGCCGGACGAGGCGGCGGCCCGGGCCGTGCTCGGGCTCAGCGAGGGTCAGCGGGACGAACTCCGGCGCAACGCGCGGCTGCCGCAGATCGCCACCGCACCGGCCGCCCGCATCTACACCGGGGTCCTCTACGAGGCGCTGGACCTCCCGTCGCTGCCGCCGGACGCCACCCGCGCGGCCCGCCGCTCGGTGCTGATCAGCTCGGGGCTCTGGGGTGCCGTACGCCTCACCGACCGGATTCCGCCCTACCGCTGCCCCATCGGTTCGAAGCTGCCGGGGCCGGGTGCGCTGGCGGCGTACTGGCGGCGGGTGCTGGGGCCGGTGATGAGCGAGGCGGCCGGTGACCGACCGGTGCTCGACCTGCGCTCCGGCGCGTACGCGGCGACGTGGGCGGCACGTGGTGACGTCGCCGACCGGGCGGTGACCGTGCGGGTGCTGCACGAACGCGAGGTGGACGGGGTGCCGGTCCGCTCCGTGGTCAGCCACTTCAACAAGGCGACCAAGGGGCGGCTGGTCCGCGACCTGCTGCTCGCCGGAGTGCGGCCGCGTACCGCCGACGAGTTGATCGGCGCGCTGCGGGACCTGAAGTACACCGTGGTGGAGCAGCCGGTGCCGACCGGCCGGCCACGACAGGTTGATCTGGTGGTCACGCAGCTGTAAGAGCCTGCCGGGGACCATCGCCGCAGCTGCTGCGGGGTTCCCCCCACGGTCCCTCCGGGCGTGCGCAAGATTTCCTCAAGGCTGGGCCGGATCGGTTCCGTGTCCGGCGCGTACCGGTCACGGTAGGAATACCCCGACTCCGGCAAGGGAGCACCTCCGTTGGCCCGCGAACCCGCCCTACTCGAACGGCCGCGCCGCACGGCGACGCCGCCCCCGCTGGACTGGCTGACCCTGGCCGACGCGTTCGAGGCCGCCTGCCTGCTGCGCTGCATGCCACCGCCGGCCGGATCCCGCCCGCAACGCGCGGCAGGCCGGTTTCCGGCCTCGACGGTGGAGTTCAACCGGGAGGACGCCGCCCAACGGATGCGGCAGCTGCTGGAGCGGCTGGACGTTCCCGTCGAGCACGATATGACCTTCGGTGGCCTGCGCCGCCGCTACGAACTGCACCGGCTCCGGGTGCCGCCGACGCACCGCGTGCGCTACTCGCGTCTGATGGAGGCCGGTTGGTGGCAGGGACGCCGCGAGCTGCTCGCCGCTCCGGTGCCCGGCGCGTCCACTCTGCGCCGGATCTGGGTGCCCCGGCTGGCCGCCGCGGCCTGGCGCTCGGCGCTGCTCGCCGGAGGGCGGCACGTCCGCCGGCACATCCTGGGCGTACGGCTCACCGACCGGGAGTTGGCCGCCGTGCTGATCCGCAGCGCCGCCCTGCTCCGCGTGCCGGCGGAGCTTCGACCGGGCACCGGCTGCTTCCTGGTCAGCGTGGCCGACGGCCCGGACCGGCGCCGGATCCTCCAGCACACCGCGCTGGCGCCGGCGCCGGCCGCCGAGTCGGCCTGACCGGGGCGGTCAGCGGGACTTCAGGGCCTGCTCCGCGTACGCCCAGAGGCGGTCGGCCGCCGCCGGGTCCAACGCGTGCGCGGCCACCCCGTGGGTCGCCTCGGGGCCACCGGCCACCACCTCGGTCTCCTGGTTGTCGGTGAAGTACCGGCCGGTGATCCCTTCGAGCAGTGGGGACGCCGCCAGCAGCACCGTGGTCGCCGCTCCCTGCGCGGGTGTCTTGTAGTACGGCAGGTCGATCCGGTTGCCCGCCTCGTCCAACACTCCGAACGACCGCAGCGTCTCCTCGGTCATGTGGCGCTGGAGGTTGGTGTTGATGAACCCGGGGTTGAGCGCGTTGGCGACGATGCCGTCCGCGGCCCACCGCTTGGCGATGCCCACGGCGAGCAGCACGTCCGCGCTCTTCGACCGGCCGTACGCCGACCACGGGTCGTACGGCTGCCGGGCGAACTGCGGGTCGTCGAAGTCGAACGGCTCCCGCCGGTGCGCGCCGGAACTCACGACGACCACCCGGGCCGAGCCGGCGGCGCGCAGGTTGTCGTGCAGGCCGCGGGCGAGCGCGAAGTGGCCGAGGTAGTTGGTGCCGAGCTGGAGTTCCCAGCCCTGCGGGGCGAGCTGCCGGGTCGGGATCGCCATGATCCCGGCGTTGGCGACGAGCGCGTGCAGCGGGCCCTCCCAGGCCGCGACGAACGCGTCCACCGAGGCCAGGTCGGCCAGGTCGAGGGCGACCGCCCGTACGACGCCGGGGCCGGACCCGGCGAACTCGGCCACGATTTCGTCGGCGCCGGCCGGGTTGCGGGTGGCGACGGTGACCTCCGCCCCGGCCCCGGCCAGGGCGCGGACGGTCTCGACGCCGATACCGGAGGCGCCACCGGTGACGATCATCCGGCGACCGGTGAGGTCGACGCCGTCGAGGATCTCGGCGGCGGTGGTACGGGCGTTGAACGGGGTGCTGAGTCGTGTCTCGGCGGTCATGGTAGCCACGCTACGAACGAACTCTCGGACTGTCTGTATTTTAGAGTCCGCCACCCTTTAGTCAGCGTCCAGAGGAGCGTACGTGGACCCGTTGGAAGACGTGCTCGCGCTCGTCGGCGCGACCAGCCAGCTCTCCGCCGCGCTGGCGGCCGGCGGCCGCTGGGCGGTCCGCTTCGACCCGCCGGCCGGCGTGAAGTTCAACTCCGTGCGGCGCGGCGGCTGCCTGCTACGGGTCGACGGCGTGCCCGAGCCGGTGGTCCTGACCGCGGGCGACTGCTTCCTGCTGACCAGGCCGCGGGCGTTCACCCTGGCCGGTGACCCGGACATCCCACCGGTACCGGCCGGGCCGATCTTCAAGGCGGCCGTCGACGGCGTGGCCCGGGCCGGCACCGGGACCGACGTGTTCCTCATCGGCGGCGCGTTCTCCTTCACCGAACGCGCCCGTACCCTGCTGCTGGACGCGCTGCCACCGGTCATCCACGTGCCCGCCGCGACGCCGGAGGCCGCCACCGTGCGCTGGGCCGTCGAGGAGATCGACACCGAGCTGCGTGGAGCGCCGCTCGGCGGCACCCTGGTCGCCGAGCATCTCGCCCTGGTCATGCTGATCCGGGTGCTGCGCCTGCACCTGGCCCGCACCGGCGGCTCCGGCTGGCTGGCCGGCCTCGCCGATCCGGTGCTCGGCCCCGCGCTGCGGGCGATGCACGCCCGCCCCGCGCAGCCGTGGACCGTGGCCGAGCTGGCCCGGGTCGCCGCGGTCTCCCGGTCCACGCTGGCCGCCCGGTTCAAGGAGGTCGTCGGCCGGGGCCCGTTGGAGTACCTCACCGGCTGGCGGATCGAACTCGCCGCCGACCGGATCCGCCGCGGCGACGACACCCTGGCCAGCATCGCCCGGGCGGTCGGGTACGGCTCGGAGAGCGCGCTCAGTGTGGCGTTCAAGCGCACCACCGGTCTGTCGCCGCGCGCCTACCGCAGCCGTTTCACCCTGGCCGGCTGAGCTTCCCGAGCGGCCGCCGAGCCGGCACCGGGCACGCCGGGTGAGCGCCACATCGAGCCGTACGGCCAGGCGACACCCGGAGCGGCGGGGGTTGCGCCGGCCCGGACGCCCGGCGCACAGTGCAGCCCGTGAGTCGTACCTGGCCCGGGCGCGCCGCCCCACCCGCAGCGCTGCTGGCGGTGCTGCTCGCCGTGACCGTCGGCCTCGCCGGATGCCGGGACACGCCCGGCGAGCCGGTGACGATCCGGATCGCCACGGGCAGCCCGACCGCCGTCTACCACGCGTTCGGTGAGTCGCTGGCCGCCATCCTCAACCGGGAGCTGCCCGGGGTTCGGGCCAGTGTCGTGGTGACCGCCGCCTCGGCGGAGAACGTACGCCTGGTCGGCTCCG
Organism: Micromonospora sp. NPDC023737; assembly: GCF_040639715.1. Classification (NCBI taxonomy): domain Bacteria; kingdom Bacillati; phylum Actinomycetota; class Actinomycetes; order Micromonosporales; family Micromonosporaceae; genus Micromonospora; species Micromonospora sp. NPDC023737. Next base: position 124,215 of record NZ_JBFAAL010000001.1, read on the forward strand.
GCGAGGCCGAGCTCGGTTTCACCCAGGCCGACGTGCTGCCGACGGAGCCCGGCGCGGACCCCCGGGTGGCGGCGATCGCCCGGGTCTACGACGACCAGTTGCATCTGGTCGCGTCCGGTGTCGGCCCGGTGCACACGATCGCCGACCTGCGCGGTCGGCGGGTCTCCCTCGGCCCGGCCGGCTCCGGGACCGAGATCACCGCGACCCGCCTGCTGAACGTGGCCGGGCTGAGCGGCGATCTGATCCAACGGGCTCGGCTCAACCTGGACGAGTCGGTGGCCGCGCTGCGATCCGGTCGGATCGACGCGTTCTTCTTCTCCGGCGGCCTGCCGGTGCGGGCCATCGCCGACCTGGCGGCGGGCAGCCCCACCCGGATCATCGACCTCGGCGACTGGACCGAACCGCTGCGGGAACGCTACGGGGAGGTCTACGTCTCCCGGGACATCCCGCGCTCGGTGTACGGGGTGGATCCGGTCACCACGGTCGCCGACCCGAACTTCCTGATCGTCCGCACCGACCTGCCCGAGTCACTGGTCCGGAGTGTGACCCGCCTGCTCATGGAGCGACGCTCGGAGCTGGCCGCCGCGCACCCCGCGGCCGGACGGATGAGTCCCCGCTCGGCGATCGCCACCTCGCCGCTGCCGCTGCATCCCGGCGCGGCCGCCTGGTACCGCGCGGCGAAGCCCTGACCCGGCGCCGGTAGCCGCCCGGCGGTCGAGGTCGACCGGCCTACTGCTGCCGCGCGACCGGGACCGCCGTCGGCAGCCGCTGCGACACCGGGTGCGAATCGGGCCCGGGCGGCTTCGGCCCCTCGTCCGGACCGGGAAACCAGAGCCCGGCGACCAGGCCACGGGGCTCTGCCGCCCGCATGGTGAGCCGCCCGTCCGACGCGTCGATCAGCACGGCCGCGATGGCCAGGCCGAGGCCCGCGCCGTCCACGTTCTGCACGTCCGGCGCCCGCCAGAACCGTTCGGTCGCCTGGCCGAGCTGACTCGCCGTCATCCCCGGCCCGTTGTCCCGCACCTCGAGCGCCACTCCCCCGTCGCAGGTCGCCACGGTCACGGTCACCTCACCGCCGGCCCCGCTGAACTTGACGGCGTTGTCGATGAGCGCGTCGAGCACCTGGTCCACGGCGGTCGGGACGGTCCGGGCGTACGCCGGCGCGTCGCGGGTGACGAGGCCGAGCGAGACCGACCGGTGGCGGGCCAGCGGTCGCCAGGCGGCGACACGGGAGGCCGCCACCTCGGCCGCGTCGACGGTGACCCGCTCGTTCTCCTGACGCTCGGCGCGCGCCAGGGTGAGCAGCCCGTCCAGCACCAGCGCGAGCCGGTCGGTCTCCTCCAGGGCCAGCCGGTGCTCGGTCCGGCCCTGCGCGTCGGTCAGGCTCGGGCCCAACTCCTCCACCCTCAGCCGCAGCGCGGTCAACGGGTTGCGGAGCTGATGGCTCGCGTGGGCGACGAAGGCACGCTGGCGGTCCATGACGTCCGACACCGCGTCCGCCATGGTGTTGAAACTGGCCACCAGCCGGCGCAGTTCCGGTGGGCCGAGGTGATGCTGCACCCGGGCGCTGCGATCCCCCTTGGTGATCTCGTGGGTGACCGCGTCCAGCTCGGTGACCGGGCGCAACACCCAGCCGGCCAGGCCGAAGGCCGTCAGTACGCAGGCCAGCACCGCGAGCATGCCGATCCCGGCGAGCAGCAGCCACCAGGTGGTGACGGTACGGCGTAGCGTGGCGGACGGACTGGCCGTGACGACCGCCCCGAGCACCTCGCCGCCGTCGTTGATCGGCACGGCGACGATCACCGGCCCGCGCAGCCACGGCCACACCGACTCCGGGCCGCTGACCTGCTGCCCGGCGAGGGCCGCGTCCCGCGCCTCGGTCGTGCCCGCCGCGGCACGCCAGCTCGTCGAGGCGACCACGATGCCCCGGTCCCGGTCGACGACGACCGCGCCGATGCCGTACAGCTCGTCGTAGCTGCGCAGCTCGCTCCGGAGCGGTCCGGCGCTTCCGCCGCGCAGCGCCGGCCCGGCGAGCGACGCGAACCGGGTGGCGTCGGCGAGACGGTCGGCGCGTACCCGGTCGGTCTCCCGGGTGGCCAGGATGAGCGCGAGCGGGGTCTCCAGCGCGATGAGGACCAGCACCATCAGCAGCAGGTAGCTGATCACCAGCCGACGACGCACCGGTCCACCTCACTCGTTCCGGAGCCGGTAGCCGATGCCCCGTACGGTCTCGACCAGCCGAGGATCGCCGAGCTTGCCACGTAGCGAGCCGACGTGCACCTCGACGGTGTGCCGGTCGGTCCACGTGGTGCCCCAGGCGTCGAGCAGGATGCGGTCGCGCGGCACCGCCACCCCGGGCTGCCGGGCGAGGGAGAGCAGGACGTCGAACTCCTTCCGGGTGAGCGTGACGTCCCGGCCGTCGACGGTCACCGTACGGGCCGAGACGTCGATGCGTACCGAGCCGGTCTCTATCAGGTTGCGTTCCGGCGCGGCCTGCGCCGTACGACGCAGCACCGCCTCGATCCGGGCCTGCAACTCCACCATCGAGAACGGCTTGACCACGTAGTCGTCGGCACCGAGTCGCAGGCCGAGCACCCGGTCCCGCTCCTCGCCCCGGGCGGTGACCGCGATGATGCCGAGCTGGCTGCTGCGCCGACGCAGTTCCCGGCACAGGTCGGTGCCGTCCCCGTCGGGCAGCGTCAGGTCGAGCAGTACCAGGTCGCACGGGGCGGCGGAGAGCGCCGCGGCGACAGTGGCCGCATGTTCCACCTCGTAGCCACGGCGGCCCAGCGCGGACGACAGAGCGGCGGCCACCCGACGATCGTCCTCGACCAGCAGGATCCGCACCATGCCCCCATCCGTCGAACCGTTGGTCCTGGGAATGGTGGCAGATAGGCCGGTGCGGGCGGGAGGGCCGCCCCGGTGGCAGGCCGCACCGGACGGCCGAGGCGTGGGCGCGGCCGGCTCGGCGACGGTCCCGGGGTGGGGCGCCCGGGACAGGTGTGGGCGCCGGTCCCCGGCCGGTGGTCAGAGACCGAAGGTGTCGTCTCCGACGGCGTCCCGTACCCCGTCCAGGAAGCCCCGGAAGGCCGGGTCGTCGTGGCTCGCCGGCACGCTCGTGATGTTCTCCCCGGTGGCCTGGGTGACCGCGTCGACCAGGGGCGGGTAGTCGAGTTCCGCGTCCCCGAGGGAGTCGTCGTCCCCCTCGGCCAGGTTGATCACGTATTGCACGTCGTCGGAGGAGGTGTCCGGGTCCTCGGCCCATTCGCCGCCGGCCTGGTAGCACTCGTCGTACAGCGCACGCTGGCTGTCGGTCCAGTCGTCGTCGTAGTTCCGCATCGCTCACCCCTCCGCGACCCGCTCCGCCTTCGAGCATGCCGGGCCGGGCGTGCGCGCCGGGCCGGTACCGGGGAAACGGGTACCTGGGGCGTCGCCGGCCGGACCTGACCCGCGGGCGTCCCGCGTACGCTGCACAGGTGATCTACAAGCTGCTGCCGACGACCGAGTGGGACGACGCCCGTGCCGCCGGGCACCTGAACGGCACGGCGGTGGACCGCCAGGACGGGTTCATCCATCTGTCCGGACCCGATCAGCTGGTGGAGACGGCCCGCCGGCACTTCGCCGGGGCCACCGGGCTCACCCTGCTCACCGTGGATCCGGCCCGGCTCGGCGACCGGCTGCGGTGGGAGCCGTCGCGCGGCGGGCAGCGGTTTCCGCACCTGTACGGCCCGCTGCCGGTGGCGGCCGTGGTCGAGGCGCGGGCACTGCCGGCGGACGTGCCGGCCGTGGACGCGGTGGCCGCGCTGATCGGTTGACGGCCCGCTATGCTACGCCGGGTCCCGCGCCCCGGCCCGCACGCTGCGTCCCGCCGGGCGCGCGGCTGCCCCGATCCGCGCGGCCGCCGACCGGTTCCGGCGCCCGCCGGCGCGGCTCACCGACGGCGCCACCGGCGCACCCTGCGACCCGATGCGAGTTGAAGGATGACTGACAACACTTCCCCGGCACCCTCCGTCTTCGTCCACCCCACCGCCGACGTCGAGGAGGGCGCGCAGGTCGGCGACGGCACCAAGGTCTGGCACCTGGCGCACATCCGGTCGTCGGCGAAGGTGGGTGCCGGCTGCGTCATCGGCCGCAACGTGTACGTCGACGCGACCGTCACCGTCGGCGACCGTGTCAAGATCCAGAACAACGTCTCGGTCTACCAGGGTGTGACCCTGGAGGACGAGGTCTTCGTGGGCCCGAGCGCCGTCTTCACCAACGACTTCCGGCCCCGGGCCCAGAACCCGGACTGGACGATCACGCCGACCGTGGTGCGGAAGGGTGCCTCGATCGGCGCGAACGCGACCCTCGTCTGCGGTGTGGAGATCGGCGAGTACGCGATGATCGCGGCCGGCTCGGTGGTGACCAGGGACGTGGCACCGTACCAGCTGGTGGCCGGCAACCCGGCCCGGCCGAAGGGCTGGGTCGACGAGAAGGGCGAGGTCATCTCCCGCGACGTGGCGAACCCGCCGCGGCGGGACTGAGCCCGACGACGACGGCCGGCGATCAGCTCACCGGCCGCCAGATCACGAAGACGCCGGCGGCCGGTGAGCGACAACGCTCACCGGCCGCCGGCGTGACGATCAGGCGCAGAGGCGGACGATCTCCATCCGGAAGCGCTCCATCGGGTTCGGCTCGTCCGGGCCGAGCAGGTAGGCCTTCAGCTCACGCCGCGCCTCGGCCATCGGGTCGTCGCCGGAACGGGTCTGGTCGAGGATCTTCCCCAGCTCACCGCAGTCCGCCGAGAGCAGGTAAGCCGCGCGAGCCGTCGGGAACGAACGGCGGAACTCGTCCTCCGGCAGGCCCGCCGGGTTGGCGACCACGTACGGCCGCTGGCTCTGCACGAAGTCGGAGACCACACTGGACACGTCGCTGATCAGCAGATCGGTGACGTTGAAGCAGTCGAACAGGGCCGGTACCCGGCCGGTGACGACGAGGTGGGCGTCGCCGGCCAGCGACGTGGCGTCCGCCTGCCCACCGGCCGCCCGGATCATGGCGACGATCCGGTCGTTGGCCGCCTGCGCCTTCTTCCAGCGGCTGCCGGTGAGCGGATGCGGTTTGTAGATCACCCGGACGTTCGCGGCGAGCAGGCCCGACACGATGCGCTCACCCATCGCCACCAGCGACGTGTGGTACGGGTCGTCGTCCAGCCAGCCCTCCCAGGTGGGCGCGTACAGCACGGTGAACCGGCGGCCCGTCGCGCCGGAACCGAACGTGTGGACCCCCGCCAACTGCGGCCGGCCGACCTCCACGATGTCCCGGTCGAGCACGCCGACATCGGCCCGTGCGTACCGTTCGCGGCCGGCGGGGCCGGCCACCCACACCTCGTCGTACACCTTGCTGTAGGGGTTGACGCTCGCCTGCTTGTCGCTGTCGCCATGACCCACGAAGACGTGCTTGACACCCGGCTCCCGGAGCAGGTGGATGTTGGCACCCACGTTCGCGGCGTAGAGGGCGACGCGGACGGAGCTGAAGTCGAGGTTCATGAAATCGACCCCGGCGGGGACGCACACCACCGGCAGCCGAGTTTCGGCGAGCGCATGGAAGGCGTCCTCGTGCCGGAGCAGCACCACGGCGCGACGGCCCGTGGCCTCCACGGGAGCGAGCCACATGTTGGCCTGGTACACGTCCTTCGCGGGGCCGGCGAAGTAGAGCGCGACCTCGGGGCGCTCCCGGTCCATCCACGCGTGCACCACCGGCAGGATCCCCGGCGCGCGGCCACGACCGCGCACCAGGGCGAGCGCCAGTACGGCCCCCGCCACGATCCCGGCGACCAGGGTCACCAGGCCGGCCACCAGCACAGGCGAGACCCGGTCGACGAGCGCGGCCACCACGGCCGCCGGCAGGAGCAGGAAGTTGAGCAGTGGCATCCGCAGCCCGGTGACCCGAGTGGCCCAGCCGGGCGGGACCGGCACCCGCTGCACCGAACCGAGGTCGATGTTGCGGGTGAAGGCGGGCGTGGCGGCCCGTCCGTCGACGACCCGGCCCAGGGTGGTCGTGCCGACCGCCACGGTCCAGAGCGCCGCCGGCAACAACAGGACCCCGACTGTGGCGGCGACTCCGGGGCGTACGGCGGTGACGGTCAGCAGAACGGCGGAGAGGTCGCGGACGATCCACCGCCAGACCGAGCCGAGACCGGCCTTCTCCAGCAGCTCGCCCGTCTCGGCGAAGCGGACGGCCAGGCCGAGCTCACCGGCCAGCACGATCAGCGCGGCGACCGCGAACGGGATCACCCAGCCCAGAGCCCCGGAGAGAATCATGATCCCGTAGGCCAGCAGGGTCACGCCGACGACGGCTACTCCCTGCTGGCTACGTACTCTGCTGAACAACGACACACTCCCCTGTCTGCTCATCATGAGATGAGGTCCGATACGGGTCGCTGCGACCTTAAACGGGGCAAGTGCCACAGGTATTACCGGGGTGTCCGACGGGTGGATGACGAGTGACGGCCGTCGCGCCGGGTGCGCCGGAAGTCACGCAACGCGACGGGCCCCGACCGAAAGGTCGGGGCCCGTCGACGGGTCCGTCAGGTCAGCCGCCGATTACCACCCGGCGCACACCCTCCCAGCGGGAGGGGTCGGTGACCCGGCGACCGTCCACCAGAACGGTCACCCCCGGCAGGTCGGCCGCGGTGAGGCTGCGGTACTCGGTGTGGTCGGCCTGGATCACGGCCGCGGCCACCGGCTCGCCGTCGTACGCGGGCAGGCCGTGCGCCACCAACTCCTCGTTCGTGTACATCGGGTCGGAGACGTACGGCTTCGCGCCCCGCCGACGCAGCGCCTCGACAGTCGGGAAGACGCCGGAGAAGGCGGTCTCCTTGACGCCACCGCGGTAGGCCGCCCCCAGCACGAGCACGCCCACACCGGTCAGGTCGCCGTACGCGGCGGCGAGCAGGTCGACGGCGTACTCCGGCATGGCCGCGTTGGCCTCGCGGGCGGAGCGGACGACCGTGGCCGACGGGTCGTTCCAGAGGTACATCCGCGGGTAGATCGGGATGCAGTGCCCGCCGACGGCGATGCCGGGCTGGTGGATGTGGCTGTACGGCTGCGTGTTGCACGCCTCGATGACCTTGGTGACGTCGACGCCGACCGTGTCCGCGAAGCGGGCGAACTGGTTGGCCAGACCGATGTTGACGTCCCGGTAGGTCGTCTCGGCGAGCTTCGCCAGCTCCGACGCCTCGGCCGAACCGAGATCCCACACACCGTTGGCGCGGTTGAGGTCGGCCCGCTCGTCGAAGTCGAGGACGGCCTCGTAGAAGCGCACGCCGTGCTCGGCCGACGCCTCGTCGATGCCGCCGACCAGCTTCGGGTAGCGGCGCAGGTCGGCGAAGACCCGGCCGGTGAGCACCCGCTCCGGGCTGAAGACCAGGTGGAAGTCGGTGCCGGCGGTGAGGCCGGAGCCCTCCTCGATCATCGGGGCCCAGCGGTTGCGGGTCGTGCCGACGGGCAGCGTGGTCTCGTAGCTGACCAGGGTGCCCGGCTTGATTCCGCGGGCGATGGCCCGGGTGGCGTCGTCCATCCAGCCGAAGTCCGGAACCCCGTCGGCGTCCACGAAGAGCGGCACGACCACGACGACCGCCTCGGACTCGGCGACCGCGGCGGCGGTGTCGGTGGTGGCCGACAGCAGCCCGGCGGCCACCACCTCCTTCAGCTTGACGTCCAGGTCGGTCTCACCGGGGAACGGCACGGCACCGTCGTTGACCAGCTGGACGACCCGCTCGGAGACGTCGGCCCCGATTACACGGTGCCCTTTCGAGGCGAACTGCACGGCGAGCGGCAGGCCGATCTTTCCGAGCGCGACGACGGAGATGTTCATGGAACTACTTTCCTCCAGAGGGCCAGATTCGGCGCAGGCGGGCAAGGACCCGGCGGGGAGTCACCGGCGTGATAACGACGATCACCTGGCCCTTGTGGTTCGTGCTGGGCGTGACGAGGTGGACCCGGACGCCGCGGCGAACGAGCAGTCGAGGCGCACCGACCCGCCGGTCGGTCCGCATCGGCGCGGAGCCGGTTCCGCCCATGGCGGTCACCTCGACCCTCGCCACCCGACGCTCCCCGTTCGGCGCGACGTCCGCGAGCAGCCGGTCCAACGCAACTTCCGTCCGTACGACGGTACCGGGCCCACCAGCGGCGACCGACGTCACACCGGCGACGTCACCGACGTTGACCCGAACCGCCTCGGCGGGCAGGTCGGCCAGCTCCGCCCAGCGGCTCTGCGCGTTGATCACGAGCGTCCGCTCGCCGGCGGTGTTCCGCCTCCACTCCAACCGGGTCGCCGTGAGCGTGGCCAGCACCTTCGCGGAGTCGTCGGTCACGTCGTACCACTCGTCGGGGTAGCCGAGCGACGGGTCGCGGAAGCCGACGTAGTGGGCGTACCAGCGGCCACCCTCGACGCTGATCTCTGGTGGTGTCTTCTCGGCCTGCTGCCGGATCAGGTCACGCAGCCGGTCGAGCTCGGCGTCACGGGCGACGGCCAGCCGCAGGCGCAGATCGGGTGCCAGCCGAGCCAGGATGTGATCGGTGAGGTACGCCTCGGCGAGCTTGCGGATCCGGTCGTGGACGCGCTCCTGGACGTCGGCACCGAGGTCGAGCAGTTCCGGCCGGAGGAGCTTCGCCACCTCCCAGCTGAAATGGCGCAGCAGGACCGCGTCCCGCCGCGGCCCCGGCTCGATCAGACCGGCGACGAAGCCGACCAGTTCCTCGGCGCAACGCACCCGCTCCTCGAAGCGGCTCGCGTAGGTGATGTTCTGTGCGTTGTCCCGTTTGACCGCGTAGTAGTACTCGTAGTCGGCGAGGACGGAGATCTTCTTCGCCCGGAAGCAGGCCTCCAGCGTGAACGGCTGGTCGCTGCCCATCGGCATGTCGGTGCGGTAACGCAGGCCGTGCTGCTCGATCAGGTCGCGGCGGAACAGCTTGGTGTTCGACAGCGACCACGGCAGCTGACTGTCGAAGAGGTCGACCCGCTCCTGCGTCTGCGCGTAGACGGCCTGGTGCACGTAGCGCTTGTTGGTGCCGACCATCCGGCCGAGCACCACGTCGGAGTCCCACCGGTCGGCCGCGTCCACCAGACGCTCCAGCGCCTCCGGGCCGAGGTGGTCGTCGGAGCCGATGAAGAAGACGTACCGACCGCGGGCGTGGTCGAGGGCACGGTTGCTGGGTGCCGCCGGGCCACCCGAGTTGGGCTGGTGCAACACCCGGATCGTGCCGGGGTAGCGGTCGGCGTACCGGTCCAGCTCGACTCCGCTGCCGTCGGTGGAACCGTCGTCGACCGCGACGACCTCCAGCCGATCCAGCCCGATGCTCTGACCTACCAGCGAGTCCAGGCAGGCCGTCAGGTACGGCATGGTGTTGTAGACCGCGACCACCACGGTCACGTCGGGCGCGGTCATCCGCCCACCGCCACCGAGGTCGGTGCCGGGCCCGCGGCGGGCGCGGCCGGTCGGGGCGGGGCGTCGGGCAGCAGCCGGGAGTAGACGGCGTCGAGCACCTCCGCCTGTGCCTCCCAGGTCCACCCGGCCAGCAGTCCCGGCCGGTCGTACGCGGCCCTATAACGCGAAGGGTCGGCCAGCACCGCGCTGACCGCCCGAACGAAGTCCGCCACATCCTCGGCCATGAACACCTCACCCTGTCCGGTCTCGCGGACAGTCTCGGCCATGGTGCGCACGTCGGAGACGACCAACGGAAGCCGCGCATGTGAATACTCGAAGAACTTGGTGATCAGGGCGATCTCGTGATTCGGCCAGTGCTGGATCGGGATCACCCCTACCTGCGCCCCGGACAGGAACGGCACCACCTGGTGATGCGGCACGTACGGCAGCAGGTGCACCCGCTCGGCCACGCCGAGCTCCTCGGCCCGGCGGACCAGGCCCTTGACGTACGCCGACTGCGGCTTGTTGATCACGAACGCGACGTGCGCCTCCGGCAGCCGAGGCAGCGCCTCGACCATCACCCCGAGTCCCCGCTTGGCCGCGGCCACCCCGCTGTAGACGAGCAGCGGGGTGCCCGGCCCGATTCCGCAGAGCGCGCGGATGTCCGGTACCGGCTCGGCGGAGTCCACCGGCGCCGGCTCCAGCGCCGGCGCGTTGAGTACGACCGCGGGACGCTCCGCCAGCCCGTGCTCGTGTTGCAGCAGATCGGCGAGGCCGCCTGAGACGGTCATCGCGGCATCCGCGTACGGCACGTACTCCCGCTCGTGGCCGACGTTCCCCGGCAGCCACCGGGCGTTGTCGCGCCACGGCTGCACACCGGGCAGGTACTCGTGGGCATCCCAGACCAGCGCGATCCGCCGGCCCTTGGCGGCGGCCCGGATCTTGGCACGGGCTCCGACGCCGATCATGCGGAAGTCGTTGGCATGGATCAGGTCCGGTGCCAACTCGTCGACCACCGGACCGTAGGCGAGCTCGTAGTCCCACAGGCCCGGCTCCAGGCGGCGCCAGGCGCCGTCGCCGCGCAGCTGCTGCCAGAGGCGGGTGTAGGCCCGGTCCCAGGGGCTGGTGAGCTTGCGGCTCTTACGGGCCTGGGCGAGCTGACGGTTGCGGAATCCGACCCACTTCCTGGTCAGACCGGCGAGCTTCTCCTCCGCGCGGAGCAGGTTCCAGGAGAGCCCACCGGGAGCCGCGCCCTGCTCACGGGCAGCGGTGTTGAGCAGGGCCCGCCGAACCTGCAGGTCGGCACGCCAGGCCTTCATCGCCTGGGCACGGTGCGCCGCGATACCGGTGGCGGGATAGGCGAGCGGCCGGCGCAGCCAGACGCGCCGGAACTCGTGCCGGCGAGTCGCCAACGGCTCCGGCATCGGAACAAGTCGGACCTCGGCGTCGCCGAGCCGCCAGCTCTGCGGCTGCCCACCGGCCGGCGCACGCCCGAGCAGGACGACGTCCCAGCCGGCGGCGGCAGCGGAGCGAGCCGCCTTCTGCACTCGGGAGTCCCCATTGACGCCGTTGTCCACCAGCATGACGACCCGCCCCCGGGCACCCGGAATCCCGGCGCCACCGTTGAGCTCCATCGTGTGCTTCTCCGCCTCTCCCCAACGGGCCGGGGCACCGGTCCGAGATCCCGAGCGATTGTACGAGAAGAATGCCCCGAGACCGCTCGCGTCGTACCCGTGTGCGGGGGGCAACCCCGGCCGGGCGATCCGGAGCGTACCCTCCCGGCAGACGTTCCGACGCGCACGTGGTTTGGGTGGTTCACGAGCGCCTCGTGCCCTTGTCCCAGCCGGTAGGGGAAGTGTGGCCAGATGTCCGAGAAGTTGACCCCTGGCGAGCCGCGGTCAGGCCCGAGCAGGCCGGGTCCGCGCCCTGTCCGCCACGCCCTCACGCGGCTGACCCGCCCCCGCCACGTCCTGTGGCTGCTGACCGTCGTCGTCCTCGCCGGCCTGCTCTGGTGGGTCCGCTGGGAGACCTCTCCCCAGCACGCCTACCCCGACACCTACTGGTACGCGCGTCAGGCCGCCACGATCTCCGGCCGGTCGACGCCGGAGGCCGACAACTTCGCGGCCGAGCTGGTCTGCCGCTACGGCATGCCGAGCCCAGGGCCCGCAGCCTGCGCACCGGAGACCCGGCGGTGGGCGGACGGGATGCCCGCCCGGTACCAGCGGATCTTCACCACCCGTCCGGGGTACTCGTTCGTGGCGGCGCCGCTCGTCCGGTTCTTCGGCGAGCGCGGCCTGGTCGCGGCCACCGCGCTGCTCGCCGTGCTGGCCGGCGTGCTGGCCGCGCTGGCCGTACGGCTGCTCGGCGGCGGAGCGGTCAGTTCGCTCTTCGCGACGCTGCTGCTGTTCCTGCTGCCGACCGGATTCTGGCTGACCCGGCTGCTGGGCGAGGCGGGTGCCACCGCGTTCGCGCTGGCCGCGCTCTGCGCCGCCGTACCGCTGCTGCGGACGACCTCGACAGGCGGCACTCGCCGCGTCGCCGCCATCGGGATGCTGGCCGCGCTGCTCGCGGCAACCGTCACCAAGCCGGCCACCGGGCTGCTGCTGTCGCTGGCGCTGACGGCCGCGGGCGCGGTCCTGCTTCTCTGGCGACGCGGAGCCGGTCGGAACGGGGGGCTACTGCTCTTCACCGCGGCCACGGCGGCGGCCTCGGTGGTGTGGCTGGGACTCAGCGCGGCGCTGCACATCCCGGGCGCGTCAGAGACCCTTCAGGACAAGTTCACCGTACATTTCACCCGTCCCGACGTCCCTGACCCGTGGAGCCGGTTGCTCCAGCTCAATCAGGAGTTCTGGCCGACGCAGCTCAACGACTGGTGGAACGCCGGCGCGCCGTTGCAGGCATCCACCGTCCTGGCGGTGCTGGTGATCGGCTACGCGGCGCTGTTCCGCGCGCTTCCCGTACGAACGGCCGTGCTGTGGGCGACGACCGGCGCGACCGGCCTGCTCACCCTGGTGGCGCACCCGAAAGCGTCGGAGGCCGACCGCCTTGCCCTGATCATCTGGCTGCCGGTGGTGATCGGCGTGGCGCTGCTGATGGGAGCCCGTTCCCGAGCGCCGCGGCCGGACGCCGAGCGGGTCGCGGAGCCCGCAGCGACAGGGGCGACGGCGACGACCGTGAAGGCCGGACCGGTCTGAGGATCAACGGGTCAGCGGCCGGACGTCCCACACCCAGACGTCGTCCGCCCGCCGGCCCGGCCCGAAGCAGGCGTCCAGCACCGCCCGCAGCGCGTCCTGCCGGCGGTGCCGGGGCAGCACCACCGCGTCCGCCTTCCAGTAGCGAACGTCGGAGACCGCCTGCTCCCGCTCCGCAGGGGTGACCGGGCTTCCCGCGGGACGCTTCCCTTCGGCGACCTCGCTCCACAGCACCGCGCTCGGGCGCGGATCGACGCCCCAGCGGCCGGTGTCGTCGGTCGGCGAGGTGGGGCCGAGGAAATAGCCCTGCGGCACGGCGAAGCCCACTTTCGAGGCGGCACCCCACTGCACCGACGTCATGTTGTCGACCGGAACCGGCACCAGGGTGCGACCGGGAGCGACGTACTCCCGCCATCCGCCGGCGGTCACGAAGTGCGGCACGTACGGACGCCCGGTGGCCGGCAGCGGCAGCGGCAGCAGCGGCACCAGGGCCGCCGCCAGCGCCAGCGCCAGCACGGGGCGGAGCGGAACCACACCGAGCCGACGTCGGATCCGACCGGTGAGCAACCTGTCCACCGCGATGGCCACCAGCACCCCGAGGACCACCGTCGTGATCAGCGCGAACCGGGCCACCACCATCGCGTCGACCACCGGCAGCCCGTGGAGCAGCCGGAATGGCCCGGGCAGGCCGGGACCACGTACGGCCCAGTTCACCGTGTTACCCAGCGAGAGCAGCGCCGACAGCACGGCGGTGAACGCCAGCACCCGGACCAGGTGCTCCCGGCGCAGCCACGCCACCACGGCAGCCACGACGAGCAGGAGGGGCCAACCGTAGAAACTCGACTCCTCGGTCACGTTCGCGGCCAGCCGGCGTGGGTCCGGCGATCCGCCACCCAACGACTGCGTCGCGTAGTTGACGTACGACGCGAGGCGGAGAGCGTAGTTGTCGGGATCGATCGGATGACCGCTGCGATGCCCCGGACCGAACCACTGCATCCACAGCGGGTATGCGGTCACCGCCAGGGTGAACAGGCCGGCGACGGCGAGCACCAGGCATGCGCGGGGCGCGGTGGCGAAGGTCGCTCGCGGCCGGAACAGCACCTGGGCGAGAAGCGCCATGACACAGCCCAACGCGAGAATGAAGAGGATCTCCACGCTCACGAAGAACTGGAGCGAGACGAGGACACCGAGGATGAGCCCGTCCCGCAACGGCCGGCCGGCCTGACCGACGAGCCGGACGACCCGCCAGAGGATCAGCGGCACGAGCCACTGGGCGGTGATGTGGGGGTGCCCGTTGCTGTGCGAGATCATCGCCGGGGCGAAGGCACAGCAGGCCGCACCGACCGCCGCCGCGAGGCGACTCGCGACCACATGCCGCGCGAGCACCCAGTACCAGGCGAAGGCGGTGCCGGCGAGGTTCGCCGTGATCAACAGGAGATACGACAGCGGCGCGCCGGCGAGCAGGGTGATCGGCGAGAGCAGCACGCCGGGCAACTGGATGCCGACATTCGTCATCAGGTTGACGCCGTCCGGCGCGTTCTGCAACGTCGTGAAGAACGGATTCTCCAGGTGAGCCACCGCGTGCGCCGCGTGGGCCAGCATCCATTCGTTGAAGTCCTGGTCGAACGGCTGCCGGCCGAGCACCCGGCCGGACACGTCGCGCCAGCCTCGGGCGGTCACCCAGAATGCGCCGGCCAGGAAGAAGAGCAGAGCCAGCAGATCCGCCCGTCGAGTGCCTGGTCGGCGTGCAGCGGCGGGCAGAGCGCCATCGTCCGATGTGGCCATCTCGTCGTTCGCGTCGGTGTCGCCGGTCGCGGACGCATGGGTGGCAGTCACGGGCGAGATCCTATCGAGACAAATTACTGCCGCGGGGCAGCACCCGGTCGGACCGTCAGGTGTTGTGCGACCTCACCACCGGTGCGGGGCGGCGCCTCCGGCAGGTGCCGCGAGCGGGGCACTGGGTGAGACCCTCCGTGTGGGTGTTCGGGTCGCGGCGCACCCGGCGCAAGCCGGGTCCACCCGGCAGCCTGTCGAGATCACCTCGACGAGTCAGCCGGCAGATCGGTGATCGCGCCGCGCCGGCCCGACCGACGGATTCGTCCCTCCGTCAGGGGCCGGCGCGGCCGGCGAGTCAGAGCCGATAGGCGTCGTCTCCCGTGGTCACACCTCGGGTGTCGAAGAATCGCTTCGCCTGGCTGGCAAGCTGGTCGACGTCGTACGACCGGTGACTCTGCACCAGGATGACCAGGTCCGCCTGAGCGACAGCCGACTGCAGGTCGTCGACCCGGGGGACGCTGCCACCGAAGGCGTCCCAGTGCTCGACATGGGGATCGTGGTAGCTGAGCTTTGCGCCGAGCCCGTGCAGGAGTCGCGCCAACGGTACGGCCGGAGACTCGCGCTGGTCGGCGATGTCCGGCTTGTAAGTCACACCGAGCAGGAGGATGGTCGAGCCGTTGGCGGCCAGCCCCGCGTCGTTGAGGATGTTCTGCGCCCGCCGGGCCACATAAGCCGGCATCGTGGCGTTGATTTCCTGCGCCAGCTCGACGAAACGGAATGGATAGCCCAGCTTTGCCCGGACGTTGTGGCTGAGATAGTTCGGGTCGATCGGGATGCAGTGCCCCCCGACGCCGGGGCCGGGATAGAACGCCTGGAAGCCGAAGGGCTTGCTGCTGGCCGCCCGGATCACGTCCCACAGGTCGATGCCCAGCTGGTGACAGAACCGGGCCATCTCGTTGACCAGGGCGATGTTCACGTGCCGGTAGGTGTTCTCCAGCAGCTTGGCCATCTCGGCCTCGCGCGTGCCCTTCGTCCGTACGACCGTGTCGACGAACCGGCCGTAGAACTTGACGGCCAGATCAGCGCAGGCTGGCGTGTGTCCGCCAACCACCTTCGGCGTATTGCGCGGCCCGAACTGGGAGTTGCCCGGGTCGATGCGCTCCGGGGAGAAGGCGAGATGGAAGTCGACTCCGGCCCGCAGCCCTGAGGATTCCAACAGCGGCCGGACGACCTCGTCGGTGGTGCCCGGGTAGGTGGTCGACTCCAGGATGACCAACATGCCGGGGCGAAGGTTGCGCGCCACGGTCCGCGTCGCCGCCTCGACGGCGGTCAGGTCGGGGCCGCCATCCTCTGACAGAGGCGTGGGTACGCAGATCACCGCAGTCGCCGCCGAGGCGATCTGGGTCTCGTCGGTGGTTGCTGTGAAGCCACCGGCACGCATCTCGGCCACGTCGGCGTCGGTCAGGTCATCGACGTGTGACCGACCGGCGTTCAAGTCGGCCACGATGCCCTCGTTGACGTCGAACCCGCAGACGGAAGCGCCGGCGCGTACGGCTTCCCGGGCCAGCGGAAGCCCGACGTAGCCCAGGCCGAGAATCACGACATCTGTCATTGTTTATCCCTTGAGCGTGGGTGGTCGGGGCGAAGGGCAGGCGACCTTCGCCCTCGACGGCCCTGCGGATGTTACCCGGAACGTTCGCCTGCCTGTCGGCCAGCAGGGATCCACGCTTCCCCCGAGCCGGGTCAGGTTGAATACGCAAACCGGATTATTCGGACGGCGAGGAGGCGGGATGCCGATCCTGCGGAACCAGCCGCCGGTAGATGCTGTTCTGCACCTTGGCCTGCTCCTCCCACGTCCATGCCGCCAGGTCGATCGCGTCGTACGCCTTGCGATACCGCTCAGGGTCGTTCAGCACCGCGTCGACCGCCCTGACGTACTCGTTGACGTCGTCGACCCGGAAGACCTCACCCTGCCCGGTTTCGCGCACCGTGGCCGCCATCGTCTCGACGTCACTGACCACGATCGGCAGCCGCGCGTGGGAGTACTCGAAGAACTTGGTGATGAGTTGGATCTCGTGGTTGAGCCAATGGTGAATCGGGATAACGCCCACGGTCGCGGTGGACAGGTAGCTGACCACCTCGGCCGGCGTGACATACGGCAGCACGTGCACACGGTCCGCCACGCCGAGTTCCCGGGCGCGGGCGACCAGGCTGTTGAGGTAGGGCCCGGTGGGGGCGTTGACGACGAACGCCACATGCGCCTCGGGCAGGCGGGGCAAGGCCTCCACCATCACACCCATGCCACGGTGCGCGGCCGCCGCGCCACTGTAGACCACGAGCGGGACCTCCGGGCCGAGCCCACAACTGGTGCGCACATCCGGAGCACCGGCGTCCCGGACGCTCATCGCGTCGGCCGCGTGCGGCGTGTTCAGGACGATCGACGGCAGCTCCGGCAGCCCATGGTCGCGCTGCAACAATTCGGCCAGCCGCTCGGAGACCGTGATCACCACGTCGGCCCGCCGTGCGTACTCGTTCTCGTGCGCCCGGTTGGCGACCATCCACCGGACGTTGTCGGCCCGCGGCTTCACTCCGGGCAGGTACTCGTGGACATCCCAGATCAACTTGATCTCGCGACCCGCCGCCGCCGCTCGGATCTTGGCGCGCGCGCCGACACCCAGCATTCGATAGTCGTTGGCGTAGATGATGTCCGGCTTGAGCCGGTCGACGGTCTCCGCGTAGGCGAGTTCGAAATCCCACAACTGTGGTTCGAGCCTGCGCCACGCACGGTCGCCGTGCAGACGCAGTTGCAGCCAGGTGTAGAGACGGTCGGACGGCGTCGTCAACCTGCTGCGCTTCTCCTGCCCAGTGGTCAACTGCCGCTGCCTGAGGGAGACCCACTTCCGGGTCACCCGAGCGGCGAGCTCCTTCGCCCGCAGCCCCTGCCAGGCCAAGGGTGAACCGCCCTCCGAGGTCAACAACGCCCGGCGCACCCTCAGATCGGCTTGCCAGGCACGAACCTCCTGCTGCCGACGAGCGGCCACACCGGTCGGTGGATACGCCAACGGCCCACTGATCCATCGCCGACGCAGCTCGTGCCTGCGCTGCTTCAAGGGGCTGGGCATGCGCACCAGCTGCACCTTCGCGGAACCGATCTGCCATTTCTGGGGCCGCCCGTTCGGGGAGTAACCGAGCAGGGTCACGTCCCATCCGGCGTCAGCCGCCGAACGTGCTGTCTTCTGCACCCGCGAGTCACCGTTGACGCCGTTGTCGACGAGTATCACGATCCGGGCGGGCGCCTTCGGCGCGCCTTCCCCCGACGCAGTCATCGCTGCCTTCTCCTCTATGCCGATGCCCAGCCGCTGACGGCGAGGGCGATCTCTGACATCGGACGGGGGACTCCTGCGCGATGCCGCTCAGTCGCCATCCACCCCGCTGGGACCACGCCCGCAATCACCTGGTTGAACTGGTGTCTGATTCGCCATCAATCGTCAAGTCCACTCCCATTGATGAGCGCGCGAGTGACTCGGGCGTGGGTGAGTGTACGGCAGCCGGCTCGGGGCGCCACCCGACGCCGGACGCGGTGGAGAGCAGCCAGCGGCCCGACCCTCTAGCATGTCCCGGTGACTGCCTCACAGCCTGTCAACCTGGCCCCCGTGCCGGCGACCATCCCGGGCTCGGCGACCAGCCCCGGGGCGACCACCACCAGCCGATCCGACCAAGGGCCCACCGTACCCGCCGCCCGGCCACCCCGCGAGTACGGCTTGGATGTGCTGCGGGTCGTCGCGATCTGCGGCGTCGTCGCCATCCACGTCTTCGGCGCCATAGTCGGGCAGGACGATCTGCGCGGGAACCTCGGCTGGTCCATCGCCACCGTGATCGACATCGGCGCGATCTGGACCGTACCGGCGTTCATCATGATCAGCGGAGCGTTCGTGCTGGACCCGCGGGCGCACCGGGCCGGACCGCTCGCCTTCTACCGCAGGCGGTTCGCCCGGATCCTGCCAGCGATGATCGTCTGGCACGTGCTCTACGTGGTCGTGGTGCGAATGGCGATGCGCGGCGAGGAGGTGACCGCGAGTGGCCTGGCCCGGCAGCTGATCGACGGCAAGGTGTACACCGCGCTGTACTTCCTCTGGCTGATCGCCGGTCTCTACGTGATCGCCCCGGTGCTGGCACCGTTCCTGCATGCCGGGGGCCGACACCGTGCTTTGATCACGGCCGGTGTGGCGCTGGGCTGGACGATGGTGGCGTACATGATCCCGGGCTGGGCGCTGCTGCTCGGTGACTCCCGGCCGAACACCCTCACCAGCTGGAACCGCTGGTGGCCGTACGTCGGCTTCTTCATCGCCGGCTGGGCACTTCGCAAGGTGGTGCTCAACCGGCTCTGGACCACGGTGGCGCTGCTCGGCGCCGGGCTGCTGCTGGCCGAGGTGATCTGGCAGTACGCGGTGGCGCCCCGGCACCGGCTGCTCCAGTCCACCTTCCCGGTGATGGCCACCGGCACCCTGGTCGCCGCAGCCACCCTGCTGATCTTCCTGGCCGCGGTGAGCATCGGAGCCCGCATCACATGGCGACCGGTGGTCGCGCGGACCGTCGTCCGCCTCTCCGACGCCTCCTTCGGGGTCTTCCTGATCCACCTGCTGGTCTTCGAGATCTTCCGCCAGCTGATCCCGGACGTCGCGGCCGGCCGATCGCTGGAGGTGATCGGTCTGGTGTACCCGGCCGTTCTCGCCATCTCGTTCGGTGTGTCGATGGTGGCTGCGCGCATCCCGTACGTCCGCGCCGTCTTCTGAGTCCGGACGCACAACGGCCCGCCGACCTTCCGGTCGGCGGGCCGTTGTCCTGGGCCTGTTTCATGACACCGCGCCCGGCTGCGCCGAGGCTTGCTCGGGCGAGCCTGATCGAACAGGCCTCGGCAGCGTCAGCTGTTGAGGAACGAGGCGAGCTGGCGAGCCGTCCAGGTGCCGTCGTGGTACGTCTGGGCGTACTGCACGGAGGCAAGACCGATCTTGGCGGTGGCGTCCCGGTCGTCGAGCAGGGACTCCATCACCTCGGTCAGGTTGGTCGGCGAGGCGTTCACGATCGGCAGATCGGGACCGACCGTGTTGACGACCTGGTCGCTCAGGTACGCCACCACCGGCTTGCCGGCCGCCATGGCCTCGACGGAGAAGGTGCCGAAGCTGCCCGTGGTGAACTGGTCGAGCACGATGTCGCACTCCTTGACCAGCCCAGGCATATCGGACCAAGCGACGCCCTCGGCCAGGCGCAGTTCGATGGCACCCTTGTCGTGCAACGCCTGCATGGCCGGCAGGATCCGGTCCGTGCCCTTGGTCCAGCGCTTCGACGGCGCGTGCAGCACCAGCGGCCGGGCCCGCTCCATCACCGGGCGGTCGGACGCCCAGTACTCGACGTCCACCACGAGCGGCGCCCAGGTCGCCCAGGGCAGATCCTCCAGCAGGTCCGGCGTGGTGACGAAGGTCGGCAGGCCGGTTTCCTCGGCCACCCGACGGTTTCGCTCCGCCTTCAGCTGCAACTTCTTCGCGATACCTTCCGGGGCGTCAGCGAAGAGGGAGAACTCGTGCCGTGCCCGGTGCCGCCCGGGGTGGCGGATCTCGCTGCCATGCGCCAGATGAGCCACCTTGATCCCGGCCTTGTGCAGGGCCGCCAGGTCGCCCTGGATGGTGTCACCGTTGAGGTTGCCGAAGAGCGGGATGAAGGCGTCCACCAGCAGGTGGGTGTACCCGGCGCTGAGCACCCGCCGAAGCTGCTCCAGCTGGAAATCCAGGTCGCGGTAACGCTGTGCGTCGAGGTAGATGGTGGCCGGATATTCACGCGAGTTCGGCTGCATGTTCATCACCACCTCTGCCGACACGTCCGGGTTGTCGCGGCAGATCGCCTGGGCGAACGCCGCCGCCTGCCCGGCATAGTTCGCCGGGCCGAGGCCGAGCCGGACCCGGGTCGCACCGAGCGGGCGCCACGCCTCCAGCTCGCGCCGCTCGCTGCTCTTGCCGGGCAGCAAGGACAGCGGGCCTTCCTTGACGGTCCACGGGACGTCCGTTCGCGGGGCGGCCGGCGCGAGACCTGAGATGTCCCGGTAGAGCTGGAGCAGCTTGCGGCTCTGTCGCTCCCAGGAGAGGTCGTCGAGGATGTGCTCGCTGATGTGCGCGGACAGCTCCTGCCGCCGAGCGGTGGCCCGCTTGACCGCAGCGACGAAGGCATCCGGGTCACCGGAGGTGAACACCTCGCCGATCTCGTGCTGCTTGACGTACTCGCTGACCACCTGCACGTCGCTGGTCACCAGCGGCAGCCCCGCATGCAGGTACTCGGAGACCTTGGTCGGCAGCGACAGCTCACAGTTCGGCGTCCGCTGGAACGGGATCAGGCCCAGGTCGGCCGAGCTGAGATAGTCCGCCACCTCGTACGGTGGCACGTAGGGCAGCAGGTGCACCCGGTCTCGGACGCCGAGTTCCTCCGCCTTGGCGAGCAGTTCCTCCAGCAGCGGGATCATCCGCCCGGTGACCAGCGCCAAGTGATGCTCGGGCAGCTGCGGCAGGCCCGCGATGACTGTGTCCAGGCCGCGCTCCGGGCCGATCCAGCCGCCGTACACCATCAGCGGCACGTCCTCCGCCAAGCCGGCCCGGGCCCGGACCGAGGCGGCGACGTTCCCGCTGCGGATGCCCTCCCGCACCGGTGAGTTGCCGACCACGAGTGGGGTCTTCGCCAGCCCGTACGCGGTGCGCAGCCGCTCGGCGATCTGCTCGGAGACGGTCACCACCGCGTCGGCGCGGGTGATGAACTCCCGTTCGGCCGCCTTGACGCCGCTGGCCTGCTCCGGCTTGGGCCACGCCAGACCCTGGACGTACTCGTGGGCGTCGTAGAGCCAGACACAATTCTTGCCCCGGGCGCGCAGCCGGGCCGCGCTCATCGCGGCGGTGGGGATGGTGTTGATGTCGTTGGCGTGGATGACGTCCGGCTCCAGCTCCTCGAGCACCGGACCGAAGGCCAGATCGATGTCGAGCAGCACCGGCCAGTCGTCACGCCAGTCGCCGGTCAGCCGCCCCGGCTTGCTGCCGTGGAACTGCTCCCAGCCCCAAGCGCGGACGCGCAGTTCGTACAGCGCCTGGTTGGCCTTGATCCAGGCCTCCGGCGGCGGATTGGGCTTACCGGTCTGCTTGCGCAGCCACGCCTGGTGGCGGGCCCGGTACTGGGCCAGGGCCGGCTTGTCCGGGATGCGGAACTGGGTCAGCGCCCGGCGGATCTTGTGCCGGCTGCCCTTCTGCGCGGACAGCAGTGGCTTGACGGGGACCCGGATCACCTCGATCGGGCCCATGGCCGAGCGGTCGAGGCGCTTGCTCTTCTGGAGGCTGCGGCCCACCAGGACGACGTCCCAGCCGTCCCGGGCCGCGGCGATGGCGGTCTTCTGGACCCGGGAGTCCCCGGTGATGCCGTTCGCCACCAGGACGACGAGTCTCGGCGGACGGGAGGGCGATGACATTCGCTGTCCTTCGATGAAATGAGCGGCTGGCGGGAACGGCCCGGCCGAGGCCCGCTCGAAGCGGGCCCCGGGGGCCCGAGTCAGCGAGCGGAAGCGACCTCGGCGGGAGACGCGTGCCGCGCGCCGACGCTGATGGTGCTGCCGTCGGAGGCGGAGCGGAGCAGCGCACCGGCAACCTCGACGGTGCGTAGACCCTGGCGGAGGGTGACGATGTCACTCTCCTTGCCGTCCATCGCGTCACGGAACCGCTCGTGCTCGACCAGCAGCGGCTCCCGCTTCGGGATGGCGTAGCGGACCATGTCGCCCTCGGCCACGCCCCGGAAGGCGCGCAGCGCCTCCCATTCGGTGTCGATGGCGCCGTTGGCGTAGAAGGTGAGGTCGGCGGTGAGGGTGTCCGCGACGAAGCAACCCTTGTCACCGGTGATCACGGTGGACCGCTCCTTGAGCGGGCTCAGCCAGTTCACCAGGTGGTTGACCATCGTGTCGTCGGCGAGCTGACCGACGACGGCGACCATGTCCTCGTGCAGCCGGCCGCTGCGGGAGACCGTGCGGGCCGACACCGAGGAGTATTCCTGACCGGTCACCCAGCTGGTCAGGTCGATGTCGTGGGTGGCCAGGTCCATCACCACGCCGACGTCGGCGATCCGGTGCGGGAAGGGACCCTGGCGTCGGGTCACGACCTGGTAGACCTCACCGAGCTCGCCGGCCTCCAGCCGGGTGCGCAGGCTCTGCAGCGCCGGGTTGTAGCGCTCGATGTGCCCCACACCGGCGACGACGCCGGCGGCCTCGAACGCCTCGACCAGCCGGGTGGCCGCCTCGACGGACTGGGCCAGCGGCTTCTCGATCAACGCGCCGACACCGTTGGCGGCCAGCTCCAGGCCGATCTTCTCGTGCAGCGCGGTCGGGCAGGCGACCACCGCGTAGTCGATGCCCATCGCGAGCAGGTCACCGAGCTCGGGAACCACGGGCGCGCGCAGCGTACCGGTCGTGTCGCCGGCCGGGTCGACGACGCCGACCAGCTCCACACCGTCCAGGTTGGACAGGACTCGGGCGTGGTTACGTCCCATGGCACCCAGGCCGATAAGGCCGGCGCGCAGCTTGCGACCTCCGCTCATGCCGACACTCCACTCCGCTCCGTGGCGCCGTGCGGCACCTTTGCACTGTGCTTGATGATTCGCTGGCTCACCGGGCACCTCCGGCGAGGTTCGCGCCCTCGGCGATGCGCTCGAGGTCGGCCTGGGTCAGCGACGGGTGCACCGGCAGCGAGATCACCTCGGCGGCGGCGCGCTCGGTCTCCGGCAGCTCCCACGGGCCCGGCTTGCCGTCCTCGGTGAGGAACGGCTTGAGCCGGTGGATCGGCGTCGGGTAGTAGACCGCGTTGCCGATGCCCAGCTCGGTGAGACGCTGCTGCGCGGCGTCCCGGTCACCCCGGGTACGCACCGTGTACTGGTGGTAGACGTGCCGGGCGCCATCGGCCACCGGCGGGGTGAGCATGCCGGTGATGGCGGAGTCGAGGAACTTGGCGTTCGCCTGGCGCTGCTCGGTCCACTCGGCGAGCTGGGTGAGCTGCACCCGGCCGATCGCGGCCGCGACGTCGGTCATGCGCATGTTGGCGCCCACGATCTCGTTGGCGTACCGCTGCTCCATGCCCTGGTTGCGCAGCAGCCGCAGGGTACGGGCGAGCCCCGCGTCCCCGGTCGTGATCATGCCGCCTTCGAGCGAGTGCATGTTCTTGGTCGGGTAGAAGCTGAAGCAGCCCGCGGTGCCGAAGGCGCCGACCGGGGTGCCGTGCAGCGTGGCGCCGTGCGCCTGCGCCGCGTCCTCGACGACGGCGAGGCCGTGCCGCTCGGCGATGGCCATGATGCGGTCCATCGCGGCCGGGTGGCCGTAGAGGTGCACCGGCATGATGGCGACGGTGCGCGGGGTGACCGCGGCCGCGACCGCCTCCGGGTCGACGCAGAAACTGCCCGGCTCGATGTCGACGAAGACCGGCTCGGCCCCGACCAGGCGGACGGCGTTGGCGCTGGCCGCGAAGGAGAACGAGGGCACGATGACCTCGTCACCGGGGCCGAACCCGAGCGCCATCAGGCTCAGCTGGAGTGCCGAGGTGCCGGAGTTGACGGCGACGCAGTGCCGCCCGGCGACCAGCTGGCCGAACTCCTCCTCGAACGCCGCGACCTCGGGCCCCTGAACCACCTTGCCGCTACGCAGCACCCGCACAGCCGCTTCGATCTCGGCTTCGCCAATGATCGGCCGCGCTGGTGGAATGAAATCTGGGTGCTGCCCAGCCATGGGGGGTCCTCCTGGGTCTAGATGGTGCCGGCGGGGGTTCGGGTGGCGATACTAGCCGGTCTCCATTTGCGGGGAACTGACACGACCACAAGGTTCACGTGCCGGTCCGATCCGGTTCAGATCGGTGCGGGGATGAATGTCAGATTGCCCCTGACACCTGATCCGCCAAACCAGAACAGGTTACTCGCAGGGCCGCCACTATCGCCGTAGCCATGTCATCGAGCTGATCGGCTTCCAGAGGCGTCCGGGAGATCGCCAGCCGCCAGTAGACCGGCCCGACGATGAGATCGATGACGCTGGACGGGTCGGCGCCGGCGGGCAGCTCCCCGCGGGCCACCGCCTGGCCGACCACGAGCTCGCCGATACGGTTCTGGTAGTCGCGCAGCGCCCCCTGAAGGGTCTCCGCGATCTGCGGGTTGCGCGCGGCCTCGGCCAACAGATCGGGGATGATCTGCGACGCCAGCGGGTGCCCGAGCGCGCCGGACGCGACCATCAGCAGCAGTTGTACGTCGCCGTGCAGGCTGCCCGTGTCCAGCAGCGGGAGTTTTCGTCCTGCGGCAGCGGTCACCATGTCGAGCACCAGCTCGAGCTTCGAACGCCACCGGCGGTAGATCGCCGTCTTGCTGACACCGGCCCGTCGGGCGATCGCCTCGATGGAGAGCCGGCCGTAGCCGACCTGCGCGAGTTCCCTCATGACGGCGCGACGGATGGCCGTGGTGATGTCGTCGCGAAGAACGGCCGCACCGGCTGGAGCACGCCTCTTCTCGGTCTTCACGTGGGATAATGTAGCGCAACGACGGTACGGTTGCGTCCCGACGTCTTTTCCACTACCTTCCACGCAGCAGCGCGGCAGCCCTCCCCGTACCGGCCACGCCAGATTTCATCGCCGCGACACTCTCACTGCTCCCCATCGGCACTAAAGATCGGAGCGCCTGACAATGGCCAACACCGCGCTGGCCGACCCCGAATCCGGGCTGACCCGCGCTCAGCTCGCGCAGCGGTACGGACTACGGGTCGCCGGGGAACGCCCGTCCCTCGGTGAATACACGCGCAAGCTGTGGGCGTACCGGCACTTCATGGCCACATATTCGCGGGCCAAGGTCGCGTCGTCGTTCAGCAAGACACAGCTCGGCCAGCTGTGGCAGGTGCTGACCCCGCTCACCAATGCGGCGGTCTACTACCTGATCTTCGGCGTGATCATTTCTCAAGATCGGGACGTGCCGAACTTCATCGCGTACCTCTGCACGGGCGTGTTCGTCTTCATGTTCACGCAGAGCGCCGCACTGCAGGGCACCAGCGCCATCACCAGCAACCTGGGCCTGATCCGGGCGCTGCACTTCCCCCGCGCCGCGCTGCCGATCACCGTCACCCTGGTGCAGCTCCAGCAGCTGCTCATGTCGATGCTGGTGCTGGCCGTCATCGTGCTGGTCACCGGCGAGCCGATCACCCTCCGCTGGCTGCTGATCGTACCGATGCTGCTGCTCCAGTCGATCTTCAACATCGGCCTGACCATGATCGTGGCTCGGCTCGGCTCGAAGATCACCGACCTCAAGCAGGTCATGCCGTTCGTCATGCGGACCTGGCTGTACGCCTCCGGCGTGCTCTACAGCGTGAAGCTCTTCGAGGAACGGCTTCCCGGCTGGGCGTCGACCGCTCTGGAGGCCAACCCGGTCCTGGTCTACATCGAGCTGGCCCGGTACGCCCTGCTCGACTCGGCCTCCCCGGAGCACATCGCCTCGTCGCCGATGCGGCTGTGGCTCCTCGCCGTGGCCTGGGCCGCGATCGTCGGCTTCGGCGGTTTCGTTTATTTCTGGCGCGGAGAGGAGGAGTACGGCCGTGGTTGAGCAGATGCAGCCGGCGGTGGGCACCGTCGGGACGGACCCGGGACGCGTTCCCACCGTCGTCGTGGACGACGTGCACGTGATCTACCGGATCCACAAGGGTGCCGCTGGTGGCAACAGCCCGGTATCCGCCCTCAAGCGCATCATGTCGCGCACCAACGCCCCGAACATCCGGGAGGTCCACGCGGTCAAGGGCGTCAGCTTCACCGCGTATCAGGGCGAGGCCATCGGCCTGATCGGCAGCAACGGCTCCGGCAAGTCGACCCTGCTGCGGGCCATCGCCGGCCTGCTCCCGCCGGCCCGGGGCGCGGTCTACACCCTCGGGCAGCCGTCGCTGCTCGGCGTGAACGCGGCCCTGCTCAACGACCTCTCCGGCGAGCGCAACGTGGTGCTCGGCTGCCTGGCCATGGGCATGCCGCCGGAGGAGGTCAAGCGGCTGACCCCGGAGATCATCGAGTTCTCCGGCATCAACGAGCGGGGCGACTTCGCCTCACTGCCGATGCGCACCTACTCCTCCGGCATGGGCGCCCGGCTGCGCTTCGCCATCTCCTCGGCGAAGAAGCACGACGTACTGCTCATCGACGAGGCGCTCGCGACCGGCGACCGGAAGTTCCGGGCCCGCAGCGAGCAGCGGGTCCGGGAGCTGCGCGACAGCGCCGGCACCGTCTTCCTGGTGAGCCACTCGCTCGGCTCGATCCGGGACACCTGCGAGCGGACCATCTGGTTGGAGGGCGGCGTCCTGAAGATGGACGGCCCGACCAACGAGGTCTGCAACGCATACGAAGGTAAGTAGTGCGTGACTGAGCGCATCGACCGGGTCCGCTGGCCCGGCCGGTGCGCTCAGTCATAGGCGCTAAGGTTCTCTGGGCGCCACCCCGTGGTTCATGGCACGCCGGGTTCGAGGCCTCGACCTACCGGCCGTCGCCGAGCCATCCGGTCACCCGGACACAGAGCACGTCATCAGGCAGAAGCGAGGGACGGTAATGACGCAGGGCCACACCACCACGACGGACGCCACGCCGGCGACGCCGGCACCCTGGCGGCCCTCGCGGACGGTGGCTGTGATCCTCGCCGGGGGGACCGGGACAAGACTGGGACTCGGTATCCCCAAGCAACTGTTGAAGATCGCCGGCAAGCCGATCATCGAACACACCCTCGCCGTCTTCGAGGCCGCGCCGGAGATCGACGAGATCATCGTGCTGATGGCCGCCGGACACGTCTCCGACGCGAAGGAGATCGTCGAAAAGGCCGGACTGCGCAAGGTCAGCAAGGTGATCGAGGGGGGCGACACCCGCAACGAGACCACCCGGATCGCGCTGGAGGCCATCGGCGAGGCGGACTGCAACGTCCTCTTCCATGACGCGGTGCGCCCCCTGGTCAGCCACCGGATCGTCCGCGAGTGCGTGAACGCCCTCTGGACCTACTCGGCCGTGGACGTGGCCATCCCGTCGGCCGACACGATCATCCAGGTGGACGAGGACGAGTGCATCACCGACATCCCAGTGCGCTCCGCGCTGCGGCGCGGCCAGACTCCGCAGGCGTTCCGCTCCGGCACGATCCGTGAGGCCTACCGGCTGGCCGAGGGCGATCCGAACTTCGCCGCCACCGACGACTGCGGCGTGGTGCTGCGCTACCTGCCCGGCACGCCGATCAAGGTGATCGACGGCTCGGACGAGAACATCAAGGTCACCCACCCCGTCGACGTCCACCTGGCGGACAAGCTCTTCCAGCTCGCCGCCGCGCGGGCGCCCCGGCTCGCCGACCACCGCAGCTACCGGGAAGAGCTGACCGGGCGGACCGTCGTCATCTTCGGCGGCAGCTACGGCATCGGCCACGACCTCGCCGATCTCGCCACCCGCTACGGCGCGCAGGTCTTCCCGTTCAGCCGCACCAGCACCGGCACCCACGTCGAGCGACCCGAAGACGTCGAGGCGGCGCTGAAGACGGCGTTCGAGGCGACCGGCCGGATCGACCACGTGGTCGTCACCGCCGGCGTTCTGGAGAAGGGCAACCTCGCCGAGATGGACGAGGAGAGCATGGACCGCGTCCTCCAGGTCAACTTCGTCGGGCCGGTCACCGTCGCCCGCCTGGCCCTGCCCTACCTCGAGCAGACCAAGGGCCAACTGCTGCTCTACACCTCCAGCTCGTACACCCGGGGTCGGGCGCGCTACGCGCTCTACTCGGCCACCAAGGCCGCGCTGGTCAACCTCACCCAGGCGCTGGCCGACGAGTGGGCGGAGGTCGGGGTACGGGTCAACTGCATCAACCCGGAGCGGACCGCGACTCCGATGCGCACCCGAGCCTTCGGTGAGGAGCCGGAGCACACGCTGCTCTCCGCGGGGGCGGTGGCGCAGGCCTCGCTGGACGTGCTGATCTCCGAACTCACCGGGCAGGTCATCGACGTACGCCGGCCGCAGGGCGAGACGCCGCAGGCGGTGCCCGCCCAGGCGGTGCGGGCCGGGGCCGACGCCGGGGGCTGACGGCCCGCCTGCTCACCTTCGAAACGGCCGTGAACGGAGCGACATGCGTGGTGACCTGGTCCGTAAGCTGATCGCCCGGTGCCTGAGCATCGGGCTGGCCGTGCTGGCCTTCCTCGTCGCCGCGCTGACCGGCGACACCGGCTGGGGACTCGTGCTGGCGGTCGCCGCCCTCGGCGCGGCCGCGACGGAGCGGCGGATCCGCCCCGGCGCGGACACCGCCGCCGAGACGACGTTGATCGCCGCCGCCGTGCTGGTCGCGTACGCACGTCGGCTCGACGGAGGGTTCGACCCGGCGCTGGCGGCCACCGCGCTGGTCCTGCTCGGGCTGGTGCTGCTGGTCGAGCCGCTGCGGCAGGCCGGCGGCCTGGAGGTCCGCACCGAGAACCTGCCGGTACGCTCCTGGGTCCCACTGGTCGCCGCGCACCTCGGCGGCGCGCTGCTCGGCTTGATCGCCGTGGTGGCGCTGGCCGCCGCGGTGACCCTGCCGGCGCTGGTGGCGCTGGTCCTGGCCCTGTTGGTCGCGGCCGGTGCCGGCGCGGTCGGATCGGACCTGGCCCGGCGGCGGTTCCGGCCCCCCGCGTCGGGCGGCGCGGTACGCCGGGCCCTCCAGGCGCACAAGCCGGAGTTCGTCCTGTACTTCTCCGCCCCACCCGGCTCGGAGTACCAGGTCACCATGTGGCTGCCGTACCTGGAGCGGATCGGCCGACCGTTCCTGGTGGTGCTGCGCGAGCCGGAGTTCCTGGCCCCGATCGCCGCGGCCACCACCGCCCCGGTGGTCTACTGCCCCACCCTGCGGGCCCTGGACGAGGTGCTGGTGCCGAGCCTGAAGGCGGCGTTCTACGTCAACCACGGTGCCAAGAACAGCCACTTGATCCGGTTCACCCAGCTCACCCACGTCCAGTTGCACCACGGCGACAGCGACAAGGCGCCGAGCGCCAACCCGGTGTCCGCGATCTTCGACCGGATCTTCGTGGCGGGACAGGCCGCGATCGAGCGGTACGCACGAGTCGGCGTGGACATCCCGGCCGAGAAGTTCGTGGTGGTCGGCCGCCCGCAGGTCGAGTCGATCGAGGTACGCCCCGAAGGACTGCCTGCGGCCGCCCCGCGCACCGTTCTCTACACCCCGACCTGGACCGGTCACCACGCGGACGCCGACTACTGCTCACTGCCGGTGGCCGAGCCGCTGCTGCGCCGGCTGCTGGACCGGGGCGTGACGGTCATCCTGCGCGCCCACCCGTACACCATGCAGAACCCGGCGTCCGCCCGGCAGCTCGGCCGGCTGACCGAGTTGCTGGCCGCCGACCGGACCCAGACCGGACGGCAGCACCTCTGGGGCACGGCGGCCGGCCGGGATCTCAACCTGGTGGAGTGCGTGAACCGATCCGACGCGCTGATCTCCGACGTCTCCGGGGTGATCTCGGACTACCTCTACTCCGGCAAGCCGTTCGCGGTGACGGACATGGGCACCGACGGCGACTCGTTCACCGAGCGGTTCCCGCTGGCCGCCGCCGGTTACGTGCTGCGCCGGAACATGACCAACCTGGACGAGGTGCTGGACCAACTGCTCGACACCGACCCGCTGTCGGCGCGGCGTTGGGAGACCCGGCGGCGCTACCTCGGCGGCTTCCCGGCCGAGTCGTACGCGGAGGCGTTCCTGGAGGCCGCACGGCGGGAACTCGAGCCTGCCGGGAAGCCGCTGACCCCGCGGTCGCCGCAGGCCGACGCCGTCTCCACCACCGCCTGAGGCCGCTTCGGTTCCGGCTCAGCGATACGTCTCGACCAACGCCAGCACCGCCTCCGGGTCCTCGACGTGGGCGTTGTGGCCGAGCCCGGAAAGCGCGGCGACGGGCACCCCGTAGCGCCGGAGCTGCCCGTCGGTGACCAGCGGGTCGTGTTCGCCGCGCGCCAGCAGGACCGGCACGTCGGTGGCAGCCACCAGCGCCGCCAGGTCCGGTTCGCCGACCGCGAACGCACCCGGGTCCATGGCCAGTCGCCAGCGCCCGTCCACCTCACGCAGCCCGGCCGTCACCCTCGGATCGTCGGGAGCGACCAGACCGGCCAGCCCGGAGACCCGCAGGTAGCGCTGAGCGGCCTCGTCCCGGGTGGGGTACCAGGCGACCGGGCGGGCGGCCAGCTCGCGCGTCTTCGCCAGTTCGGCGTCGGACCAGACCGCCTTGATGCCGAGCCCGACGACAGCGGCGACGGGCAGCCCGGCGCCGCGCGCGGCGAGCGTCAGGCCGACCACGCCGCCGAGTGAGTGCCCCAGCACGATCAGGCGGTCACCGGGCGCGAGCGCCGCGACCACCTGCTCGGCCAATGCGGCGAAGGAGTACCTGGGCAGCGGCGGCGACGTGCCGTGACCGGCCAGATCCGGCGCCAGCCAGCGCCCTTCCCAGCGGCGCCGCAGCAGTGGCGCCCAGGGCAGCCACACCTCACTGGTCGCACCCATGCCGTGCAGCAGCAGGAGGGTGGGCCGGCCGGCCGTACGCGCGCCACCGTCGTTCATGGACGCAGTGTGCCACCGGCGGCGTCGGCACGGCGAGCGTGAACATCCGACAGCCGCCCTGAACGACAACGGGCGCCGGCCCCCTCGCGTCAGGGTGCCGGCGCCCGATGTGAGCGCGGTCGTCAGGCGGAGTAACCGCGGGTGGTCATCCAGTTGGCCAGGTCGATCGTGGTGATCCAGTACGACGGCACCGCCGGGTTCGCCGAGTCGGCGATCTTCACGGTACGGCCCTGGTCCCGGTAGCCGACGACGGCGATGTAGTGCCCGCCGCCGAAGGAGTGCCAGCCACCGTCGGTGTCGACGGCGTCGCCGACGATGTTCGCGACCACGCCGCGCCCGTCGGTGATGGCCCGGACGATGTCGGCCTGGAGCTGGTCCATCTGGGCGGGACGCGGCGCGCTCGGGAACATGGTGGTCTTGTACGGGTTGCCCTTGACCACCGCGTTCAACACCCGCGTGGTGTCCTCGGCGGAGTTGGTGCCCATCTCGGTGGTGCCGAGCTGCGCGGCCAGGTCGTCCTGGCTGCGTTCGATGCCGGTGGCGCTGAGCGCGTTCCGGGTGGCGGCCGGCCCGCAGTAGAAGTAGGTCGTCTGCGCCTGGTAGTCGTAGTCGAGGACCTTGCTCGCCGGCGGCTTGGGCGCTGCCGGCTTGCGGGTCAGGTCGGGGTTCGCGGCCTTCTTCGCCGCCGGCGCACTGGTCGTGGGCGAGCTGGTCGCCGGTGTGGTGAGCTGCTGGTCGTCGAGCGGGGCGATGCGGGCGTCGCTGCGCAGTTCGGCCGCCACCGCGGCGGAGCCGCGCTGTGCGGCGGGCGCGTCGTCGGCGCCGCTGAGCAGGGCGCCGGTGGTGGACGCCAGCACCACGGCTGCGGCGGACGCGGCGGCGATCTGGTAGGGGCGCTGGGTGGCCAGCCGACGGAGCTGACGCTTCAGGGTGTGCTTCACGGTTCCTCCACGGTTCGGGGGGTGAGCGACCGGCGGCCGGACCGGAGTCCGGGCAGGCGTCACCGCGCGGACCTGGTCCGCGGGCGGCTGGTGGATCGCTCAGGGAACGCCCGGTGGGTCGGGCGGAAAGACGCGGGTGCCGGAGTCAGCTCGTCGCTACGGGACGGGCGAGCACGGGCACCGTGGCGCCGTGGAGGGTCGGGGAGGACCGAGGGATGGGTTCGTGCACCACAGAGATGGAACTCCTTCCGGCACCGCCTACCGGGTTAGCTGACGGATTCGGGCGGGAAGATCGCCCTACCGCGGGCCGTGGCTCGCGGATTCACCCCGGACGTGCATGTGGGTCCCCGGCTCGTGGAATCACGATTAGGCGGGTCGGCGCGGCGTCGCCTCTTGCGATCGGTTACCGCACCGGACGCGCCGACACTACTGGTCGACAGAGGGCCTGCCAACCCTTCACCACCTGCTCAAACCCGTTTCGGCGAACAATTTTTCCGGGCGTTTGGCCGCTGACGTGACTCAATGGGACGAGCAGATCCGGCGGCACCTTGGGTACGCAACGGGACAGGCCGAGGGAGACCTTGCCAAAAGGCGGGGATGATTCGGGCCGACTGTTCCCGCTGACCGTTTCCCCATTCATGTGACCGGGCTCACGCAGATGCCGGGCAGAATTCGGCCCGGCATCCCGCTCAGCCCACCCTGGCCGGCTGCCAGCGGGTCACCACCTGGGCGGGGGCGGTGGAAGCGGGCCGAGTCGCCGGCAGCCGGCCCGGCCGGAGGCGGGCCGCCGCCGCGTACGCCTCGGTGGCCAGGGCACGGGCCGCCTCGGCGGCGAGTTCGGCGTCCCGCCAGGTACTGCGCTCCCGCTCCTGGGCCGTCCGGTAGCCGGCCAGCCGGCCGTCCCGGACCACCCGGGCCAGGTGCACCTCCTGCTCGACGGGGTGCAGACGGGGATCCCAGCCGTCGCGGTACCCGAAAACGTCGCCGAGTTGGCGCAGGGTGAGGTCGCCTCGCCAGTACGCCGCCGTGGCCGCCCGATGCAGATACCGCTCCCGGGCGGCGTACTCGGCCGGAGTGTGGGGAGTGCGGGGTGGCGGCAGAGCGCCGGCACCGCAGTACCGGCGGGCGGCGCTCTCGGCCTCGTCGTACGCCGCCCAGGCCCGGTCCAGGTCAGCCTGGGCGGCCAGCCACTCGTCCCGTCGACGGCGCGCGGTCTGCGCCGCACCGGCCGCGGCGACAGCCACCTCGTCGGCGTACCGCCGTAGGTCGGCAGCCTCGGCTGCGGCCAACTCCCGGTCGGCCGGCCCGGCCGAGGCGGACCGGCCGTCCTCCGGCCGGTCGCGCTCCGGACGGGCGACCAGCACCGTGAGCACGATCAGGGCCAGCACCAGCAGAGCCGACCAGATGGCGGCGGCCTGCGGCACCTCGACGAGAAACTGGTAAAGGACGGTCTTCTCCATGTCGGTACCTCACGGCGAGCAGACGCGATGCGGGAGAGCCGCACTCGGCACCCGGTGCGAGGCCTTGTCGGTCACGCCGGGCGCCGGGAGCGGGCGCGGAAGACGGGTTCGGCGAGCGCGGCGGCGGAACGCTCTCGCGTCGCCGGCGGCGTCAGGCGGCGGGGGGAGCTCGGGGAGAGCGGACAGCTGCCACCACGCCGCGAGGGAGCCACATCTCGCCCGCCTGGATGGTGACCGGGTCGGCAACCGGTGCGGCCGAGGCGAACACCTCGTGGGTAACACCGTGCGCGGCCGACGGGGCGACCCTTGAGCCTACGGATTCGACGGCGGTCCGGAGCGCGACGGCGAACTCCGCGGGCGCGTCGTCCGCGACGACGATGGCCAGGAAGCTGGATGTGCCGGCCGACGCGGTGGCACAGGCGCAGGCCCGCGATTCGGTGCACGCCACCGGGGGCTCGACCACGGCCCGGGTGTGCGGCGGGGCCCCCAGCGTCGAGAGCGACCCGAGGGTCAGCGCGCCGACGACCGCGAGGCTGGCCAGTAGCCGGGTAGCCCATCGCGCCACCCACCACAGAGGATCGGTGAGGGCGAACGAGGGCATGCGGCAACGCTACCCTCGTCGTCACCGGGTCGCAGCAAAGCCGGGCGTGTCGGACCGCCACGCCGGTCGCACCACCCACGGTGGACGCTTCGGCGGGAGCCCAGCTGGCTGATCGACTCGTGTTCGGGGAAGTCGGGCCGTCCCGGGCACGACGGCGCCCCGACTTCATCGACACCGAGTTGATCCAGGCGCGACCCCGCTCTCAGCGCGGGTCCACGTGCAGCTGCCGGCCGTCGGGGGCACCAGCGTCGCGGCCCGGCTGGTCACCCGCCTGTACGGACGGGCGCTGACGCGGTCGCGGAACGGGCGGCGAGTCGCGGACACGTGCCGGCTCGACGGCAGCGTCCGGGGCCGGACCGGTGACGGCGGAGCGGGTCTGCGTACGGACCCTGGCGTCGGCCACGGCCGGGCGGGTGCGGCGTGGGCCGAGCCGGCGCATCATCGGCGTCTCGACCCAGCGGTGCAGCAGCCCGGCCAGGGCCAGGTTCAGGAGGAGGAGCCCGAGCACCACGGCCGGTCCCCGCCACCCGGGCAGGCCAGCACCCCAGTCGCCGGTCAGCCGCAGCACGGTCGTCATGACGAAGACATGGACCAGGTAGAAGGCGAACGAGACCTCACCGAGCCAGACCATGGGGCGGGAACGCCACGGCGAGCGGAGGTTGCGCACGTCGGCGTCGGCCGCGGCGGTGATGACCAGGACGTACGCCGCAGCCAGCAGCGCGGCCCAGAACTCGGCGCGGATCCACCCGGCGGCGGCCACCCAGACGGCGACGAAGAGGACGCTGGCCAGCGGCAGCCGAGGGCCGCGCCACCGGCCGCGCCGCATCAGCTCCGCGGCGGCCACCCCCATCCAGAACTCCAGGGACCGGGTCAGCGGGAAGACCTGGGTGAACCACCAGCGGCTCTCCTCGGGCACCAGCAGCTGGGCCGGCCAGAGCGCCAGGATCAACAGCGGCACCGCGACGACGACCGCCCAGAGCAGCCAGGGCCGTGCCCGACGGACCAGCGGCAGCGCCAGCGGCAGACACAGGTAGAAGAAGAACTCGCAGGAGAGCGACCAGCTCACGTTGTTGACGCTGTAGAAGTGCCCCTCCCGGAAGTCCCAGGCCTGCAGCAGGAGGAGGTTCTCCACCGCGACACCGAGCCGCACCGGGTCGGCGAACCAGAGCGCCGCCAGCAGCGCCAGCGCCCAGAGCACCGCGTGGTTCGGCCAGATCTTGGCGAACCGGCGACGCCAGAAGGTCCGCCGCCGCTCCCCCGGCCGAGCCGACCAGACCAGCACGAACCCGCTGAGGATGAAGAAGAACTCCACCCCGGAGAGGCCGAGGCTGAACACCTTGCTGACCACGCTCTGGTACTCGGGCTCGGCGATGATCCGCATGGTGCCGACGTGGAAGCCGAAGACCAGCAGCGCCGCGATCCAGCGCAGCCCGGTGAGGGAGGGCAGCCGGCCCGCCGGGCCGCCGGACGGTGCGGCCGGGACGACAGTCGGAGCAGTCGTCATTCCCGGGCTCCCAGCGGCACCAGCACGCACCTTTCCTCCCCCCGGCCGCCGGGTTCGGGCGGCGCGCGCCACTGCTTGTGCCAACCCGGCCGTACCGGCCGTTCGGGCACCCTACCCCGCCGACCGGACCATGCCCGGACCGCCCGGTCGGTGACGGCGACGATCTGCGCGCACTCCCCGGTGGCCTAAAATCGCGGGGCCTGGATGGGGCGGATGTTTCGCTCACCAGGGCCCAGCCCGGCACGATCTCCAGACGCCGCCGGGGACGGACGACAGGTGGAGCGAGCGATGCACCAGCGGATCCTCATGCGGGCCAAGAAGGGCCCCTTCGACGTGTACTCGCCGGAGGAGACCTTCGAACGCAACTGGATCGGCGAGAACGCCGGGAACCTGGTGTTCAGCCACGCCGCGCACAAGTTGCTGCGTACGTCCACCACCGAGATCACCTCGACCGAGTTCAAGGTCGACCTGCGCGACGCCGACCGGATCAACGAGCAGTACGACGTGTACGTCATCCCGCTGGCCAACGCGTTCCGTCGCAGCTACGCGCACCGGGTCGCCACGATGACCCGGCTCATCGAGCGGCTGAAGATCCCGGTGGTGGTGCTCGGGGTCGGCGTACAGACCAACATCCACGGTGACCGGGAGTACCTGCGCCCCATCGACGACGTGGTGAAGGGCTTCGTCAAGGCCGTCCTCAACCGCTCGCACACCATCGGCGTACGGGGCGAGATCACCGCGGACTACCTGCGCACGCTGGGCTTCTCCGCGGTCGACGTGATCGGTTGCCCGTCGATGTTCCTGCACGGCGACAGCCTGCGGATCGACAAGCGCAAGGCCACCCTCGACCCACACGACCGGGTGGCGATGACCATCTCGCCGTACGTCAAGTCGATGGCGTCGGTGGTGGACAACCACCACCGGAAGTACCCGAACCTGCGCTACGTCCCGCAGGACCTGAAGACCCTCGGCACCCTGCTCTTCGGCGACGCGCCCGCCGACCGCGGCAAGACCAGCCCGATCCCGATTCACACCTCGCATCCCCTCTTCGTCGAGGACAAGGTGCGGATGTTCGTGGACCCGTGGACCTGGATGGACTACCTCTCCGGGTTCGACTTCAACTTCGGCACCCGGATCCACGGCACCATCACGGCGCTGCTCGCCGGCACTCCCGGCTACCTCTTCGCGCACGACTCGCGCACCCTCGAACTCGCCCGCTACTTCGACATCCCACACCGCGTGATGCCCGACGTGCCGGCCGACGTGGACGCCGCCGACCTGTACGCCGAGGCGGACTACACGGCGATGAACAACGGACACAAGGCCCGCTTCGAGACCATGCTCGCGTTCCTCGCCAAGCATGACCTGGGGCACACATTCGCCGACGGGGACAGCGCCGCCCGCTTCGACCAGGAGGTCCGGAGCATCACGTTCCCGCCGGGCGTGCGGCCCGCCAACGCGGTGGAGAGGGACGAGTTGCTGACCCGCATGCAGTGGCTGCGCGACCGCGGCGACAAGCTGCAGAGCACGCTGGAGGCACAGCGGGACGTGCGGCTGCGCACCCGGGTGCGGCGAGCGGTCGGCGGGCGGGTACGTGGCCTGTTGAACCGCTGACGCCACCTCGCCCGCACTCCCCCACCCGCCGCGGACGACCCAGCGCCATCGTACGGGTGTACTAATCTCCTGGTAGGGTCGGCGACATGCCGCAGGTCGCCTATCAACCGTCGATGCTCGATCTCACCGACGCCGGCCCCTCCATCGAGCCGCTGCCCGGCAGGCTGCGCAGGCACCGGCTCAGCCGGGGCGCATGGGTCGACCACCTGCCGGGCTGGGTGCACGGCTCCGACCAGGTGCTCGACACCCTGTCACGCGACGTGCCGTGGCGGGCCGAGCGGCGCACGATGTACGACACCGAGGTCGATGTGCCGCGCCTGCTCTGCTGGTACGACGGCGACCGGCAGCTGCCGCACCCGGTGCTCACCTCGGCACGCACAGCGCTGAGCCGGCACTACGCCGCCGAGTTGGGCGAGCCCTTCGTCACCGCGGGCATGTGCCTCTACCGCACCGGGCGAGACAGCGTCGCCTGGCACGGCGACACCATCGGTCGCTCGGCACACAGCGACACGATGGTCGCGATCGTCTCGTTCGGCTCGCCCCGGCCGCTGCTGCTTCGCCCACGCGGCGGTGGCGAGAGCCTGCGCTTCCCACTCGGGCACGGCGACCTCATCGTGATGGGCGGCAGCTGCCAACGCACCTGGGAGCACGCCGTCCCGAAGACGTCCCGCCCTGTCGGGCCGCGGATCAGCGTGCAGTTCCGCCCGGTCGGCGTGGCCTGACCGATCCCGCACGGAGAAGCGCCGCCCCGGCGCGCGTCGCGGCCGCATCCGGGCAACGACCTCGACCGCCGGCCCGGAGCCCCGGCTCGTTTCGAGCGGTGGACGGCCAGTGGTGAATATGCGCCGCGCCTCCGGTGACCTAGTATCGCCGGGGCCCCGGAGGCGGCGGACGCGCCGCCGCCCGGGTCCGTTATCGGCCGATCTCCGGGGTCGGACGCCGTCGTCGACGGACGAGAGGTGGAGCCACATGCATCAGCGGATCCTGCTGCGCGCCCGCAAGGGGCCCTTCGACGTCCTCAGCGCCGAGGAGACCTACGAACGGGACTGGATCGGCAAGAACACCGGCAACCTGGTCTTCAGCCACACCGCGCACAAGCTCCTGGCCACCTCGACAGCGCAGATCACCGCCTCGCGCTTCCGTGCCGACCCGCGCGACGCCGACGAGATCAACGAGAAGTACGACGTCTTCGTGATCCCGCTGGCCAACGCGTTCCGTCACGACTACGCGAACCGTCTGGCGTCGACGACCCGGCTGATCGAGCGACTCAAGATCCCGGTGGTGGTGCTCGGCGTCGGGGCGCAGACCGACGTGGACGGCGACCGGGAGCACCTGCGTCCGCTCGACGAGACGGTGAAGGCCTTCTGTCGTGCGGTGCTGGACCGCTCGCACAGCATCGGCGTACGCGGCGAGATCACCGAGGACTACCTCCGTTCTCTGGGTTTCTCCGCCGTGGAGCAGATCGGCTGTCCCTCGATGTTCCTGCACGGCGACACGCTGCGCATCGAGAAGTCGAAGGCGACCCTGAGCGCCGAGGACCGGCTCGCGTTCGTCATCTCGCCGTACGTCCGCGCACTCGCCCCGCTGGTACGCCATCATCACCGCCGCTACCCGAACCTGCGCTACGTGGCGCAGGACCTGTACACGCTCGGCACGTTGCTCTATGGCGACGCCCCGAAGCTGCGGGGCAAGACCGACGACATGCCGATCCACACCTCGCATCCGCTCTTCGCCGAGGACAAGATACGGATGTTCATGGATCCGTGGCCCTGGATCGACTACCTGTCCGAGTTCGACTTCGCGTTCGGCACCCGGATCCACGGCACCATCACCGCGCTGATCTCCGGCACCCCCGGCTATCTCCTCGCACACGACTCACGGACCCTGGAACTGGCCCGCTACTTCGACATCCCGCACCGGATGTTGCGTGACGTGCCGGCCGACGTCGACGCCGCCCAGCTCTACGAGGAGGCCGACTACACGGCCCTGAACGAGGGCCACAAGGAGCGGTTCGCGCGGATCACCACGTTCCTCGCCAAGCACGACCTCGGGCACTCGTTCGCCGACGGGGACAGCGCCAGCCGCTTCGACGAGCAGGTCCGCCAGACCACCTACCCGCCCGCGGTCCGACCCGCCTCGGCGTACAGCGCGGAGGAACTGCTGACGCGCCTGCAGTGGCTGCGGGACGAGAACCGGACGCTACAGCAGAAGCTCAAGACACGCCGTACGGAGCCGCTGCGCGAGCAGATCAAACAGGCGGTGGGTAAGCGGGTCCGCCGGATACTGGGCAGCTGATCGGCGTACCTCTCCGCCGGTGCTCGCCGCGCTGACGGTGGCACGCGGTCGGGATTCCGGCCGCGGGGGGCTGGCGCCGATCGGGGAGGCGGCGCCAGCACGGCTGCCGGCGGTCGGGCTCCGCGTCGGCGCCGCCGGTCGGCCAGCGCGGGCAGCGCGGACGGATCCGGCCGGGGCACCACGAGCAGCAGCACACCGCTTCCGGTGGTCTCGCCGAGCCGCCCGGGCATCAGACGACAGCCCCGGCGGTGCGAAGGCGCAGACCGATCATGCTAGAAACGACGTCCAGGGTCGTCACCGCCCCCGTCATCCCTCCGACGAAGGGCCGCCATGACCCAGACATCCACCGAACCCGCGCACCGGTTCTCCTGGTCCCTGCACGGCGACGGACGCTCCGTACGCCCCGGCGACGTGGTCCACCCCGATGAACGGCTCTCCTGGCCCCGGACGCTGGGCATCGGTGTCCAGCACGTGGTGGCGATGTTCGGCGCGACCTTCACGGTCCCGCTGATCACCGGTTTCCCGCCGGCCACCACGCTCTTCTTCTCCGGGCTGGGCACCCTGCTGTTCCTGCTGATCACCGGTAACCGGCTGCCGTCGTACCTCGGCTCGTCGTTCGCCTTCATCGCGCCGGTGCTGGCGGCGAAGGCCGGCGGGGACCTCGGTCCCGCCCTCGGCGGCATCATCGTCGCCGGGGTGGCGCTCGCGCTGGTCGGCCTCGTCGTGCAGCTCGCCGGGTCCCGCTGGATCGACGCGCTGATGCCGCCGGTGGTCACCGGCGCGATCGTCGCGCTGATCGGGCTCAACCTGGCCCCGGTCGCCTGGGACGGCGGCGGCGCCGGCACCGGCGTGAAGGCCCAGCCGCTCATCGCGGTGGTGACCCTCGTCGCGATCCTGCTCGCCACCGTGCTCTTCCGCGGCTTCCTGGCCCGGCTCTCCATCCTGCTCGGTGTGCTGGTCGGCTGGCTGCTCGCCGCCGCACTCGGCGAGCTCGACCCGGCGGCGGTGACCGGACTGCGGGAGGCCGCCTGGGTCGGCCTGCCCGACTTCCACGCGCCCAGCTTCAGCCTGCGGGCCGTGGTGCTGGTCATCCCGGTGATCCTCGTGCTGATCGCGGAGAACGCCGGGCACGTCAAGGCGGTCGCCGCGATGACCGGCCGCAACCTCGACCGCGACATGGGCCGGGCCTTCCTGGGTGACGGCCTCGCCACCGTCCTGGCCGGCTCCGGTGGCGGCTCCGGCACCACCACGTACGCGGAGAACATCGGCGTGATGGCGGCGACTCGGGTCTACTCCACCGCCGCGTACTGGGTGGCCGGGCTGACCGCGGTGCTGCTCGGGCTGAGCCCGAAGTTCGGCGCGCTGATCCTCACCGTGCCGGCCGGGGTGCTCGGCGGCGCCACCACCGCGTTGTACGGGCTGATCGCCATCCTCGGCGCCCGGATCTGGATCGAGAACCGGGTGAACTTCCACGATCCGGTGAACCTGATGACCGCGGCCGTTGCGGTGATCATCGGTGCGGCGAACTACACCCTCACCGCCGGGGACCTCTCCTTCAACGGCATCGCCCTCGGCACCGGCGCCGCCCTGGTGATCTACCACGGCATGCGCCTGATCGCCCGCCTCCGCGGCACCACCGCCGACCAGTCCCGCCCCTCCCCCGAACCCGAACTCTGACCCCCTCCCCCCTCCCCTCCTGCCCTCCCACCCTCCCGGCCTTACCGAGCGTTGATCATGAAGTTATTGCCCGGACACGCCGGTCGCAGGGGCAACAACTTCATGATCAACAGGGTGGGGGGGTGGGGGGCGAACCCGGGGGTTTGGGGCCGGGGGCGCTGTGGGGTAGGGGTCAGTCGCGTTCGATCTGGTGGCCGATGACCGTTGGGCCGAGCATCACGGCAAAGCCGGAGCCGTCCCGGCGTGGGTCGGCCGCGGGCAGCTCGACCGGCTCGCCGTTCGCGGTGGAGCCGACCGGGCGCGGGCCGATCCAGGCGACCACCACTTCGGTCTCCCCCTTGAGGAAACGCTGAGCGCGGACGCCGCCCGTCGCCCGGCCCTTGGCCGGGTACGCCGCGAAGGGCGTCACCTTGACCGTGGCGCCCGTCGAGGTGACCACCATCGGCTCCCCGTGCGTCGGGTCGTCGGTGCGTACCCCGCCGAAGAAGACCACCTGGGCCGTGCCGGGAAGACTGATGCCGGCCATGCCGCCACCCCGGATGCCCTGCGGGCGGACCAGCGTCGCCGGGAAGCGCAGCAGGGACGCCTCAGAGGTGAGGAAGGTCAGCGCCTCGGCGCCGTCGGTGAGCCAGGTCGCCCCGACCACCTCGTCGCCCTCGCGGAGGCCGATCACCTCGAACTCGTCGGCGCGTACCGGCCATTCCGGCGCGCAGACCTTGACCACACCCTGCCGGGTACCGAGCGCCAGCCCCGGTGAGCCCTCCGCGGCTGAGCCGAGCGGCGCCAGCCCCACCACGGTCTCCCCCGGCTCCAGGGGCACCAGCTCGGCGGCGGACATCCCACCGCGCAGCGACAGCGTGCCGGCCTGCTCCGGCAGCACCGGCAACGGCAGTACGTCGATCTTGAAGGCGCGCCCGGCGCTGGTGATCAGCAACACCCGACCGCGGGCGGTGGAGGGCACGCTGGCGCGTACCACGTCGTGCTTGACCCGGCCGTGCCGGCGACGCACCTCGGCGGTCTCCTCCGACTCGGCCGCCGTCCGGGCCACCAGCCCGGTCGCGGAGAGGATGACCTGGCACGGGTCGTCGGCCACCTCGAGCGGACCGGCCGGCGCGGACGCGGCCAGCACCTCCTTGAGGTCGCCGTCGATCAGGGTGGTGCGGCGCGGCGCGGCGAACTGCTTCACCACTGCGGCCAACTCGTCCGAGACGAGCTTCCGCAGCACCTTCGGCTCGTCGAGGATCTTCGACAGCTCGGCGATCTCCCCGCGGAGCTTCTCCTGCTCGGCCTCCAGTTCCAGCCGGTCGTACTTCGTGAGCCGGCGCAGCGGGGTGTCCAGGATGTAGGTGGCCTGGATCTCGGAGAGCTTGAACTTCTGCATCAGGGCGTCCTTGGCCGCCTGCGCGTCCTCGCTGCCCCGGATCAGCTTCACCACCTTGTCGATGTCGAGCAGGGCGATCAGCAGACCGTCGACCAGGTGCAGCCGCTCCTCGCGCTTACGCCGGCGGTACGAGCTGCGGCGGGTCACCACTTCGTAGCGGTGGGCCAGGAAGACCTCCAGCAGCGCCTTCAGCCCGAGGGTCTGCGGCTGCCCGTCGACCAGCACCAGGTTGTTGACGCCGAAGGACTGCTCCAGCGGGGTGAGTCGGTAGAGGTCGGCCAGGAGCGCCTGCGGATTGACCCCG
This sequence comes from Micromonospora sp. NPDC023737, assembly GCF_040639715.1. Lineage (NCBI taxonomy): Bacteria > Bacillati > Actinomycetota > Actinomycetes > Micromonosporales > Micromonosporaceae > Micromonospora > Micromonospora sp. NPDC023737. The sequence goes on from NZ_JBFAAL010000001.1 coordinate 166,979, forward strand.
ACCTTGCACTCGACGACCAGGCGGGTGCCGCTCTCCCGGTCGGTGAGGTCCTTCACGTCGGCGATGCCGCTCAGCCGCTTGGTCTTGGTGACCTCGTTGGTGATCGCCGCGATGACCTTCTCCGCGCCGACGCCGTACGGCAGCTCCACCACGGTGATCGCCTGCCGTCCGCGGCTACCCTCCAGCGGGCCGATCTCGACCTTGGCACGCATGCGGACCACACCACGCCCGGTCTCGTACGCCCGGCGGACCTCGTCCAGGCCGAGCAGCAGGCCACCGGTGGGCAGGTCGGGGCCCGGGACGAACTCCATCAGCTTGTCCAGGGAGGCGTCCGGGTGGTTGATCAGCCAGCGCGCGGCCTGGACGACCTCTGCGAGGTTGTGCGGGATCATGTTGGTGGCCATCCCCACCGCGATCCCGGACGCGCCGTTGACCAGCAGGTTGGGGAAGGCGGCCGGCAGCACCGTCGGCTGGGTCAGCGAGCCGTCGTAGTTCGGCTCGACGTCGACCGTGTCCTCGCCGAGTTCGCCGACGAGCAGCATGGCCTCGCGGGACATCCGCGCCTCGGTGTAACGGGCGGCCGCCGGGCCGTCGTCCGGGCTGCCGAAGTTGCCGTGCCCGTCGATGAGCGGAACGTTGAGCGAGAAGTCCTGCGCCAGCCGCACCATGGCGTCGTAGATGGCCGCGTCGCCGTGCGGGTGGTACTTACCCATCACGTCGCCGACGATGCGTGCCGACTTGACGTGCCCGCGGTCCGGGCGGTGCCCCTGCTCGTACATCGACCAGAGGATGCGGCGGTGCACCGGCTTCAGGCCGTCGCGTGCGTCCGGCAGTGCCCGGGAGTGGATGACCGAGAAGGCGTACTCCAGGTAGGAGTCCGACACCTCGGTGACCAGCGGGTTGTCGAAGACCCGTGCGCCGGCCTGGTCGAACGCGGAGAGGTCGACCTTGGTTTCCTTGCGGCGTGCCATGCTCAGTTTTCCCCTCGGGTGGACCCGGTGCTCATGCGTCGATCGCCTCGCGGTCGACCCGGTCGGCGGAGTCGATCAGCCAGTTGCGGCGTGGCTCGACCTTCTCCCCCATCAGCAGGTCGAGGATCCGCTCGGCGGCGTCGACGTCGTCCAGGGTGATCCGGCGAACGGCGCGGGTCGCCGGGTTCATCGTGGTCTCCCAGAGCTCGTCGGCGTCCATCTCACCGAGACCCTTGAAGCGCGGGATGGGCGTGACGATCTGCTTGCCGGCCTTCTCCAGCCGGCGGACCGTCGTCTCCATCTCGGCCTGGGTGTAGGTGTAGATGGTCTGCGGGCTCCGCCCCTTCGTAGTGATCTTGTGCAGGGGTGGCATGGCGGCGTAGAGCCGGCCCGCCTCGATCAGCGGACGCATGTAACGGGCGAAGAGCGTGATGAGCAGCGTCCGGATGTGCGCGCCGTCGACGTCGGCGTCCGCCATGATCAGTACGCGGCCGTAACGCAACGCGGAGAGATCGAACGTACGGCCCGAGCCCGCGCCGAGGACCTGGACGATCGCGGCGCACTCGGCATTGTCCAGCACCTGCTGGAGATTCGCCTTCTGCACGTTGAGGATCTTGCCCCGGATCGGCAGCAGCGCCTGGTATTCCGAGGAGCGGGCCATCCGGCTGGTCCCGAGCGCGCTGTCACCCTCCACGATGAACAACTCGCTGCGGTCGATGCCGGTGGCACGGCAGTCAACCAGCTTGGCCGGCATGGAGGCGCCCTCGAGCGCGGTCTTGCGGCGCGCGGCGTCCTTCTGCTGCTTCTGGGTCAACCGGACGCGGGCCGCGTCGACGATCTTCTGGAGCACCGTACGCGCCTCGGCCCGCGTCCTGCGATCCTCCAGCCAGGACTTCAGGTGCTGCTCCACCAACTGCTGGACCACCTTGGTGATGCCGGCGGTGGAGAGTTCGTCCTTGGTCTGCGAGGTGAACTGCGGCTCGGGGATCCGCACGTGCACGACGGCGGTCATCCCCTCCAGCACGTCGTCGAGGGTGGGCGCGTCCTCCTTGGCCTTCAGCAGGCCACGGGTGTTGCGGGCGGCGTCGGCCAGGGTACGCACCAGGGCCCGCTCGAAGCCCTTGCGGTGGGTGCCGCCGTGTGCGTTGCGGATCGTGTTGCTGAAGCACTCGACGGTGCGCTCGTAGCCGGTGCCCCAGCGGAGGGCGATCTCGACCTCGGCCCGGCGCTGCACGTTCGACTGCATCACGCCGTTCGCGTCGGCGGCGTTCTCCCGGTACGTGCCCTCGCCGTTGACCAGCAGGGTGCCGGAGACCGGGCGGTCGCCGGCCGGGGCGAGGAAGTCCACCATGTCGGTCAGCCCGTTGGGGAAGTGGAACGTCTCCTCGGCCGGCTCGTCGCCGGTGAGGTCACGCAGCAGGTAGCTGACGCCGGGCACCAGGAAGGCGGTGTTGCGCAGCTTCATCCGGACGGCCTCGACGTCGAGGGCCGCGCCGGTCTCGAAGTAGCGGGCGTCGTGCCACCAGCGGATCGAGGTGCCGGTGCGCTGGTTGCGCTTCATCGCGCCGACGACCTGGAGGCCCGGACCAGCCGTGAACGAGGCGTCCGGCCCGTCGCCGTCGAAGATGCCGGGTACGCCGTGCCGGAACGACATCGAGTGGATCTTGCCGCCACGGCGGACGGTGACGTCGAAGCGCCGGGAGAGCGCGTTCACCGCCGACGCGCCGACGCCGTGCAGACCGCCGGAGGTCTTGTAGCCCGAACCGCCGAACTTGCCGCCTGCGTGCAGGCGGGTGAGCACCAGCTCGACGCCGGAGAGGCCGGAGCGGGCGTGCACGTCGGTGGGGATGCCGCGGCCGTCGTCGTCGACCTGCACCGACCCGTCGGCGTGCAGCGTCACCTCGACGCGGCTGGCGTGACCCGCGACACCCTCATCCGTGGAGTTGTCGAGGATCTCGTTGACAAGGTGACCCACGCCACGGCTGTCGGTGGAGCCGATGTACATGCCGGGCCGCTTCCGGACGGCGTCCAGCCCCTCCAGATGGGTGAGGTCGTCGGCCCCGTACAGGGTCTCAGGCTCTGCGGTCAACTCGTCGTACTCCCCGGTCTCGGCGATGTGGTGCAGCTCACCGGCGTCTCGCGCCGGCGCTGCGCGCCGCAGCGAGCCTAGCCGGATGCCCCGACAACGCCTCGGCACCCCGCGCGACCCGCCGCGCAGTCGATCGGACCCGCGTCTCGCACCGGCGTTTCAACACACCTCGTCCCCGGCGGATTCCACCCGGCCACCCCGATGGGCCAGGTGATCAGGAGGTTCGGGTCAGGAACGACCCGGATCCTGGCGGAGACCTTCTGATCATCGCGTACGGCGGATCGGCGCGTCACACGCACCCGACCACCGTCGGGGATTGACGTTCATCACACCGAAGTGGTCTGATCGCGGCCTCGAAGAATCTTTCATATTTCGATGGGCAGATGGAGGACTCGTATGTCCAGCTTCCGTCGTACCGCCCTGGTGGCGGCGCTCGCCGTCACCACGGCCGCACTGTCGACCGCCGTCGCGCTGCCGGCTCCGGCCTCGGCCGCGCTGCCCACCGCCGCGGTCGCCATCGGAGACAGCTTCATCAGCGGTGAGGGCGCCGGGTCGTACACCCCGGTGGTCGACGTCAACGGCGTCGCTCAGGGCTTCCCGGGCTGGACGGCGCCGAACAGCAACGCGTACTTCTGCCACCGCTCGGCCAACGCCTCCCTGCACCAGGCGAACCTGCCAGGCATCCAGGCCCGGTTCAACCTGGCCTGCTCCGGCGGGCAGCCCCACGACATCGCGACGGCGTCGGCGGCACGGACGAAGGGCCGCCAGGTCGCCGCCCAACTCGACCAGCTCCGGGCGGTGGCCCAGACCCACGACATCGACCTGGTGCTGGTCGGCCTCGGCTCGAACAACAGCTCGTTCACCTTCGGGAACGTGGCCGAGAAGTGCGCCAACCGGTTCATCGCCGACGCGTGGACCGGCTGGTGGGAGTTCTGGGCCTACCTCAACGGCCCGGTTCCCCAGCAGCCGTGCGACGACGCCGACCTGGCCACCGCGGCACAGTTCGACGCCGCGACCGCGGAGACCGTCGCAGCCGCACGCCAACTGCTGACCACGCTCGACCAGGTCGACGCGGACGGGGAGCACCGGGTCGTCTTCCAGGACTACACCAACCCGTTGCCGTTCGACCTGCAGTCCAACTTCCGCAGCGAGGACGGCCGGGACGACACCCGGGACAAGTTCCGCGCGCTCGGCGCCGAACGGTACGCCGCCGGCTGCCCGATCCACCGCGCCAGCCTGCTGCCCGGCCACCACTTCTCCCAGGGGCTGGGCAGCCTGGTGCAGTCGACCCGGGACACGCTGGCCGCCGAGTTCCCCGCCGCCGACCTGGTCTACCTGAACGTTCAGCAGGCCTTCGACGGCGCGCGGCTCTGCGAGTCCGCGGCCAGCCCCACCGGCGCGCTGGCCACGCCGATCCGGCTCCAGAACAACCCGCCCGACGGCACCTTCGTCACGAGCCTTGCCGGCAAGGACAAGATCGCCATCCAGCGCATCGCGAACACCTGCGCCACGTACTTCCAGACCTGTCAGGAGTCCTGGCACCCGAACGCCGCCGGGCACCAGGTGCTCGGGCAGTGCCTCACCGGCGCCGCGGCCACGGCCGCCCGCGCGGTCACCTGCGTCCGCGCCGGCAACGGGTCGGTCACCGTCTCCTGACCAAGGACGTACGGAAGGACCCACCAGGCCGCCCCTGAAGCCCGGCCAGCGGACGGAACCGGGGAGCCCGGTCCCGCGGGCCACGCGCTCGGGATCCGCCGAACAACTTCCGGTCGTACGGCGGATCCCGGTGCGCTAGGGGCGCAGCGCCGCGCCGAGCACGTGCGGGGCGGCGGGCCCCGGGACGCCGGTTTCCGGGAAGCGGAACCGGTCCAACTCGGTGACGGTGAACCCGGCCGCGCCGATCGCCGCCAGCGTGTCGCGGCCGGTGTGGCAGCCACCGCAGAGCAGCGGCCAGCAGGTGGCGTCGACCACTCGCTGGACCCGGCGCAGGCCGGGCGAACGCGACCGGACGTGCTCGAAGAAACGCAGCTGCCCGCCGGAGCGCGTCACCCGGTGCGCCTCACGCAGCACGGCCGCCTGGTCGGCGACCGAGCAGAGCACCAGGGACACCACGACGGCGTCGGCCACCGCGTCCGACACCGGCAACGCCTCGGCCAACCCGTCGGCGACCGTGACCGGCACCGGCGCCGCCGCCGCGGCGACCCGGGCCGCGGCCCGCAGCCGGGGCTCCGGTTCGACGGCGAGCACCCTGGTCACGGTCGCCGGGTAGTGGGCGAAGTTACGTCCGTTGCCCGCGCCGACCTCGACCACGACGCCGCGCAGGCCGGCCAGTAGCCGGTGCCGGTGCCTCGCCCCGCCGGCACGGTCCATCGCCACACTGGCCCGCTCGAACACGCGGGCGAACAGCGGATGTGAAACTCGCCTACCGGTCATCGCTTCTCCGTCCGGGGGCACGGCACGGCCGGCGTCGAGCGGTGATCCGGCAGGCCGGCGGGACGCGGCCGCGGTCCCGTGCCGTCGGATCCCCGCGCCGGAGCGACGGTCCATACCGAGGAAAGCCGATGCCCAGCAGGCTAGGCGAAGCGGTCGAGGGGTGGGACCCCCGCCGAGGTCACTCCTCCGGTTCGATCGGCACCATCTCACCGTCGCGTTCGACCCGGATCTCGCCGTGGTCGCGTCGCGGCGGCACCTCCGCGATGTTCCGGTTGGGGTCGTTGCCCGGGTGCATCAGCACCGCGTCGGTGTCGGAAGTCTTCTCCCGGCTCTCATCCGGCTGCGTCATGGCACTTGCCCCCTCCTCGTTGGTCCCCCCTGCTCTACCCCCGCAGGCCCGGACGACTCCTCCCAGCGTGCCCGTAGCCCTTCCCGGCCCCCGCAACGGCGTGGTCGGCCCGGCTCGGTGCGGTCGCGTCTCCCGACGCACCGTTGTCCCCGTCCGTTCCACCGCCAGAGGTCTCGACCCGTGACACACCGGGGGTTAGCCGCAAGGGCGGCGGGTATGCCGCAGCGCCCGACACGGCGGAAGGGGATCAGATGTCGGAACGGCATAGCGCACTGCGCTCGATGCACGATCTGGGCTTGGCGGCCTGGTTCGGAGGGTCCCTGATGGGGGCGTTCGGCGTCAACGGCGCGGCGGGGAAGATCAAGGATGCGACGCAACGGCTTCCGGTGGCCTCGGCCGGCTGGTCCCGGTGGACGCCGGTGAACGCCGCCGCGATCGGCGCGCACCTCGCCGGCGCGGTCGGCGAACTGGTCACGGAGAGCCCACGGGTGGCCGCCCAGGCGGGCGTGGCGCGGGCCACGGTCGTCAAGACCGCACTGACCGTGGGCGCGCTCGCGGTCACCGGCTACAGCCGGCTGCTCGGCATGCGGTTGCAGCGGGCCGGCAACCCGCCGGTCGACGGCGTCACCGAACCGAACCACATGACCCCGGTGCAGGTGGCGGCCAGCCAGCGCCAGATGAAGCTGCTCCAATGGGCGGTGCCGGCCCTGACCGGCGCGTTGGTGGTGGTGACCGCCTACATGAGCGAGCAGCAGAAGCCGGGCCAGATGTGGCGCGGAGTGCTGAACCGGGCCGGCGGAATGATGGGCGCTCCGAAGGGCATGGCCAAGTTCGCAGCCGTGAGCAAGCTGACGGGGATGAACCGGCCCGCCGGGGGCGGCAGGATGGCCTTGGTGCACCTGCCCGCCGGAATCGGCAGGTTCGCGGGCATGGGAGCGGCCAAGCGGCCGACGGCCATGTCCAGCCGCTGAGCCCGACCGAGGAACCACTCATCCGCCGATCCGGCGGCGATCCCGCGGGATCGCCGCCGGATCGGCGGATCAGCGCTCGGCCGTGGCACTCGGCGCGCATGACCCGCGCGATGACGGGCAATCAGCCGCCGGTACCGGCGGACGAGCAGCGAGGTGGACATGACGGCGGACAAGGGACGCGATGACGGCCAGGCCCCGCGCGACCCGGAGGCCACGGTGCCGTGGGGCACCCGGGACGTCTACGACACGGAACCGCCCTGGGGCGTTGACGAGGACGATCCGATGGACGAGGGCAGCGAGGAGACGGCCGTCCCGCCTGGACGACGCGGCGAGCGCCGGGCCGGCCTGCCGTCCGGCCCGTCCGGGCCCGCGGGCCGGCACGGCTTCGGCTCGGTCGAACCGACCCGGGCGCCGATGGCCGGCCCGGGTGCGCCACCCGACCCGGCACCCAGCGGCCGGTCCTTTCCCGACGACGCCGACATCGACGAGCGGGCGCAGGACGCCTTCCGCAGCCGGGGCCGCCGTTCCGCCTGACCGATGCGAGCCGTCGGACCCTGCCGGACCTGCCGGTCGTACGGGTTCAGCTGGGGGCGCCGGCTGGCGCGGGACGCTGGTGCCCGGCGTCGGCCAGCAGCCCGGCCATCCGCCCAGCGTCGCGCTGCGCCTGGCCGGCACAACAGTTGTTGAACAGCACGTGCAGCTCGCTGGACTGCCCGGCCAGCTCGGTGAGCAGCTCCGACCAGTGGCGTAGCTCCCGCTCGCCGTACGCGTAGCGGAACTTCTCCCGTTTGTCCCCCGTCGCCCAGTCGTCGCTGTGCCCGTGGAACCGAACCATCGCCAGCTCCGTGGTGGCGATGAGGACCGGTGGGACCGAGGACGGGTGGCCCTGCGGCATGTCGACGCAGACGAGGCTGAGTTCGTGCCTACGCAGGAAGTCCACCGTGTCCAGCGCGGCCCGTCCGTCGAACCAGGATCGGTGTCGAAACTCCACGCCGACGCGCCACGGTCGGCACCGCTCGGCCAGGTCGACCACGCGTCGTTGGGCGGCAGCGCCACGGGCCAGCCACGGGGGCAGCTGGAGCAGCACCGCGCCGAGCTTGCCGGCCGCCGCGATCGGGTCCAACGCCGCGCGGAACCGGGCCCACATCTCGTCGTACGCCCCGGCGGACAGGTCCCGGCGGCGTACCCGTTCCGGGCCGCCCGCCGGGCGCAGGTCGCGCGGCAGCGCGGTGACGGGTGTGGGATGACCGGTGAAGAGACTGAACGCCTTGATGTCGAAGCTGAACCCGTCCGGGGCCGCGTCGGCCCAACCCTGCGTGGTCTCCGGTGCGGGCACCGCGTAGTACGAGGTGTCGACCTCGACGACCGGGAAGTGCCGGGCGTACCAGCGGAGCCGATCGGCCGGTGTGTTCGCCGACCGTGGATACCAGCCGGAGCCCAACACCTCCCGGTCGGCCCAGGACGACGTGCCAACCCGAATCACACCCATGTCATTCCGGTACCCGGGCCGCGCCCCCCGCAACCTCGGCGGACCAGCGGAAAGTGTCGGTACCTGAACGTACGGTGTCCCTGTCCCTGGTCGACAGACGAGCGAAGGGCGACATCCATGAGCACCGTGCAACAGGTCACCACCAGCGAACGGGCGGACCTCGTGCAGACGCTCCGCCGGCACCGTGACTTCCTGCGGCAGACCGTCGAGGGCCTCACCGACGAACAGGCGGCCGCCCGCACCACCGTCAGCGAACTCTGCCTCGGCGGCCTGATCAAGCACGTCGCGGGCACCGAGGAGAGCTGGATGCGATTCGCGGTGGGCGGCGCGGATGGCATGCAGAGCGCGCCGGTCGACTGGGAGGGCCAGTTCCGGATGCGCGAGGGTGAGACGCTCGCCGGGCTGCTCGACGACTATGCCCGGGTGGCGGCACGCACCGACGACCTGGTCGCCATGCTCGACCTCGACTCCACGCACCCCCTGCCGGTCGCACCCTGGTTCGAGCCGGGGGCGAGCTGGTCGGTCCGGCGGGTGTTGCTGCACGTCATCGCCGAGACGGCGCAGCACGCCGGGCACGCCGACATCCTGCGCGAGTCAATCGACGGGGCCAAGACCATGGGCTGACCAGCCGGCGGGCGAGGTGATGTGACGTCTCGTGGGCGCGCGGCGCTGACCGACACGAGATGAACGCAGAGCGGATGGACCAGGAGACCGTCGAACGGCTGCTCGACAGTCCCGTCGATGCCACGCGCGCCGAGACACATCCGATCGTGCCGCTCCTGCTGGCCGTGCGTGCCGAGCCCCACCCGCACGAGTTCGACGGCGAGAGTGCCGCGCTGATGGGGTACCGCCGGGCTCTGACCGACGCACCGGGTCCGCGGCTGCGCCCGGACACACCGCCGGTGCCGGTGGGTGCCGCGCCCGGCCGCGGCCTCATCCGTCTCGGGGCGCGAGCGGGCGTCGCCGCACTCGCCCTGGCCGCGACCGGCGGGATTGCCCTCGCCGCCACCGGGACCTGGCCGGGGTCGCGGCCGGCACCGCCGCCCAGCGTCCCGGCGTCGTCGGCACCGGCACCGACGACGAGCGCGGTGCCGCCGGGAAGCACCACCGCACCGGCGCCCTCGGCGGAACCCGGCGGGACGGCGCGGCCCGATCCTGAGGTCGCCCTTCCGGACCTGTGCCGGGCGTACCGCGCCGACGACGACCCCGGCGCGCTCGACAGCCCAGCCCTCGCCGGTCTCGTCGCGGCCGCGGGTGGCCGGTCCCGGGTACCCGGCTTCTGCGACCGGATGCTCGCCGACGACGCTCGGCACGCCACACCTCCCGGCCAGGTCAGGACTCCCACCCAGCGGAACGGACGCTCCGTGACACCATCCACCGAGCATCCCGGCCCTCCGGACGAGCGTGAACGCCGCACCCCGCCGGCCGACCCGCCGAGCGTGGCCGACCGGCACCGTTGACGTGGTGCGCTGAGCGTCGCCGTGGCGGCCGAGCCCGGAACGGCTCGCCACGGAGGTCGACCCCGTGACGGCGCTGTCCGCGCGATCTGCCGCGCCAGCCACCCGGACCGGATCGGACTGGACCGGTCCGGTCCGGATCAGACCGGACCGGAGCGGAGCGTCGGCAAGCTGCTCGGCCGGCCGAGAGGCGTGCGCTCAGCGCATCCGCGGGCGTCGCGCGCGGAGGTTGCCGCGGTCCCGCCCGTACGCGTCCGAATGCCCCCAGCGGCCGGGGATGTCCAACAGCTCGATCCGCCCGAACCCCGCCGGCAGCACGGGGCTCACCAGCAGGTTTTCGCCGCTGGGCCGCAGCCCGAGCAGGGTGGCGAGCAGCATCAGCAACCCGCCCGAGGACCAGGCCTGGGGTCGGCCGGCCGCCGGCAGCTGGATCGGATACTTCGTCACCTCGCGTTCGTATCCGGCGATGAGCTCGGGTACCGAACCGCCGAGCGTGCACGCCATGTCGAAGATGCCCGACGCGATCCGGGCAGCCTCCGCGTCGCGGCGATAATTGCGCAGCCCCGCCACGATCAGGGCGTTGTCCGACGGCCAGACCGCACCGAGGTGCGATCCGACCGGGTTGTACCGGTGCTGCCCGGCCGCGAACGTTCGCACCCCCCAGCCGGAGAAGAGATCCGGACCGACCAGGTGGGCGGCGAGCGCGCGGGCCCGTTCCTCCTCGACGATGCCGCTCCACAGCAGATGCCCCATGTTTGACGACAGCGCATCGACCGGCGTGCCGTCCGGCTCCAGCGCCAGCGCGTAGTACTCCGCTTGCGGGAGCCAGAAGTCGTTGTTGAACCGCCGTTTCAGCTCCGCCGCCTCCCGCTCCAGCCGGTCGGCGTACTCCGGCTCGCCCCAGAACTCCCGGGCCAGCCGGGCGCCACGTCGCTTGGCGTCGTACGCGTAGCCCTGGAGCTCGCAGGTGGCCCGGGGGAGGCCTGGTATCCGGCCGTCGGCGTACGTGATCGCGTCCGGCGAGTTCTGCCAGCCCTGGTTGACCCACCCCTTGCGGTCGTTGCGCGTCAGGTACCGCAGGTAGCCGTCACCGGTGAGGTCGCCGTACTCGTCGATCCAGTCCAGCGCCATCCGGGCCGGATGCCGCAGCTCGCGGACCAGGTCGGCGTCGCCCGACCAGCGCTCGTACTCGTCGAGCAGGACGACGAACAGCGGTGTGGTGTCCGCCGCGCCGTAGTAGAGGGCCGTCGGCTCCTCGCCGAACGCCGCCGCCTCGCCGTAGCGCAGCTCGGCCAGGATCTTCCCCGGCTCCTCGTCGTGCTCGTCGTCGAGCCTGTCCCCTTGCAGCGTGGCAAGGGTGTCCAGCGTCGCCCTGGCCAGTTCGGGAAGGAACGCCAACGTCTGTAGACAGGTGATGATCGCGTCCCGCCCGTACAACGCCATTCCCCACGGCAGGCCGCCCACCGGCACGAACCCCGTCTTGCTGAGCGGAAGGTAACGCAGCGCGGCCAGGTCGACGAGACACTGCCGGTACACCGCCGTCAGCTCCGGCCGCTCGGAGATCAGCAGCGGTGCCCGGTCGAGCCATTCCTGGAGGTCCTCGCGCATGGTGTGGCGGACGTGCTGCCGGTGCTCCTCCAGGCTGGCCCGTAGGTCGCGCCCGGCCGCGCCCTCGATGTGCGTCGCGACGTGCAGGTCCGTGATCCACTCGCCTTCCGGCTCGATCCGGATCCGGTACGTCAGTCCACCCTCGTCCACGTCCACGGGAGCGGTGCTGGTGACGACCGTCTGGCGGACGAACCGGTCCCGGGCGTACCGGAACCGCAGTTGGCGCCGCTCCGAGTCAGCGACCACGGAGACGTCGCGCGTACGCGGCTGTTGGATCTCCGAGGTGTCGGCGAAGTCGGATCCGATGTCCAGCCGGACGGTGAACTCGGCCGGCTCGGCGGAGTGGTTGAGCACGACGATGCGCTCATGAAAGGCCTCGTCGAGGGACCGATGCCGGATCAGCGAGACGTCCGTGTCGACGTAGTGGCTGGCCGCCCCGGGCACCAGGAAGAACCGGGTCTCGAAGTACGTCATGTCGTCACGGGAGAGGGCGTTCAGCCGTTCGCCGTCGACCTTGAGCACCCAGTGGGACAGGAACCGGGTGTCGAACGCGAAGTAGCCGATGGGGTCGTGCGGGTCGACGAGGATGTCACCCTGTCCGTCGCTGATGGCGAAGGCGTTCCCCGACATCACGTACACCCGCTCCGGTCTCATCGGCGACCGTCCCGTCCGGTGGAGGGATCGGCCGCGAGCTGCCGGGCGGCCTCGCGGGGGTGCCGGGCGCCCGCCGGGCCGGGGAAGATGCGGCGGAACACCACGAAGAGCCGCATGTCGCCCGCGACGGTCAGGTCGTTGCGCAGCATCGCCGCCGAGGCGCGCAGCTGCCCGGCGGCCATCCGGTCGAACACCGTCCGGTGCGCCCGCAAGACCAGGTCGGCCTCGTCGGCGGAGCGGCTGAACTCGACGTGCTGGTCGGTGACGGTGAGGTACCAGTGCTGGGTCCAGCCGTCTTCGTACGCGTCGAGGCGGAGCGTCCCGTTCAACGTCTCCGGTATCTCGGGACGTCGCTCAGGCGTCAGCGCCAGCAGCTGCTCCGCGGCCGTCGTGCCCATCAGTCTCCTCCCCTCGTCCGGTCACCTTCCCAGCGGCGGGGGTGAGTCCGGCTCACCCGCGACGGGTGAGTTCACGGCCGCGGGGTGGGTCAACCCGACGGGTGACACGACGCGGGCGGAGGGATCGTGGCGCGGTCAGCCCGTCCTGATCAGCCCACGGACGTAGGCGGCCTGGCCCACGTGCTGGAGGTCGTCCTCGATGACGCTGACCAGTCGGACCCCGAGCGTCACCGGCGGGTCCCACGAGGTGTCGACCACCCGGTCCAGGTCCTCGGCCTGCAACCCGGAGAGGAACTCTCGGGTACGGGTGTGTACCGCGTCGTAGTAGTCGAGCAGCACCTGCGCGCTCTCCGGCCGGACCGCGGCGACCTGTTCGGGCGTGTGCCCGTACCCGGTGTCGCCCGGGTCGGCGCGGGCCAGGCCGAAGCGGCCCGCCCAGTCACCGGTCACCCAGATCTGCTCGGTGTCGAGCAGTTCGGCCAGGTGGCCGTCCTGGACCCGGGTCAGGTGCCAGACCAGCCAGCCCACCGGGTTGGCGCCTCGGCTGGGAGCCTGGCGCAGCTGCTCCGGGCCGAGACCGTGGACCGCGCCGCGGACCAGGTCGGGCAGCCGGTCGTACGTCTCGATCAGCAGGTCACTCACGTCCACGTCGTACGCCTCCCGAGGGTCGTCTCCGCTCCCTGGTACCGCCCTCCACCCCGGCCAAACCTGCCCGTTACCGTGATCACGTGGTCGCGGCGCTGGAGCTATACCTCGACACCGACGCCACCCGTCGGATCCGGGTGCTGTGGGACGCGCTGGAGTCCGAGGGTGTGCAGAGCATGCGGTCCCTGCTGGAGCAGCGGCACCGCCCGCACGTGTCGCTCGCGGTGGCGCCCCGGTTCGATCCCGAACGGGTCGGCGCGGCGCTGCGTGGCATGGTGGTCGCGGCGCCGCTGCGGCTGTCGTTCGAGCACGTCGGGCAGTTCGTCGGCCGGGTGCTCTGGCTCGGTCCGGCGCCGACCGCCGAACTGCTCGCGCACCACCGGCAGGTGCACGCCCGGCTCGCGGCGGCCGGCATCACCCTGGTCGAGCACTACCAGCCGGGGCGCTGGGTGCCACACTGCACGCTGTCGATGCGGGTGCCGAACGCGCTGATGGCCGCCGCCGTACGACGTTGCCTGGAGATGCTGCCGCTGGAGGCGACGGTCGTCGGCGCAGCGCTCACCGACCACGCTCGCGGCATCTCCTGCCCCCTGCCCTGATCACCCCACCGCCCTCGACCGACCGAGACCTGCGGTGGGCTGCCCACCCGCTCGATGAGGTGGGCGGGCGGGTTGCCGGGAGCCTGGTTCGGGACGACACGAGTCGGGTAATGGGAAACCGCGTGTGCAGACGCTCCCTGGCGTGGGATCGTTCGAGTGAGCCGTGTCACAACAGGCCGGCGTGCGGGCCGCGAGGGGGCGGGATCCGCCCACCTGCCGCCCACCGCCGCTGTCGGTGGGCTCCGAGGGGTCACGGCTGCAAGAGAGAGGCATCGCCATGCAGGCTCAACGCAGCGCGCCACCGGTCGAATCGAGCCAGACCAGCGAAGAATCGCAGGTCGCCGGCAACACCGGACCTTCCACCCCCCTCTCGATCTGGGCCGCCGCGGCCCTGCTCGGCAGGATCGGCACCGACGAGGACGACATCGAGGACGAGCGCCACATCCTGCGCGGATTCGAGTAGCGGGCACAGCTCTCGGAACGCGACGCGCGGCGTCCGCGAGATCCGACCCTGGTCCGTACGCAGATCGACGATGATCCGTACCCGGATCGGCGATGGCCCGTGCCCGGATCACAGCCAGCCGCGTCGCTTGAAGATCAGGTAGAGGGTGCCGCAGACGAGCGCCATCAGCGCGATCGCGAAGAGGTACCCGAACCGCCAGCGCAACTCCGGCATGTGCACGAAGTTCATGCCGTAGACCGTGCCGATCAGGGTGGGTGCGAACAGGATCGCCGCCCACGAGGAGACCTTCTTCAGCTCCTCGTTCTGGGCGTAGCTGGCCGCGGTGAGGCTGCGCATCTCCTCGTTCTGCTGCTGCGAGACCAGGGTGGCGTTGACCGTGAGGATGTTCTGCAACAGGTGTCGGAAGCTGTCCACCCGTTCCACCACCTGGGTCAGGTGGTCGTTGACGTCCCGCAGGTAGCGCTGCAGTTCCTCGTCGGTGCCGTACTTGCCGGAGCCCGCCGCGAGCGCGTTCAGCACGCCGAGCAGCGGTCGGGCGGCCCGCTGGAACTGGATCACCTCCCGGCTCAGCTCGTAGATGCGCCGGCTCGCGTTGGGGTCGCCGCCGAAGACCTCCGTCTCGATCTCGTCGATGTCGTGTTCCAGTCCCGCCACGACCGGGGCGTACCCGTCGACCACCTGGTCGAGGATCGCGTAGAGCACCGCCTGCGGGCCACGGGCCAGCATCCCCGGTTCGCCCTCCATCCGGCCCCGGACGGTGGCGAGGTCGGGCGCCTCGCCGTGCCGGACGGTGATGACGAAGCCCGGGCCGATGAACAGGTGCACCTCGCTGAACTCGACCTCCTCGCGTACGTCGACGTAGCGGGCGGCGCGCAGCACGATGAAGAGCGTCTCCCCGTACCGTTCGAGCTTGGGTCGCTGGTGCGCGTTGATCGCGTCCTCGACCGCGAGGTCGTGCAGCCGGAACTCCTGGGCGAGGGAGAGGATCTGCTCACGGCCCGGCCGGTAGAGCCCGATCCACGCCATCCCGTCGTCCAGCTCCTGCAGGCAGCGGTACGTGTCGGCGAGGGTGGGCGGTGAGGCGTGCCGGTGCCCGTGGGCGTAGACGGCACTGTCGACCAACCCTCCCGGACCGCTCTGCGGCTCCTGCGGCCACCACCCGCCCGGCTCGTGCTCGTGCTCGTCGAGGCGGCGGCCGAAACCGCCCTCCTCCTCCGGGAGGTGACCGTTGCCGACCATGAACACCTCCCCACCGCTGCCCGACGGACGGCACGGGCGGCGACCCGCTCACCACGCCGGCCGGGTCGCTCTACATCCCCGCCTTCCGGCCACCGAAACCGCCCGCCCCACCGCTCAGGCGAGCAGCGAGCCGCCGTCGACGGTGATGATCGTGCCGGTGGCGAACGAGTCGGCCATGCAGAACAGGTAGGCCGGGGCCACGTCGTCGACCTCGCCCACCCGGCCCAGCGGAACCGCGTCGGCGGTCTGGCGGTACAGCTGCTCGCGGATCTCCTCGTCCATCCCGCCCCAGAGCGGGCTGCGGACCACGCCGGGGCGAACGGCGTTCACCCGGATCCGGCGGGGGGCCAACTCCACGGCGAGTGCCCGGGTGAGCGCTTCGGTCGCCCCGCAGATGCTGGACGCCACCGACCAGCCCGGCCCGGGGCGGCTGCCCGCGGTGCCGGTGGTCAGGGTGATGGAGCCACCGTCGCGAAGGTACGGCGCCGCGGCCTGTACCGCGCCGAGCGCCCCGAAGTAACGCAGCGCGAAGAACTCGCGGGCCCGCCCCAGGTCGAGCTCGGCCAACGGCATGAGAGTCAACGGCTCGCCGGCGGTGTAGGCGAGGTGGTCGATCACGATGCCGCTGTCGGCGAGCCCGGCGAAGAGCCGACCCACCGCGGCAGCGTCGGTCAGATCGACCGCGTGGCCGTGGGCGCTCTCCGGTAGTTCGGCGAGCGCCCGATCGACGCTGGCCGGGTTGCTGGAGACGACGGTGACGGTGGCTCCGGCGGCGCACGCCGCACGCGCCGTGGCGAGGCCGATGCCGGAGGTGCCGCCGAGAACGACGACGTGCTGGGAGTCAAGGTTCTGTGATGCCACTGTGTGCCCTTCTCGCGAATGTCGTGACACCCACCCTGCGCGCCGGAGCGAGCCGGCGTCCAAGACCTCTCTGGCCTCCTGTGATACCCGTAAGGTATTGACATGCCCGCCGACCTGGACCTCCGGAAGCTGCGGTACTTCCTCGCCGTCGCCGAGCACCGGCACTTCGGCCGGGCCGCCGCCCAGCTGCGCATCGCCCAGCCGGTGCTCTCCCGCCAGATCCGGGCGTTGGAGCGCGAACTGGGCGCAGAACTGCTGGTCCGCGACCGGCGACGCACCGAGCTGACCCCGGCCGGCGAGCAGTTGCGCGAGGAGGCGGGTCCGCTGCTGGCGCGGGCGACCGCCGTGCAACGGCGGGTCGCCGCGACCGCCCGCGGTGGCGCCGGCACCTTCACCGTCGGGTTCATGCCCGGCCTCACCGTCACCGCCGAAGTGCGCGCCCTCCGCGAGGCCAACCCCGGGCTGGACGTCGAGGTCGTCCGCACCAGCTGGGACACCCAGACCGAGGTAATCCGTGACGGGCGCGTCGACGTCGGATACGTCCGGCTCCCGATCGACGAGCGCGACCTGGCCCTGGAGCCGCTGTTCGAGGAGGCCCGGGTGGTCGTGGTGGCGGCCGACCATCCGCTGGCCGGCCGGCCACGGGTCAGCATCGAGGAACTCGGGGGCGAGCATCTCCTGCAGAACCCGGAGGCGGTCCCGGAGTGGCGGGCCGACGCCCACGGGCGGGGCGCCCGGCACGCCACCGAGACACCGGCGCTGACCGTGGAGGAGAAGCTGGAGTACGTGGCGGCCGGGCGCGGCATCATCGTGCTGCCGCTGTCCACGGCCCTCTTCTACAGCCGGCCCGACGTCAGGCACAGCGTCGTACCCGACATCGGCCCCAACCGGGTCTGCCTCGCGTGGGCCGCGGACAGCCGCAGCCGCCTGGTGCGGCAGTTCTTGACCATCGCGGTGGAGACGCACCGGCCTGGAACGCCGCGCCAGGGGTGACGGAGGCGTTAGCCATCTCACTTCACACCGCGAAAGTTTGCCGGAGCTGAAAGTTCTCCCTAGGTTGTTACGGTGATCGAGCAACCCGCTGCGCAGACCGTCGGACTACGGGACCGCAAAAAGCAGCAGACCCGCGATGCGCTGGCGACCGCCGCGCTGCGCCTGGTCGCCGAACGCGGCCTCGAACACGTGACGGTCGAGGAGATCAGCGCGGCGGCGGACGTCTCCTCCCGGACGTTCTTCAACTACTTCCCCTGTAAGGACGACGCCCTCGTCGCCGACCACTCCGTCGACAGCGCCCGTTTCCTGACCCGGTTGGCGCAGGTACCGCCGGAGGTCCCCGCTCTCGCGGCCGTACGCTCGGCCCTCGCCGAGATGATCGACCGGATGCAGGCCGACCGCGAGCGCTGGCTGCTGCGGATGGTGGTCATCGAACGGAATCCCGCCCTGCTGCCGCGCCTGGTCGCCGCCGGCGTCGAGACGGAACGGACGATGACGGAACTGCTCGCCGGCCGCGTCGGCGTACCGCCCGATCATCATTTTCCGGCCCTGCTCGCGGCCGTGACCGGCGCCGCCTTCCGATCTGCCATGCTCCGCTGGGCCGCCGACGACGGAGCGCGTTCCTTGTCCGACCTGGTGGACGAGGCGTTCGAGACGCTCGCCGCCGGCCTGCCGGACCCGCAGGCCCCCTGACTCCCATCCCTTCCGTACCCACGAATTAAGGAACCCGATGTCCGCACCCACCGCGCCCATCGACGCGGTCGAGGCCGCCCCGACACGCATGTCCCCACGGGAGGTCCTGCAGGCCCTCTCCGGACTGATGGTCGGCATGTTCGTATCGATCCTCGCGTCCACGGTCGTGGCGAACGCGCTGCCGCGCATCATCGCCGACCTGCACGGCAGCCAGACGGTCTACACCTGGATCGTCACCACCGAACTGCTGGCCATGACGGCGACCGTGCCGCTCTGGGGCAAGCTGGCCGACCTCTTCAGCAAGAAGCTGCTCATCCAGTCGTCCCTGTCGCTCTTCGTGATCGGCTCGCTGATCGCCGGCTTCACCCCGAACGTCGAGGTGCTGCTGATCAGCCGGATCGTCCAGGGCGTCGGCGCGGGCGGCATGACCGCCCTGGCCACGATCGTCATGGCGGCCATGATCCCGCCGCGGGAGCTCGGCCGGTACGCCGGCATCTTCGGCGCCGTCTTCGGCGTCGGCACCATCGCCGGACCACTGATCGGCGGCGTCCTGGTCGACACGTCCTGGCTCGGCTGGCGCTGGTGCTTCCTGATCGGCGTCCCGTTCACCCTGCTGTCGATCTTCCTGCTCCAGCGGACGCTGCACCTGCCCGTCACCCGGCGCAAGGTACGCATCGACTGGCTCGGCGCGCTCCTGATCACGACCGGCGTCTCGCTGCTGCTGATCTGGTCGTCCCTGGCCGGCAACAAGTTCGCCTGGGCGTCCGGCTGGAGCGCACTGATGGTCGCCGGCGGCGTCGTCCTGCTGGCCGTGGCGGTGTTCGTGGAGTCCCGGGCCGCAGAGCCGATCATCCCGTTGAAGATCTTCCGGAGCCGGACCGTCTCGCTGGCCACGATCGCCAGCGTCCTCGTCGGCGTGGCGATGTTCGGCGGCACGGTCTTCCTGTCGCAGTACTTCCAGATCTCGCTCGGCAAGTCGCCGACCGTGGCCGGTCTGATGAGCCTTCCGATGATCTTCGGTCTGCTCGTGTCGTCGACGATCGCCGGTCAGCTCATCACCAAGTACGGGCGTTGGAAGATGTTCCTCGTCGCCGGTGGTGCGACCATGACCGCCGGCATGGTCCTGCTCGGCACCATCGACGCGCGGACCAGCGTCGTCGTCCTGTCGATCTACATGGCCGTGCTCGGCATCGGCGTCGGCATGCTCATGCAGAACCTGGTGCTGGCGGCCCAGAACGACGTCCCGGCCCAGGAACTCGGCGCGGCCACCTCCGTGCTGACGTTCTTCCGCAGCATGGGCGGCGCCATCGGCGTCAGCGCGCTCGGCGCCGTGCTCGCCAACCGGATCACCACCCTGATGTCCGAGAAGCTGGGGCCGGCCGCGTCCGGCGGCGGCTCGACCAACGAGGTGCCCGACCTCACCAAACTGCCCGAGCCGGTGCTACGGATCGTGCAGGACGTCTACGGCATCGCCACCGCCGACCTGTTCCTGATCGGCGCGCCGCTGGCACTGCTCGCGATGGTCGTGGTTCTCTTCATCAAGGAGAAGCCGCTGCACACCCTCAGTGGTGACGAGCGGCGGGCCCAGGAGGAGGCTGCCCAGGCGGCCGCCATGTCCCACTGACGACCCCCACCGGGACGGGGTCCCGTGGCGCCGGCACCGCGCCACGGGACCCTTCAGGGCCGCGGATCTTCGATCATCTCGGGGTCGCGAAGGCACTCAGCGTGACGACCGTGCCCGCGCCTGAGGTTTCGATGGTGACATCCGCGCAGAGCCGCTGCACCAGCCAGAGCCCCCGACCGCCGAGCGTCTGCGGCGACGGCAGGCGAGGAGAGACATCGGCGGACATGCCGCCGCCATGATCGCGCACGGTGACCACCACCGCGCCCAGGCCCACTCTGATGGTGACGTCGGCAGTACCGCCACCGTGCTGGATCGCGTTGATCACCACCTCGTTGACGGCGATGGTGAACTGTTCCGCGCTGTCGGAGTCCAGGCCGGCGCTCACTGCCGCATCGGTCACCCGATGCCGGACGGCCGCGACGCCGGGTGCCGTGACACCGCGTACCGTCGCCAGCGCCGGACGCGAATCCGGCTGGTCGGCTGATGTCACATCCACGAGGTCCTCACCGCCGGAGCCTAACCACCACCGGCGATCTTCGCCCGAGGCGTCACGATGCCGGTGACTCACTATAAAGTCGGCACGTTCCCCCAGCCCGGGACGCGAGAGGAGAAGGACGTGCCGCTGTCGAACCCCCACCATCCTGACGCCGGTGGCGTCAGGGTGACCGCGCGGGGTGAGATCGACCTCTCCACCGCCGATGACCTGCAACACGAGATCGAGGCGGCCATCGCCAGCACCGCCTCGGCGGTCACCGTCGATCTCGCCGAGGTCACCTTCCTCGACTCGGCCGGGATCAACGCCCTGCTCAAAGGGCGACGGCTCGCCGACGAGCATCACAAGCCGTACCACGTCACGAACGCGCAGGGTATGGTCCGGCAGCTCCTGCGGCTGACAGGAGTGTGGGACCACCTCTCCAGGCCGGCGGGCGGGTAGTCGCGTTGCGGCGGCAGCGGGCAACGCACCCGGTACGATCGGACGCCGGCATGCAGGCCGGGCCCCGGTGAGGAAGCGACGGTGATGAGCAGCGACACCTCGCACGCCGGCAGTGAGGAGAAGCTCCGGCGACTGCAGGCGGTGACCGACGCCGCGCTCTCCCAGCTCGGCCTTGAGGACCTGCTGGACGAGCTGCTGGAACGCACCCGCGACCTGCTCCAGGCCGACACGGCCGCGATCCTGTTGGTCGACGCCAACGGCGAGGAACTGGTCGCCACCGCGGCGAGCGGTCTGGAACAGGAGGTCCGCCAGGGCGTACGGCTGCCCGTCGGTCGCGGCTTCGCCGGCTCGGTCGCCGCCCGCGGCGAGCCGCTCATGATCGAGCACGTCGACCGGACCAACGTCGTCAATCCGATCCTGATCACCCGCGGGGTGGCCTCCGTCCTGGGCGTGCCGATGCTCAACGGTTCCCAGGTCATCGGCGTCCTGCACGTCGGCACGCTCACCCCGCGGCGGTTCACCAGCGACGACGTCGACCTGCTCCGGCTGGTGGCCGACCGGGCCAGCCTGGCCACCCAGGCCCGGCTGTCGCGGCTCGACCGGGCTGCCGCGGTGGCCCTGCAACGCAGCCTGCTGCCCGCCCGCCCGCGGACGGTGCCCGGGCTCGACGTGGCCGCGCGTTACGTCCCCGGCACCGCCGTCGGGGTCGGTGGCGACTGGTACGACCTGTTCCCACTGCCGTCCGGGCACGTCGGGGTCGCCATCGGCGACGTCGCCGGCAACGGCCTGCGCGCCGCCGTCGTCATGGGCCGCATCCGCAGCGCGCTGCGGGCCTACGCGCTGGAGAGCGACGAACCCGCCGACGTGCTCACCCGCCTCGACCGCAAGGTGCAGCTCTTCGAGCCGGGCGCCATGGCCACCGCTCTCTACGCCGTCCTGGACCCCACACTGCGGAGCCTCACCATCGCCAGCGCCGGGCACCTGCCCCCGCTTGTCGCCGAGCCGGGCGAGGGCACCCGGCTCGTCCCGGTCGAACCGGACCTTCCGCTCGGCGCGTACCCCGGCGCTCCCCGGCACAGCACCCGCACCGAACTGGCGCCCGGTGGCTGCCTCTTCCTCTACACCGACGGGCTCATCGAACGGCGCACCCGTCCGCTCGACGTGGGGATCGACCTGCTGCTCCGGTCGCTGACCTGCCAGCCGGCCGACACGATGTGCAGCACGGCGATGGGCACCCTGCTCGGCGAGGAGGAAGCCACCGACGACGTCGCCGTCCTGGCCGTACGACGTACCGACGGCGCGGTCTGACCGCCGCCGGCGGCCCTTGAAGGTGCGGCGGCCACGGCCGCCCGTGCAACGGTTTGCCGCCCCCGGCACGCGGGTAGACGCCGCTGTCCGTGCCAGAGAAGGGCGGCGAAGGTGCAGAACAACGAGTTCATCGACTCCGTGGCGAAACGGCTGCGGACCTCGCCCGAGCAGGCGACCGCCATAACGCGGGCCACGCTCACCACGCTGGCCGAGCGAATCGAGAGCGGAGAGGCCAAGGACCTCGCGGCCCAGCTGCCCGAGGAACTGCAGGGGTACGCTCACGGGCCCGCCGGTGAAACCGGCCGATTCAGCTTCAACTCGTTCATCAACCAGGTCAGCGGGCGGGCCGAGGTGGACGGCTCGACGGCGCGGGACGGCGTACGCGCGGTCTTCGACACGCTGCGCGAGGCGATCCCACCCGGGGCGTACGACGACGTCGTCACCCAGCTGCCCGCCGAATTCTGGCAGCTCACCGACTCCGCCGGCCGGTACGACGGCCGACCCGGAAGCTGATCGGCGACCGGGTTCAGGGAGCCGCTGACCGGTCTACGCATCAGCCGCCGGCCGCGTGAGTCACCGAAGCGGAGCGGGCGCGTCTCGTCTGGCGGGCCGACCGGGAGCATCTGCCCGGCATGCGCGACGTCCGTTACGCCGCGGCCCGGCACTGACGGCCCGCCCCGGCCACGATCAGCGATCGGGCCGAAACGGCGACCGGCAGCAACGGTGCGGGTGCGCGGCTGCGCCCGCCGGAGCCGATCCCGGTCCTGGCCGACGGATACTCCGAAGGCGGTTGGCTTTACGCCGACGGCCACCTATGGTGGTCGGATGCCACCGGTCGGTAAGCACGCCGCCACCGTCACGACGTTGACGGTGCTTCGCGCTGCCCACCGGCCGGTCCGCGCCGCGCTGCCGGGAGGTCGTTTCCTCGGCGCACGCATCGCGCCCACCCTGGCCATCCAGGGCCTGCCAAGCCCCGTTCCGGGCCGTGGCCCACCGGCGGAACCGTTCACCTTAGAAACGGACGCCAAGGGCGAAGCTACACAGCTTCGGCCCTTTTTCTTTTACCCGGAGAAGGAGACGTCGCCATGAGCACCGGAACGCACCGGCGGGCCGACCAGGACCGGCTGGACAACCTGCATGCATCCCTCAGCAAGGAGTTCGAGGCCCAGACCACGAGACTGACCGAACTCACCGCCGACACCGGCGACCCGGGCGAGGCCCACACCCGGCAGGCGCTCATCGCCACCACCCGGCAGAGCATCGAGCAGATCGCCGGGGCACTACGGCGCGTCGCCGAGGGCACCTACGGCGTCTGCGAGCGGTGCCGGGGCGAGATCCCCGCCGAGCGCCTGGAGATCCTGCCGCACGCCCGCTTCTGCGTCCCCTGCCAGCAGAAGCAGAGCCGCTGATCCGTCGTGCGGGCCACGCGGTGCCGGCCGCCACGGTCGGTCCGCCGACGGCGTGCCCGCCGCCGGGATGGTGAGAGCCACCCCGGCGGCGGATCGGCTCAGCAGCGGGGTACCCCCGGGATGTACCCGTCGTGCCCGGTCAGGACGTACGCGTCGGAGACCCAGCGGTTGGTGCCGATCCGGTTCCAGACGTCGGTGGTGCCGTACGGGCCGGTGACCGTGGTGCCCGCGGTCTGGCAGTAGACACTCACCGTGGCACCGGGGGCGACGGAGCCGACGACCGGGTACCCGGTGCCGGGACCGGAGCGCACGTTGAGATTGCCCGACCCGGTGGTGACGGTGCCGGAGCCGATGCCGGTGATTCCGTTGACCAACTGGAGGTAGTAGGTCCAGTTCCAGTTCGGACCCGGGTCGGTGTGTGTGGCGCCCGGCACCTCGACGTGCCCGACGATGTGCGCCCGGTCCCGCGGAATGCCGTACTTCGCGGTGAGGCCGCGGGTCAGCGCGGCGGAGGCCCGGTACATCGCGTCGGTGAACCAGGCCGGGTTGTCCACGTACCCCTCGTGCTCGATGCCGATCGACCGCGTGTTGTAGGTCCAGTTGCCGGCGTGCCAGGCGATGTCCTTCTCCCGCACCGACTGGGTGACGGCGCCGTCCGAGGAGCGGAACGTGTAGTGCGCGCTGACCTGCGCGGCGGGGTCCTGGAACCAGCTGATCGAGCCGGCGTACGAGCCCTGGGTCACGTGGATGACGACCCGGTCGATCTGGTGACTGGCAGGCCGACCGGCCACCGTGTAGTTGCTGGTGCTGGCCGGCGCCCAGGCGGCCGGCGGGTAGTCGGTACTGAGCGTGCCCAGGTCACCGGCCCGCTCCAGCTTCCCGCGCTGCGGCGTCACGATCCCCGCGGCCACCGTCTCGCCCCGCTCGGCGGTGAATCCGCCGCGCAGCACGTCGAACACCGCGTCCGCGTAGCGGCGGGCGCTGACCGCCGTGCCCGCGCCGCCGTACCGGGCGACCGGCCCGTACCACCGGGCGAGGTCGTCGCGCGCCGTCGCGGTCAGCCCCGCCTGGTCGGCGTACGCGCGTAGCACGGCGGCCGCGCCGAGCACGTTCGCCGTCGGGTCGGTGCGCAGCGCGACCGGATCCAGCCCGGTGCGGGCGGCGGCCTCGTCGAGCGTGTGCTGCCTCGGATTGCTGACCAGGTGCATGAGTCCATATCCGCCGGCCGCGCTCGGCGAGCCGGCGTTCATGTCGAGCCGCGTCTCCGTGTACCCGATCGTCACGAGCAGGTCGCGCGGCACGTCGTAGCGCCTCGCCGCCGTGTCGAAGGCGGCGGCCAGCGGGGTGGACGGTGCGCCGGCCGGGTCGGCGACCGCCGGCGAGCCGGCAGTGGTCGTACCGCCGAGTGCGGTGAGCAGGGCGAGTGCGCCGCCGAACGCCAGGCGGGCACGGCGGGAGGTGCCTGCGGTCATTGCCACTCCTTTCCACTGTCGGCCACCGGGCGGCAGCCGACGGACACCCCGGTCAGCACCAGCCGTTGAGCGGACCGTTGACGCCGGTCCACAGGTACGCGTCGGAGACCCAACTGCCGTCGCTGAGCCGGTTCCAGAGCGCGGTGGCGCCGTACCGCCCGGTGTGGGTGGTGCCGTTCGCCGAGCAGGAGATCGTCACGGTGGCACCGTCGGCCAGCGAGCCGACCACGGCGTAGCCGGTGCCGGGACCGGCTCGCCGGGTCAGGGTGCCGCCACCGTTGGCGTCCACCACTCCCTGGTTGAGCCCGAGCGCCCCGTGGTTGTAGATGGCGCCGCCTGCGCCGATCCACGCCGAACCGTGCCGGGCCCCGCCCTGGTACGCGGACGCGCCGTTGGCGAACACCCACTTGCCGATGTCGTGGTCGGCCATCGGGACGTACGCGCTGTTCTGCCGTAGCCCGAAGTGGACGTGCCGGCCGTAGGCCGCCCCGCCACAGGTCACGTCGGTGCCGGTGTAGCC
The DNA here is from genome assembly GCF_040639715.1 of Micromonospora sp. NPDC023737. NCBI lineage: Bacteria > Bacillati > Actinomycetota > Actinomycetes > Micromonosporales > Micromonosporaceae > Micromonospora > Micromonospora sp. NPDC023737. The sequence goes on from NZ_JBFAAL010000001.1 coordinate 192,158, forward strand.
GAGGAAGGCACCCTGGGCGACGCTCGCCCCGTTGACCGAGATGTTGCTCCACAGGTGGTAGTAGTCGGTGGAGTAGCCGCGGTCGTGGATCACGCGGATCCAGCCCTGGCACATGGTGTACGCGGCACCGGCACGGGCGGCGCGTACCACCTGGTCGCCGTCGGCGAGGTCGACGGAACTGTAGGGAGATTCGCTGCCGCCCCAGCCGTGCGGGCCGCTGGTCAGCGTCCACGTCTGCCCGACCGCGAACGGCAGGGCCATGCCGGTGCGGTAGTCGCCGCCCGCGTAGAGGGGGGCCGGCGCGTTACCGAAGACCGTCTTCTCCTGGCTCGTCACCAGGGGCGACGCGGCGGCGAGGGTGGCGAACTCCGCCTCGCCGTCGAAGGCGACCCGCCACGCGCCGCGCTCGGCGCGGGCGACGAAGATCGCACCGGTGGGGTGCGCGTCCGCCTTCGCCGGCGCCAGGGCCACCGCCGTCCCGAAGGCCCACCCGGCACCGCTGCGGTCGACCGTTATCCGCGTCTGCGCCGCCGTCGTAGCCGCCGACGCGACGGAGGTGAGCAGCTTTCCGGTGACGGCGGCGGTCAGGGAGTCGGTGTCCGGTGCCGCGGCGACCGGTGGGGTGGCGGTGGTGGCGCCGCGGCTGCCGGTGTGGCCGCGAGCAGGAGCCCGGTGACCGTCAGCAGGGCCAGCATCGCGTCGCCAGCTCGTCGTCGACTGTGCCTCATCGTGACCTCGCTCTCGTCTTGCTCTCGATGACCGGAGGAGATTCAGCTCGGGGCCGCGACCGGTCCGGCGGGGGTGGCTGAGTGGGGCGAGGAAGCCGACGGCCGGCACGGCGGCGGCGACCCGGTCGACGGCCGCGGCAGTGTGCCGGCCGAGGAACCTCCACCCATGGACAAGAATCGATGCTTATGGATATAGCCGGAGATTGTTGTGTCGCAAAGCATCGAAGTCAATCGCTACGGCGAAGCTTTCCTACATCCGTCAGGACGGTGTGCCCGGCGGGTCGCGTCGTCATGTCGTACCGGCCGGGCAGGATTGCCCGCGGAGGCATCGGCTCGACGTGGGGACGCGCAATGGCATACGGCTACTTCAACTCGATGAGGACCAGCCCGGGGCACCGCGACGAGGTGGTGGCGATCCTGCTGGAGGGCGTCGACGGCCTGCGCGCCGCCGGTTGCCGGCTCTACGCGGTGGGGGTGGCGGAGGACGACCCCGACCTGATCCGGGTCAGCGAGATCTGGGACTCGAAGGAGCACCACGACCGGTCTCTCCAACTGCCCGAGACGAAGGCCGCCATCGCCCGGGCCATGCCCCTGCTCACCGGCGAGTTCGCGGGCCAGGAGATGACCGTCGTGGGCGGCCTCGGCGTGTGACGCCCGCCCGGACGGCCGAGCAACCGAGCGGCCCGAGGCACCCTCACACGCCGCGGGACCGCAGCGCCCGGATCGACCAGTCGAGCACCGGGGCCAGGCTGTCGGTGGCCGGCCAGCCGTTGACCACCGAGAGCAGCCGCAGGTAACGCTCGCGGCTCGGGTCGTGCGCCGCCTCGAGCCGGGCCAGCAGCCGACGCCGCGACGACAGGTCGTCGGGGCGCGCGCACAGCCGCGCGTACCGCCCGGTCATCGCGGCGACCACGGCGTCCGCCCGGGACGAGCCCGGGTCGACCCCGGCCGTCAGAGCCGGTCCGGCCTCGGCACGAACGATCGCCACCGCGTCCGGCCGCACCACGGTGGACGCGCCGTCGGCGCGGTCTGCCGCGTACTGTTCCGCCAGGCGCCGCATCCGGGCACAGAAGTCCTGGTCCTGGGCGAGTTCGGCCAGCTCGATCCACGCCTCGACCTGTTCGTCCTCCGGGTCGTCGGGCAGCTGCGGGGTCAACGAACGGCGTGGGCCGGCGAAGGCGGGGTCGGCGTCCACCCCGCCGAACACGGCGTCGAGGAAGTCGGCCACCAGGCGCTCGCGCTCCTCCTCGGTGAGCGTGGCCAGCTTGTGCATCAGTTCCATCCCCTCGGTCGTGGATTCGCGTCTGGCGACCATCGCGAGCACCGCTCGGCGCAGCCGCAGCAACCGGATCTGGACGGCTAGGGCGTCGGCGTGCGCCGCGGCGACCTCGGCGAGCGGGATCTCGCGATCGACGATCCGGGCGATCGTCGGAAGGTCGAGTCCGAGCCCGCGCAGTGTCCGCACCATCTCCAGCCGGGCGAGCGCCTGCACCCCGTACCGTCGATGACCGGCCGGGCTACGTCCGCTCGGCGGCACGATGCCGCGGTCGGCGTAGAACCGGATGGTCTTGACCGTCAACCCGGTACGGCGGGCCAGCTCACCGATCGAGTACCGCGTGTCGCCGTTCATGTCCTCCACCCTCGCGCCTCCCCTCGGGGGAGATGCAAGCATCCGTCCGGTCGGGGACCTCCGGACGAGAGGCGGCGGCCCGCCGCACCGTGGTGTGGGCGGGCCGCCGCGACGCTGGTGATCAGCGTCAGACGGCGATCCGGCCGCCGTCCACCGGCAGCACCGCGCCGTGCACGAAGCTCGCCCGGTCGCTGGCCAGGTAGGCGATCGCCTCGGCGATCTCCTCCGCCGAGCCGGGCCGGCCGGCCGGGGCCTGGGCCGCCTGCTGGTCGAGAGCGTCACCCATCGGGGCGGTGCCGCTGGTGAGGGTCGGCCCAGGGCTGACCGCGTTGACCCGGACGCCGTGCGAGCCGTACTCGGCGGCCCACGACTTGGTGAGCAGGACCAGCGCCGCCTTGCTCGACCCGTACAGGCCGAAGCCCGGGTCGCCGAACTCGGCGACCATCGTCGTCACGTTGACGATCGCGCCGTGACCCCGCTTGGCCATCTCCGGGGCGAGCTCGGCGACCAGGAAGTACGGCACCTTCACGTTGAGCGAGTACACCGCGTCGAAGGTCTTCCCGCTGGTCTGCTCGGTGGAGCCGTACGGGTAGATCCCGGCGTTGTTGACCAGGACGTCCACCTGCCCGGCCACCTCCCGTGCCCGAGCGGCCAGCGACCGTGCGGACGCTTCGTCACCCAGGTCGGCGACCAGGAAGTCGGCGCGGCCACCGGCCGCCCGGATCTCCCCGACCACTGCCTCGCCGCGGCTCGCGTCCCGGCCCGAGACCAGCACGTGCGCGCCCCGCTCGGCGAGGGCGAGGGCGGTTGCCCGGCCGATGCCGCTGGTGCCACCGGTCACCAGAGCCACATGTCCCTGCAGTTCCATGGTCTTTTCCACCCACATCTCGTGAAACTTCGGTCGGGGATGTCCCGACCCGTGGATGTCAAGGCGCAGGGCGCTCTGGGCTTTCCCACCGGGCTGCTGGAGCCGCTTATGGCCGCCATAAGTGGCTCCGGCGGCTACTCCGGTCCCTGGTACTCCAACGCGGCGATCAGGTGACCGAGGTCCCGCCGGCGCGAGCTGGCCGGCCAGGCCGCCCAGGTCCGCCGGACGAGCGGATGCCCGGCCAGGGGCGCCCAGGCCAGCGACTCCGGGATCGGTTGCTGCCAGTTCGGCGGCGCCAACGCGAACGCCCCACCGGCGGTCACCGCGGCGAGCTTCACCGGCGCGATGAGCCCCTGCCCCTCGGGCGGAGTGAGGCCCGGGTCGAGACCGTGGCTGCGCAGGATGGCGGTGATCTCGTCGTACCAGACCGGGCTTCCGGAGCGGGGAAAGCCGACCCAGGCCAGCCCGGCGAGGGCGTTCAGCCTGATCCCGTCGGGGCCGACCAGCTTCGCCGCCTGGTCGGCGGCGAGCAGCACTCCCAGTCGCTCCTCGACGACCAGCACGGCGTCCAGGTCGGGGCCGACCGGGTGCTCACGCAGCAGGCCGACGTCGAGGTCCCCGGCGCGGAGCGCGGCGAGTTGGTCCGCCGTCGACATGTGCAGGGCCTGGACCCGGGTGCCCGGATACGCGTCGGTCAGGTCGGCGAGCGGGCCGGACAGCAGGTCGGCGGGGAGCTCCAGCGGGATACCGAGCCGTAGCCGGGCCTCACCCGGCCCGGTGTGCCGGGTGACGGCCGCGATCGCCTGGTCGTACCGGGCGAGCACCGCGCGGGCCTCGGTGAGCAGCGTCGCGCCCGCTTCGGTGGCCTGGACCCCGGTGCTGCTGCGGACGAGCAGCTGCACGCCGAGCTGCCGCTCGAGGCCGTTCATCTGCTGCGACAGCGCCGGTTGACTCACGTGCAGCCGACGGGCCGCGCCGGAGAGGCTGCCCTCCTCCACCACCGCGACGAACGCGCGCATCTCCCGCAGTTCCACGCGCCCATGACACCACGCCCGGCGGCACCGATCGGCGGAACGCGCCACCGGCGTCACGTCCGCCACGGTCCGGTCCGGGTTCGCTACCCGGACGGCGAGACGTGTCGCGGTCCCGCCGGCGACATGGCCGCGCCTCCGTCGACGCCCCGAGCCGGTCCCGGCCCGTCGACGGAACGCGCCGGTCGCAACGACGAGCAGAGACGTGTGGTGTCGGCGATCCTGTCCCCTCGTCACCGGACCCGCTCCCGCTCGTGCCGTTCGGCGTCGGGGGCGCCGGCGGGGTCGGCCTGCTTCGGCGAGGATCGGCGTACCGCGGCGGCCACGGCGAGCAGGCAGACCGCGGCGGCCACGACGAACGACGGGCGACCGCCCAGGCCGACGGCGGCGGATCCGAGCGGGGTGGTCAGCACGATGGGCCCGAACATGGCGCTGTTGGCGGTGGCGGACACCCGGCCGAGCAGCGCCTGCGGCGTGTTCGTCTGCACCGCGGTGATCGCCGCGACCAGCGTCCACGGCAGACCGACACCGCCGACCACGGCCGCTACCACGACGGCCGACGGCCAGGGCAGGCACCGGCCGAGGCAGGCGGCGGCGAAGAGCAGGGCGCCGGCCGTCGCCACCCGTACCGTGCCGTACCGGGACAGGAGCCGACCGACGACCAGTCCCCCGGCGACCGATCCGGCGCCCTGCGCGCTGAGCAGCACGCCGAGGAACGTGCTCGGCAGGTTCAGGTCTTCGGTGACGACCGCGTAGTTCGCCGCGGTGGCGAAGCCGGACATGGCGATCGAGACGGCGGCGAGCCCGACGGTCACCCGGGTCGCCCGCTGCCCGACCAGGACACGGAATCCGGCCCGCACCCCACCGCGCTGTCCGGGTGGCGCGACGGCCGGGGCGTGGGTCGGCCGCAGGGCGGCGTACAGGACGGCCACCAGCACGGGCGCCACGGCGCAGACGACGGCGACGGCCTGCCCGCCGTGCCATGCGTACAGGCCCGCGCCCACCGCCGGAGAGATCAGTTTCATGCCCTCCCCGGCGCTGGAGCGCCAGCCGTTGACGTCGGCGAGTTCGGCGGGCGACAACATGGCGGGCAGCAGCGCGGTCTCCCCCGCCTCGATCAGCAGGTAGCTGATCCCGTAGCCGGCCGACACGGCGTAGAGCAGCCAGGTCTGATCCGGCCCGTGTACCGCCAGCAGGGTCAGTACGGAGGCGGCCAGGGCCAGATCGGTCGCGATGAGCAGCGGACGTCGCGGCAACCGGTCGAGCACACCGCCCAGCCACGGACCGGCGAGCTGGGGGCCGTAGAGGCAGAGCCCGGCGAGGGCCGCGAGGCCGGCCGACCCGGTGAGGTCGAGGACCCAGATGCCGGTCACCAGGTTCATGGCGCGCTGCCACCCAGGCCGGACAGGACGGATATCGACACGAACAGTGCCGCATTGCGTCGCACAGCCACTCCAGGATTGAGTCGGGATGACTCAAATCCTTAGAGGTGAGCCCTACAGGATCAATGTCGACCGGGAGCGTCAACCAATTGTTGACAGCGCGGCGTCCAGCCGGGCGGCAACCGCCTGGACCGGCGCCGGCAGGTGCTCCCGCCCGGCTCGGGTGAGGTCGTCGGCGATGTGCCCGGCCAGCGTGTGCAGCGCGCCCGGGTCGGCCTCGTGGGTGACCGCCACCGTGTCGCGGACGAGCGTCGCGCCCGGAAACCGGCCGTTCCACCGTCGGTCGGCGTCGATCCACTTCTGGAGGTCCGCCACGATCGTGCGCAGCGCCACGAGCCCGGGCGACCAGCCCCGGTCCAGTTCCCGTCGGCGGGCCCGACGCGCCGCGGCCAGCCGTTGCCGGCGCTGCTCGGCCGCCTGACGGCTGGTCAGGCCCAGCGCCGTGGCGATCTGCGCCCAGGTGGCGCCGGCGTACCTGGCCCGGTCGATGAGGTCCAACTCCTCCTCGTCGAGGCGCAGCCGGGCGGCCCGGAGCTCGCCCAGCCGAACCAGTTCGTCGGCCACCCGTCAACAGTACATTGACAGACCGGCGAGAAGATCGGGTAACCAGGACCGGAGCGCGGCTGCGATGATCTACTTTTGTGGAGATCAACAACCGCCGCGAGAGCGGCCGGCCGGGGCGCCTCACCGCGCGGCACGTACGGTCGGCGATCCTGGCGTTGGTCGGGCTGGCCGCCTTCGGCTACGCGCACACCCTGCCCTGGATCGCGGTACGGCCCGGACAGGACCTCGAGGAGCGGCTGCTCGGGCTCGCCCCGTCCGACGAGGTACGCACGTACGCCCTGACCGACCTGCCGGGTTCCCAGGTCGCGCTCTACCTGGGATGGCTCGCCCTGTCGGCGGTCCTCGTCCTGGCCTGGGTACGGCCGCAGTGGCGCGACGCCCTGCGGATCGCCGCCGGGGTGTCGGCGCTGGCGGTGGCGGCGCTGACCTTCCTGCCGAGCGGCGCCGCGGTGGATGCCAGCGGGTTTCCCCGGGCCGACCGGCCGGACAGCACGTATCTCGCCGGCACCTGGCTCGCGCTGAGCGCCATGGGCCTGCTGTCCCGGGCGGCCCTGTCGGCACTGCCGAGACCGGACTCGGCCGGGGCCGACAGCACCGCTGCGGCGCACGACGAGAGCCGTGCTCCGGAATCCGGGCGTCCGGCCGAGCCCGAATCGGCGGCGAGCGGTCCGGCGCCCGCCGGCACGACCGGCGGCCACGACGCCGACCCGATCCCCCTGTTCGTCGCCTCGTCCGACTGGGCTCGGCAGCGCCCCACCTCACGACGGCGGCCGTGGATGGTGGGCGGCGCAGCGCTCGGGGTGGTCGCGGTGGCGCTCGTCGCCACCGTGCTGGCCTGGCCGCGACCGGACGGGCCGGGTGACGGCGGCGCCGCCGAACGGCCGGAGCATGGCAGCGTCGCCGCGGCAGAGCCCGGCGACGACTCCAGTGGCCTCGCCGCGCTGCTGGTCGCGGCGCCGGACGACGCGACGCCCGGCCCCGCCCCGGTCCGGAACGACAAGCTCGACTCCACCCGGATCATGACGTTGGACGAGCCAGCCGCGTTGCTCATCCTCACCCAGCTGAGCAACGTCCGGCACGCGGCCGGCAAGGCTTGGACGGCACCGAACTCCGCCTCGATGATGGTCGTCCTGCTCCAGTTCGGCACCCCGGAGCTGGCCGAGGGCTTCCAGTCCTCCTACGCGGACATGGAGCGGAGCAGCCGCACGCCCGACTCGGAGGTGCCGCTCGCGTCCGTGCCCGGTGCGGCGGCCTACGTCGGCACGACGGGCAACGGGGCGGTCCTGCCCGAGGTGCACGCCGTCGCGCGACACGACGACATCGTCGTGCTCGTCACCGCGGGCGGCGGCGCCTCGGACGACGCCACCAGCGCCGAAGCCCTGCTACGCAGCCAGTACGAGCGGCTGTGACAGTTCGGGCGGCCCGGCCGGGTGATCGTCGTCATGCGGCCGGCGTCCCGCCGCCCGCGTAGATTCTGTGCCGCCGGGCCGGCGTCACCAGGACGTCGCCTGGGCTGCGGAGGATGGCATGACGGGTTCGGCGCAGGCACCGTTGCGGGTGGCGTTGCTGGGTTACGGCCTCGCGGGTCGGGTGTTCCACGCCCCGCTGATCGCCGCGACCGCGGGGCTGCGGCTGCACGCGGTCGTGACCCGGAATCCGGAGCGTCGGCAGCAGGTCCGGCAGGACCACCCCGACGCCCGCCTGGTCGACGACGCGGAGCTGCTGTGGCGCTCGCCCGAAGCGCTGGACCTGGTCGTGGTGGCCACCCCGAACCGACAGCACGTCGCGATGGCCCGGGCGGCGTTGGCCGCCGGCCTGCCGGTGGTGGTCGACAAGCCGCTCGCCGCCACCAGCACCGAGGGACGGGAGCTGGTGGACGAGGCGGGCCGGCGAGGCGTACCGCTGACCGTCTTCCAGAACCGCCGCTGGGACGGGGACTTCCTGACCGTCCGCCGCCTCGTCGAGCAGGGCGAGCTGGGACGGGTCACCCGCTTCGAGTCACGGTTCGAGCGTTGGCGGCCGACGATCAAGCCGGGCTGGCGGGAGAACGCCGCCCCGGAGGAGGCCGGCGGCGCGCTCTACGACCTGGGCGCCCACCTCATCGACCAGGCGGTGCAGCTCTTCGGACCCGTCTCGCACGTCTATGCCGAAGTGGATCGCCGGCGCGCGGGCGCGCAGGTCGACGACGACGCGTTCGTGGCGCTGACCCACGCCGGCGGAGTCCGTTCCCACCTGTGGATGAGCGCCACCGCCCCGCAACTCGGCCCGCGGTTCCGCGTCCTCGGCGACCGCGCGGGCTACACCACGTACGGGCTGGACCCGCAGGAGGACGCGCTGCGCGACGGCGGGCGGCCGGGCGGCACCGGCTGGGGCGAGGTCGCTCCCGAGCGTTACGGCCAGTTCGGTGCCGACGGTGACCTGCGGCCGATGCCGACCGAGCCGGGCCGCTACCAGAGCTTCTACGAGCAGGTGGTGACCGCGCTGCGCGACGGTGGGCCGATGCCGGTGGACGCGCGGGACTCGGTCGACACCGTCTCGCTGATCGAACTGGCGCACCGTTCCTCCGCGGAGGGCGCGGTCCTTCCCGTACCGCCCTCGGCGGCGCGCTGACCACCGGCCCGACCGGGCTCGCGGTACGGTGCCCGGGTCGGGCGGGCCGTGGCCGCGGGAGGTGCCGGAGTGACCATCGAAACGCGGGTGCCACCCGGAGCACCGCCACTGGACTACTACCTGCTCCTCGACCGGCCGGACGGGCCCGCCGAGCGCGCCGAGGCGGTCGTCGTCGAGGAGTTCGTGCACGCGCCCGACTGGTGGACGGTCGGGCTGGGCAGCGCGCTCTGGACGCCGGCGGCCGGCTGGCGGAGTTCGGTGTCGTTCAGCCAGGCCATGCGCGTCGCGCCGGAGGTACGCGCCCGGGTCCGACCGGTGGCGCGGGACGCCGCCGACCGCACCCACCGGCGGCTCGGCGACGGGCCGTTGCCCGACGAGAGGGTGCTGCGCACCCACCTCCACGACCGTCAGGTGTTCCCGGCCGCGGCACCGCTGCGGCTGGGCGACACCCAGCCACCGCACGGCTGCCACGAGCGGCGGGTGTACCGCGTCCTGTTCGCCGGCGAACTGCCCGCGGACCAGTTGGCCGGGCTCGGCGCCCGCTGGCGGCCGGCCGATGCCAGCAGCGGCGACGGCATGCCCGCCGGCCACGGCAGCCTCGGCGACGACCGATTCAGCTGGACGATGCGCCGGATCGGCGGGGGCGTCGCCTGGGCGGTAGACCTGACCGTGGACCTCGCCCGCGCCGCCGACGACACCGTCGGGCCGGTCCTGCACGAGCTGACCTCCACCGTGCGCCTGGCCGGGCTCATTCCGGTGACGACCGAACGGTTCAGCTGACCGTCGAGCGGCACCGCCTCGGCCGACGGGAATCGCGGCAGCCCGCGCCGGGGCAGTGCCCGCCGGTCAGTCGCCGGAGCCGTTCCGGTCGGCCGCCAGCGGTCCGAAGGCGTCCCGTACCAGACGGTTCGCGTCCTCCTGCTCCACTCCGGTGGCCACGAAGAGGTCACTGGTGGTGGTCCTGACCTGGGCGACCACCACCGACCCGGAGAAGCCCACCCCGGCTCGGTAGGCGGCACCCGCACCGGTCACGGCACGCAACGCCGTTCTCCGCGCCTTGTCGGGTTCGTGGCCGGTGGCGAACTCCCGGCGCAGCAGCCGCGTCGCCTCCGCCAGCGCGGACACCGCCTCCGGGAGGGTGTCCGGGATCGGCTCGGCGTCCTCGATCAGGGTCACCGTGCGGCGGATCAGCGTCCCGCTGTTGCGCATGGCCCGGTCGATCGGCTCCGCCGCCCGTGCGTACCGGGCCACCGGGCCCTGCCGGCTCTCCCAGCGCACCGGGGAGAGCGTGCTCGTCTCCCGCGCGGCCTGCGCCGCCTCGGTGAGCGCCGCGACCTCCTGCTTGTTGTCCCGGAGGCGGTCGAGCGCGGCCTGCGCGGCCGGCCCGTCGCGCCGCCGCAGCGCGTCCGCGGTGACGTCGAGCTGATCGGCGAGCAGGCAGAGCGCCGGCGCGGCCGCTCGATTGATCAGCCGCAGCGGGTGCAGCGGGAGCAGGACCGCGGTCACCGCCAACGACACCGCGCCGCCGACGAGAGCGGCCACGAAACGCGGGAACTCCAGGTTCTCCACCATCGGGCTCAGCGTGCCGATGAGGACCGCCGTGGCAGCGGACTGCACCATGACCGCCGGGCTGCCGCCGAGCAGCACCGCCGCGACGATGGACAGCACCACGATCAGCCCGAGCTGCCACGCCCCCGTCCCGACCAGGTAGATCAACGCGTCGCCGATGAGCACGCCGACAGCCACCCCGACGATCAGTTCGACCGTACGGCGCAACCGCTGGCCGACCGACGCGGCCAGCGCGATCACCGCGGAGATCGGCGCGAAGAGGGGCTGCGGGATGTGCAGCAGACCGTCCGCCACCCACCACGAGATGCCCGCGGCCAGACCGGCCTGCAACGCCAGCCCGCCGCTCGCGCGCACCCGTCGCAGCCGCTCGCCGACCCGGCCCCTGCTGCGCAGCGCGGCCAGGGCCCGGCCGTACGCCGCGGCGGCGCGCGGCTCGCCGTCGTCTCTGCGGGCGCTGGTGTCGGCCACGGCCGCATCTACCCTGTGCCGCCCCGCCCAACCGTCACCGCTCCGGGCAGTCCGCCGTTCGTCGGCCGGCCGGCCCCGGGCGCGGCCGTCGTGGCAGCGGATTCCGGACGTGGCCGCGAGTCGGTGGATGGCCGATCCTCGACCTCGGCCGCCGGGCCCGCGAGCCCGGCGCCGGTCCGCCCCGCACGGGTCCCACCACGCCTGCGGGACAATGGCCCCGTGCGGTTCGGCATCCTGGGTGCGACCGAGGTCTACCCGGCCGACGGTCGCCGACTCACCATCGGCGGTGCGCGGCTGCGGGCGCTGCTCGCGCTGCTGCTGCTCGACGCCGGTCGCGTGGTGCCCCGGGAACGCCTGATCGACGGCCTCTACGGCGCCGATCCGCCCGCTCGGGCCGCGAACGCGCTCCAGTCCCAGGTGTCCCGACTGCGTCACCTGCTGTCGGCCGGGCCGGTCGATCCGGTGGAGTTCCACCCGGCCGGCTACCGGCTCGCGGTCGATCCGGACGACGTCGACGCGCACCGGTTCACCCGGCTGGTGGACGTCGGTCGGCTCGCGCTCGCCGCAGGCGACCACGGCCGTGCCGCCGGGGAGCTGCGCGAGGCGCTCGCGCTGTGGCGTGGCGAGCCGCTCGCGGACGTGACCGACGCCCCGTTCGCGTCCGCCCACGCGGCCCGGCTGCGGGAGGGCCGACTGACCGCGACCGAGGACCGCATCGAGGCGGAACTCGCCCTGGCCTGCGCCCCGGAGGCCGTCCGGCCGCTGGTGGCCGAGCTGCGGGAACTGGTCGCCGCCCACCCGCTGCGGGAACGGCTGTACGGCCAGCTGATGCGCGCGCTGCACGCCGACGGCCGCCGGGCCGAAGGGCTCGCCCTCTTCGCCGACCTGCGTCGGCTGCTCGCCGACGAACTGGGCACCGACCCCTCCGCCGACCTGGTGGCCGTGCACACGACCCTGCTGCGCGACCGGGCCGACACCGCGCCGGCGCCGCCGCGGCTACCGCCGCTGCCCGGCCAGCTGACCAGCTTCGTGGGGCGGGAGGAGGAGCTGCGCCGCCTGGCGAAGCTGCTGGCCGAGGCCCGGCTGGTCACGCTGCACGGCCCGGGTGGCGTCGGGAAGACCCGGCTGGCCGTGGAGGCCGCCGGGCGGTACGACGGCGACGTGTGCCTGGTCGAGCTCGCCGCGCTGCCCCCGGGGGCGGAGGTGGCCCCGGCGGTGCTGGCCGCCCTGAACCTGCGCGACACCGCGCTACGCGTACCGGGCGGGCCGCGCGACGCCGCCGACCGGCTCGTCGCGGCGCTCGCCGACCGGCGGTTGCTGCTGCTGCTCGACAACTGCGAGCACGTTGTCGACGACGCCGCCCGATTCACCGCTCGGCTGCTCGGCGCGGCCCCGTCGGTACGGGTGCTGGCCACCAGCCGGGAGCCGCTCGGGCTGACCGGTGAGGCGCTCTGCCCGGTGCTCGGCCTGCCCGTCCCGCCGGACGAGACCGAGCCCGAGCAGGCACACCGGTACGCGGCGGTGCGGCTGTTCGCCGACCGTGCCGCCGACGTGGCACCCGGGTTCAGCGTCGAACCCGGCACCGTGACGGAGGTCCTGCGGATCTGTCGTACCCTCGACGGCCTTCCGCTCGCCATCGAGCTGGCCGCGGCGCGGCTGCGGGCGCTGCCCGTCGCGGAGGTCGCGGCCCGGTTGGACGACCGGTTCCGGCTGTTGAACCGGGGCAGCCGGGCCGCCGCGCCCCGGCACCAGACCCTGCATGCGGTGGTGCGTTGGAGCTGGGACCTGCTGGACAAGCCGGAGCGGCGGCTGGCCCGGCGGCTCAGCGTCCTCGCCGGCGACGCCGACCTGACGGCGGTCGAGCGGATCTGCGCGCCGCTCGGCGCGGAGGCGCTCGACGTGCTGACCGGCCTGGTGGAGAAGTCCCTCGTCGAGGCGGGCGACGGCCGCTTCCGGATGCTGGAGACCGTACGCGCGTTCGCCGCCGAACGGCTGGCCGAGGCGGGCGAGGCGGAGCGGCTGCGCCAGGCGCACGTGGCGTACTTCCTCGACCTTGCCCGGGCCGGTGACGCGGGCCTGCGCGGCCCCGCACAGCTCGACTGGCTGCGCCGGCTGGACGCGAACCGCGACGACCTGCACGCCGCGCTGCGCCGGTCGATCGACGGCAGCGACCTCACGAGCGGGCTGCGGCTGGTCGCCGCGCTGTCGTTCTACTGGTGGCTGCGCGGGCTGCGCGGCGAGGGGGCCGCGCTCGCCGGCCGGCTGGTCGACCGGCTCGACGGCCCACCCGCGGGGCTCGCCGAGGAGTACGCACTATGCCTGCTGGTCGCCGCGCTGGGCGTTTCCGGCGGTGAGAACCGGACGGACGTCGGCACGGCCGGTGACATCCTCTGGAGCCTGGGACGCCCCCCGAAGCACCCGTTCCTGCTCTACCTGTCCGGGATGACGGCCGGTCCCCCGTCGCAGCAACGGATGTCGGTGCTGCTCTCCGCCGAGGAGCGACGCACCATGCTCGGCACCGATGCGTGGAGCGAGGCGCTCGGGTCACTCGGTGTCGCCCTGGTGTGGCTGCTGGACGGCCGGTACGACGAGGCCCGGGCGGAGCTGACGGCCGCGTTCGACGGGTTCCGGGCCATCGGCGAACGGTGGGGCATGATCCTGGCCCTCACCACTCTCGGCGAGGCCGCCTACCGGGCCGGTGACCCGGCGGCGGCCACCGGTCCGATGGCGCAGGCGCTGCGGCTGGCCGACGAACTCGGCTCCACGCTCGACACGGCGGAGCTGCTGCGGACCCGGGCGGACGGGCGGCTCGGGGTCGGCGACCTGGACGGGGCGGAAGCCGACTACCGGCGGGTGGTGGCCATCGCGCAGCCGGCCGGGGCGCCGGAGGTGGTCGCGGCGGCCCACTACGGGCTCGGCGAGACCGCCCGCCGGCGCGGCGCTCTCGACGAGGCCAGGCGCTTCTGTGAGCAGGCGGTGGCGGACTGCCCGACCGGCTGGTTCGGCGCCGAGGTCGTCCGGCTCGCGGCGCTGGTCGCCCTCGGGCAGATCGCGGACGCGGCGGGAGACACGCCGGCGGCGCGCGGCCACTATCGGGAGGTGCTGGGCGCGACCGTGGGCCTGTGGGACGCGCCGACCGTGAGCGCCGCGGTGGACGGCCTGATCGGGCCGGTGCTGCGGCGCGGCGAGCACGAGCGGGCCGCGCTGCTGCTCGGCGCCGTGTCGGCGGTGCTGGCCGGCACGGGCGCCGAGGCCGCGGCACAGGCTGCGGCGGTGACCGGGGCGACCCGCGCCGGGATCGACGCCGACCGGTTCGAACGGGAGTTCACCCGGGGCGCCGCGCTCGGCCGGGAGCGGGCCCTCGCGCTGCTGGACAGCGCCTGACGAGGCACGGCGCCGCCCGTCAGCGCGCGGTGCGCGGCCGGTCAGCGCGTTCGGCGAGGCTGCCGCCATGACTGACGAGACATCGGCCGTCGTGGCCCGGGGCCTGCGCAAGACGTACGGCCGCACGACCGCCCTCGACGGATTCGACCTGACGGTGCCGCGGGGCACGGTCTGCGGACTGCTCGGCCCCAACGGCGCGGGTAAGACCACCGCCCTGCGGGTGCTGGCGACCCTGCTCCGCTTCGACGCCGGTCACGCCCGGGTCGCCGGACACGACGTGACCCGGCACCCCGAGCGGGTGCGCGCGGCGATCGGCCTGACCGGGCAGTACGCGGCGGTCGACGAGACCCTCAGCGGCCGGCAGAACCTGGTGCTGTTCGGCCGGCTCCGGCACCTGCCCGCCCGGATGGTCCGGCAGCGGTCGGACGAGCTGCTCGACCGGTTCGGGCTCACCGACGTGGCGGGACGCTCGGCCGCGACCTACTCCGGCGGCATGCGCCGCCGGCTCGACCTCGCCGCCAGCCTGATCACCACGCCGGAGGTGCTCTTTCTCGACGAGCCGACCACCGGGCTGGATCCGCGCAGCCGCAACGGCCTCTGGGACGCGGTCCGGACGCTGGTCACCGGCGGCACCACGGTGCTGCTGACCACGCAGTACCTGGAGGAGGCGGACCAGCTCGCCGACCGGATCTCGGTGGTGGACGCCGGCCGGGTGGTCGCCGAGGGCACCCCGGCCGAGCTGAAGACCCGCTTCGGCGCGGACCGCATCGAGCTGGTCGTCCGGCACGCCGGGCAGCTGACCGCGGCGGCGGGTCTCGTCGAGCGGATCACCGGCGGGCAGGTCCGCGTCGACCGGGAGATTCGCCGGCTCAGCGCGCCCGTCGCGGATCGGATCACCGCGCTCGCGGACCTGCTGCGCGCGTTGCAGGACGCCTCGATCGCGGTGGAGGACGTCGTCCTGCGCCGGCCGACGCTGGACGAGGCGTTCCTGAACATCACCGGACACGGCGCCTCGGAGCGTACGGAGGTGGCGGCGTGAGCACGACAGTCGAGATGGTTCGGGTCCCGTCGAGCGGCGCCGAGCAGGCCCCTGCCTCGGGCGCGCTCGGCCGGCTGCGCTGGGCGGTGGTCGACGGTTGGGTGATGACCGGCCGGAACATGCGGCACGTGATCCGCTCGCCCGAGGAGATCGTCCTCTACTTCAGTCTGCCGATCATGTTCGTGCTCGTCTTCGGGTACGTCTTCGGCAGCGGCATGGCGGTGCCCGGCGACGGCAGCTATCGGGAGTTCCTGCTGCCCGGGGTGTTCGTGATGACCATGCTGTACGGCCTGGGGGCCACCGCGTCGCAGATCGCCGTGGACGCCGGCCGCGGCGTGGTCGACCGGTTCCGTTCGCTGCCGATGGCCCGGTCGGCGCTGCTGACCGGGCGGGCCGGGGCGGACCTGCTGCGGGCGTTGCTGGAGTTGACCGTCCTGGTGGTGTGCGGGCTGCTCGTCGGCTGGCGGTGGCGCAACGGGATGGGTGACGCGTTGGCCGCCGTGGGTCTGATCCTGCTGCTGCGGCTGGCGTTCACCTGGCTCGGCATCCTGCTGGGCCTGCTCGTGCCGAACCCGGACACGGTGTCGGTGATCGTGTTCCCGTTCGCCTTCCCGCTCACCGCCCTGTCCAACGTGTTCGTGGCCCCGGAGCTGCTGCCGGACTGGTTGGGCGCGATCGCCGCCTGGAACCCGCTGTCGGCCACCGTCGCGGCGGCCCGCGAGCTCTTCGGCAATCCGGGCATCGGTGGGGAGTCCTGGGCCGCACAGCATGCGCTCCTGCTGGCCGTCGGCTGGCCGGTGCTGCTGATCGCGGTGCTCGCGCCGCTCGCCGTCCGGCGCTACCAGCGGTTGAGCCGCTGACCCCTGGGGCCCGACCGGCGGCACCGGCACCGGACTCGGCGGCACACGTCCGTCGCCGGGTCCGGCGCCCGGCCGGACTTCTGAGTCGGCGGGCGCGGCGTCCGCTCCGGGCTTCGGGGCGGACTAGCCGACGCCGGCCGGAAAGACGACGTCGAGTTGCGCGTCCAGCGCGGACAACGCCTGCTCGGCGGTGTAGTGGCCGCCGAGCAGGTAGACGCCGAGGCCCTCCATGAGCGCCAGCAGGCCCGCGGCCCGCTCCTGCTGCCCCGGCCCGGGCAGGAGACCCGCCACGAAGTCCGTCAGTTCCCGGGTGTCCTCGCGCAGGCCGGCGGCGGCCTCGGGCCGTACGGCGGTGTAGGCGAGGAACGCCAACGCGACCCGCCCGTCGGCGCGGGACTCCTCGGTGAGCGGCATGATCGTGATGAACATCGTGCGCAGCAGCAGCCGGGGTGGCGGCTCCTCGCCCAGTCGGACGATCGCCTCGGTGACCCGCGCCTGGTTGCGCTCCCGCACGACGGCCATGGCGAACGCCATCATCTCGTCCTTCGTACGGAAGTAGTGCTGCACCATGCCCGACGAGACGCCCGCCTCGGCCGCCACGTGACGCAGGCTGACGGCTTCCAGCCCGTGCCGGGCGGCCACCCGCATCAGCGCGTCGGCGATGAGCGTGCGCCGCTCCTGGTGGTCGACCTTCTTGGGCATGGGCCTCATGCTGTCACGTCGGGGACGGATCGTTGATCGTCGCCTGTGCCGTGCCACCGGCGGTTCCGGCTCACCGCACGGTCACCGTTCCGGCCGCGGCGTCCACCGTCACGATGTCGCCGGTCCGGATCCGGCGGGTCGCGTCGGGGACACAGATGACGGCGGGGATGCCGTACTCCCGCGCGACCGTGGGGCCGTGCGCCATGACTGCGCCGGTCTCCGTGACCAGCCCGGCGGCGGTGAGGAACAGCGGGGTCCAGCCGGGATCGGTGGTCGGCGCGACCAGGATCTCGCCGGGCTCCAGATGCGCGGTGGCCGGGTCACGCACCACCCGCGCCGGTCCGGTCGCCACCCCGGCCGCCGCGCCGACCCCCCGCAGCGACCCGGCCGTTCCGGTCGGCGCGGGCAGCGCGGCCTCGAGGTCGGTGCCGTCCGAGAGGATGGCCACCGGCACGGTGCGGCGGCGCAGCTCGCGCTCGTGCACCGCTCGGCGGGCGGTGACCGTCGAACGATGATCGGTGCCCTGGTGCACGGCCGCCGCGACCTCGTCCAGGTTCAGGAACATGATGTCGTCGGGCCGCGCCAGCAGGCCGCCGGCCGCCAGTTCGGCGCCGATGAGCAGAAGCTGGCGTCGCATCTCGCGCAGCCGGTACAGGCCGCCGAACTTGCCGGCCTCCCGCAGACCCGCCAGCGACCTGGCCCGGCGCAGCAGGAAACCGGCGAGGCGGCCGCGGACCGGCCGCCTGCGGCGGGCCCGTACGACGAGCCGGTCGAGGGTGGCCTCGGCGGTGGCGGCGGCACGGGCGAAACGGCGGTCGGGCGCCTGCTCGGGGTCGGTGACCCGCAGATAGTTGGCGATCATCGCGAAGACCGGCGTCGGGTCCTCCGCCCACCGGGGGATCCCGAGGTCGACCTCGGCGACGGCACGGTGACCGTACCGGTCCAGGAACGCCGCGAGCCCGATGTCGGGCAGCGCGCCGCGTCGGTACCGGTCGGCCAGCTCGGCGGGCGCGGTGGTGAGCAGCAGGTCGCGGTGGGTCCGGGCCCGTTCGCTGAGCCGCCACAGGGCGAGGTCCATCTCGATGGTGACGTTGTGCGGCATGCCGCCCAGCACACGGTCGATCTCGTCGCGCTCGGCGATGCCCTTCAGGAGGTGGACGGGCAGCGTGGCCGCCAGCATGCCCGCGACGATGGGCCAGACGATGTCGTCCGCGCCCGATGAGGTGTCCTCGTGGTCCCGCACGAACCGGAGCCGGTCGGCGGCGGTCCGCGGCTCGGCCGTGGTGTCCGGGTCGGCCGCGAGCCGCTCGATCTCGCGGAACAACCGGGCTCGGGCGGCCTCGGGCCGGGCCAGTGCCCTGACCACGCCGGTCAGCGCCCGCAGCGCCGTACCGGCGCTCGGCGCGCCGCCGTCGCGCCCGGCCCTGCCGCCGGGTCGAGGTGCGAAGCGAGGGTCGGCGAGCACCCGCTCCATCACCGCCTGGGCCCGCGGGCCGAAATCCACGGCCATGAGCTTGACCAGTCGTTTACGGGCGGACGGGTGCCGGGCCAGGTCGGTCAGGTCGCCGTAGAGCCGCCCGCCGATGTCGGTGACCTCGACCCGCAGCCCGAGGCTGGCGAGCATCGCCACGATCAGCGACTTCAGCGTGGACATGCCCATCGGGGTGACCGGACGCAGCATGCCTTGAACGTGTCCGAACTCCAGGTACACGCGGGGCTCGGGGTCGCCGGTGGGCGGCGGGAGGGGGAAGAGGGTGGTGATCGGCCGCGCCTGGAGCAGCCAGAGCACACCCTGCCGGTCGTACGCCCATTCGATGTCCTGCGGCCCGCCGAGCTGCCGCTGGAGCCGATCGCCCGCGGCGTGCAGTTCGTCGAGCTGGGCGGAGGTCAGCAGGCCCTGGGCGGGCTGAGGTGATCCGTCGAGGACGTACCGGTCGACGTCGCCGGTGCCGTCCACGACGGCGGTGCCGAGACCGGCTGCGGCCTCGACGACCATCTCGGTCCGGCGGCCGGTGACCGGGTTCGCGGTGAAGAGCACTCCGGCGAGCGCCGGCTCGACCATCCGCTGTACGACGACCGCCATCCGCACGGTCGCGTGGTCGATGTCGTGGGCGTCCCGGTAGGCCACGGCGCGGTCGGTGTGCAGCGAGTGCCAGCACTTCTCGATCGCCGACAGCAGGTCGGCGATGCCGGTGACGTTCAGGAACGTGTCCTGGATTCCGGCGAAGCTGGCGTCGGGCAGGTCCTCGGCGGTGGCGCTGGAGCGCACCGCCACCTGACCGCCGCCGAGCTGCCGGTACGCGGCTTCGATCTCGGCCTCCGGAAGCACGCCCGCCTCCTGGGCGGCGGTGGTGACGCAGAAGCCTTCCGGCACCCGTTCGCCGAGCCGGATCAGCTCCCCCAGTCCGGCCGCCTTGCCACCGACCAGCTCGGTCGTCACGCCGGTCAGTTCGGACAACGCGATCACGCGCATCAGGCACCCCTTTTGCAATACGCCTGTATTGCAAAAGAACCTACCTGTTTGGCAATGCACCCGCAATGCCAAGAGGTGTCAGCGGGGGTGGCGCACCCGGGACAGGCAGTACACGTCGCCGGAGTTGACCTCGTGCGGCAGCGAGCGCAGGTAAGCCGCCATCCTCGGCGCGGCCATCCACTGCGGGGAGGCCAGCGCCATGGTGTCGCCGAGCGCGAGGTTGAAGGCCTGGAAACCGAGTGCGGTGAGCCGGCCCAGGCACCGCTGCGCGAGCGCACGCTCGATCGTGGTGAACTCGAACGAGAGCGCGGGCACCGGACGACCGAGCCCGGCGAGCACCTCGTCCTCGTACCCCTCGACGTCGATCTTCACGAAGGCGGGCACCCCGTACTCGGCGATCAGCTCGTCGAGGGTCGTCGACGCGACGTCGATCCGCGCGTCCCACCGCTCCCCCTCCCAGCCGGCCGCGCCGTCGGCGGCCCGGATGAAGTGCGGAGAGGCGGTGGAGATGGTGGGGTTGGCGGAGTTGACGTTGAAGGAGACCCGCCCCGCCTCGGCACCGCAGACGGCCTCGACGACGATCACCTCGGCGTCGCCGGAGTAGATGGCGCGCAGCGCCCGCGTGCAGGGTGGCTGCGGCTCGACGGCGATCACGCGGGCGCCGAGGCGGCGGAAGCTGCCCACCCGGTCACCCACGTGTGCGCCGATGTCGAAGACGAGATCGCCGCGCCGGACGAAACGCGCGTAGAAGGCGTCCATGGCCGCCTCGCGCGCCGGATCGCCGTAGTAGACCTCGAGTGAACGGCGAATCGAGACGGCGTCGGGATCCGTCTTCAGTGCCTCGACAGCGCCGGCTCGGGCGTCCACCTCCAGAATCTAGCCCGGCTGACATGAGGATTTGTCGTCTTTCCGAGGCGCCGGCCAAGCGCGCGCTCCCCGGAGAACTCCGGCTTTCCGCGCAATCGGGGCGTCCGAAGCGCGTGGACGCCCGGCTTAAGGAACCCGAGTTGATCGTGCCTTGCCCCGCCGAACGCGCGAGACATAGGCTCCGGCCAATGTGACCCACCCGAGAGGGGAACTGCATGGCCCGGTCCAGGCGTCCATTCCGGATCGTCCCCGCACGACGGCTGGCGAGCGCCGCCACGATCGCTCTCCTGGTCGGCACGGTGCCGCTGCTCGGCGGCACCTCGGCCGGAGCCCGCCCGCCCTCACCCACCCACTGCCGCGCCGACCCGACCGCCCACCTGACCGGCGTGCCCAGCCCCGAGCAGGCGCTCGGCTTCCCACTCGGCCTCGGCCAGGAACGGCCCGTCACCACCGACGAGATCCGCAGCTACCTGCACACCGTGGACGCCGCCTCCGACCGGGTCGTCACCGGCGTACTCGGTACCAGCGGGCTCGGTCATCCGCTGCCGTACGCCGTGGTGTCGAACGAGCGCAACGTCCGGCCGGCCGCCCTGCGCAAGATCGCGGATGACATCCGGGACCTGCGGGATCCGCGCCGGACCACGCGGAGGCAGGCCGACAGGACAGCCGCCGACTCCCCGGCCATCGTCTGGGTGACCGGCAACGTGCACGGCGGTGAGAAGAGCGGCGCCGACGCGGCGCTCAAGACGCTGTACGAACTGGCCGCCGGTCTGTCCTGCGACGTCGCCGAGCGCAACGACAACCTCGTCACGATCATCGTGCCCACGCAGAACCCGGACGGCCGGGACGCGAGCCGGCGGCAGAACGAGTTCGGCTTCGACCTGAACCGGGACTGGTTCGCGCGTTCCCAGCAGGAGACCGACGGCAAGCTGGAGCTGATGCGCCGCTACCCGCCGCAGGTCTTCGTCGATGCCCACGAGATGGGTGGTTCGCAGTACTTCTTCCCACCCAACGCCGATCCGATCCACCACGAGATCTCCAGCGAGGCCGTCGACTGGATCAACCGGATCGGCGAGGCCAACAAGGCGGGCTTCGGCTACAACGGCGCCTGCACCGAGACCGTCACCACCGAGTGCTACTTCAACTACGCCCGCTACGACCTCTTCTTCATGGGCTACGGCGACACCGTGCCGTCGACCGGCTTCGGAGCCGCCGGCATGACGTTCGAGAAGGGCAGCGCCTCGGCGGTCGCCGACCGGGTCCAGCAGCAGTTCCACACCCAGTGGTCGACCCTGGGCTGGGCCGCCGCGAACAAGCGCGAGGTGCTGACCGGCTACTTCCGGATCTGGACGGACGCGCTCGCCCAGGGCCGGGCGGGCACGCTGGAACCGAACGAGGTGGTCCAGCCGACCAACGAGGTCCAGTTCCCGGTCCCGGACCAGCGGATCCGGTCCTACTTCCTGCTGCCCGATCGGCAGCTCGCCGACGTACGGCAGCTGGTCGAGCGGCTGCGCCGCATGGACGTCGAGGTGTACGAGGTGCAGCAGGCGACCCGGGTGCCCGACGCGCGGATCTTCGGCGGCCGCAGCGCCCGGAACGTGACAGTGCCGAAGGGCGCGTACTGGATCCCGATGGACCAGCCGCAGAAGCACTGGATCCAGGCGATCATGGGCGAGGACCCGTACACGCCGTTCCCCTACTTCTACGACGTCTCGTCCTGGAGCAACCCGCTGCTGATGGGCGTGTCGACCCTCTACACCGGCGACGACGTCCGGCCCAGGGCCAAGCTGGTCCGGCAGATCTCGGGCGGAAAGACCGGCCACCCCTCGCCCCGGGGCTCGTACGGCTACCGCCTCGACTCGGCCGCCGCCGCGGAGTTCACGTTCCGCCTGCTCGATCGCGGGGTACCGCTGGTGCGCGACGGGGCGAGCAGTGTCGTCCAGGTGGCGGCCAACCGGCTGACCCGGGAGATCGACGATCTGGCCAAGTCGCTCGGAGTGACCCTCACCCCGGGCGGGCCGGCCACCGGCGCCCGGGTCGAACTGCCCGACGTCGGTCTCTTCGCCGGCACCGGCATCTCCACCACCTCCGGGTCGCACGGTGAGGCCCGGTACGTGCTCGGCGAGCGGTGGGGGCTGGACCTGAAGCCGGTGACCACCGCCGACATCAACGACAACACCGAGGCGTTCACCGGCCGTACGGTGCTGCTCGTTCCGGACGGCAGCAGCTCGACCGGTGGCCTCACCGCCGCCGGTCAGGCCAACCTGCGCAACTGGATCGCGCAGGGGCACACGTACGTCGGGCTGCGCAACGAGGGCACCCGGATGGCCCGGGCCGCCGGGCTCACCTCCACGACGGAGAAGGCGAAGCCGGCCGGCTACCAGGTGATCGGCTCGCACCTGCGGGTCGACGTCGACTCCGACAGCCCGGTCGCCGCCGGGCGACCCGCCGAGGACTTCGAGTTCAACAACGGCGACCCCATCCTCAACGCCAGCACCACCGGCACCAACGTGCTGCGCTACCCGACTGGGGACACGTTCTGGGCGAACGGCTACACGGTGGGTGTCGACGCGCTGCGCGGCACGGCGGCTCTGGTCGACGAGCCGACCGGGGCCGGCCGTTCGGTGCTCTTCGCGTTCAACCCGCTGTTCCGGGCGTACAACGAGAGCGGGCTGCACCTGGTGGCCAACGCGCTGCTCTACCCCACGGCCGGCGGAGCGCCCACCGCGCAGCGGGCGGCGGCGGTCGATCCGGCCCGGGTCGCCGCGGCCCGGGCACCCGTGACGGAGGACCTGGGTGGCGGCTGGCGACCGGTCAGCATCGAGGTGGCGGACACGGACCTCGCCCGGACCCGGTCGATCGTCGAGCGGTTCACCGCGGACGTCCGGATCTCCGTGTCGGGCGGCTCGGCGTACCTGGTGATCCCGAACCCGCAAGGGTGGCAGGCCGACGAGCACCCGTTCCTGGGTGACCTGACCCGCGCTCTGCACACGGCCGGGGTGCCGCTGCGGTCGTTGGTCGCCTGACGGCGGCAGGTGGTCCGGACGGGCGCGACCGTCCGGACCACCTGCGCCGGCGGCGCCCGACGCCCGCTCGGGCGCTGCCGGCCTTCTCACCTGCCAGGCAGCTGTCCCGGTTTGTCGCGCAGGTCACGTGCCCGGACGTGGACGCCGGACCGGGCGCGCGAGAGTCTTGGAAAGCTGATTCCAAGACGAGGTGAAAGTTGCCATGGACCTGCGCTCAGACGCTGTCGTGCTCTTCGGTGTGACCGGAGACCTGGTCGCCAAGAAGCTCTTTCCGGCGCTGTACGAGCTGACCCGTCGCGGTCGGCTGGACATGCCGGTCATCGGCGTCGCCCGCTCCCGCTGGGACCACCAGCAGCTGCTGACGGCGGCCCGCAAGTCGGTGCTGGAGGCGCAGGGCCGAGTGGACGACGAGGTCTTCGACGCCCTCGCCCGGAACCTCACGATGCTCTCCGGCGACTACGCCGACCCCGACACCTATCAGCGGCTCGCCGAGGCGCTCTCGGCGGCCCAGCGCCCGCTGTTCTACCTGGCCATCCCGCCGGCGGTCTTCACGCCGGTGGTTGACGGTCTGGCCGGCGCCGGCCTGGCCGCTCGGGGCCGCGTGGTCGTCGAGAAGCCTTTCGGCCGCGACCTGGCCACCTCGCACGAGCTCAACAAGGCGCTGCGGGCGGCCTTCGACCCGGAGCGGATCTTCCGGATCGACCACTACCTCGGCAAGGAGGCCGTCGAAGGGCTGCGGGTCTTCCGCTTCGCCAACCGGCTCTTCGAGCCGCTCTGGAACGCCGAGCACATCGCCAACATCCAGGTGACGCTCGCCGAGGGCTTCGGCACCGAGGGGCGCGCCGGCTTCTACGACCGGGTCGGCGCCACCCGCGACGTGCTGCAGAACCACATGCTCCAGGTCGTGGCCCTGCTCGCCATGGAGTCCCCGGCCGACGCCGGCGACGAGGCGTACCGCGCCGAGGAGATCCGCGCCCTGGGCCAGGTGGAGCCGCTCTCGCCGGCGACCACGGTCCGCGGTCAGTACGCGGGCTACCGCGACGAGCCGGGCGTCGCCGCCGACTCCAACACCGAGACCTTCATCGCCACCGAGCTGCGGATCAATTCGCCCCGCTGGGCCGGAGTGCCGTTCTACCTGCGTACCGGCAAGCTGATGCCGAGCACCGCCACCGAGGTCGTGGTGGAGTTCAAGACGCCGGAGCGCAATCTCGTGCCGGGCGTCGACGCAGCCGTCCCGGAGCCGAACCTGCTCCGCTTCCGGCTGGGCCGCAACGACGGCATCAGCCTCTCGGTCCAGGTCAAGCAGCCCGGCGCGGAGGTCACCGGCGTTCCGGTCGAGCTTCCGGTCGATTTCGACGCCACGCTCGGACACCGGCGGGAGGCGTACGAGCGGCTGCTCGACGACGCTCTGGACGGCCGGCACCTGCGGTTCGCGCGTGAGGAGACGATCGAGCAGGAGTGGCGGATCGTCGAGCCGGTCCTGGACCTGACGGAGCCGGTGCTGTCGTACCCGCGGGGCAGCTGGGGCCCGGCCGAGGCGCAGAAGCTGACCTCTCGCTGGCACGCCCCGACCACCCGCTGACCACCGAAGTGGACCGGCGGACGGTGGGCACGTCCCGCCGCCCGCCGGTCGTACCGGACCGATGGTGCCCGGTCGGTCGTCCGGGACCATCCACCGATTGCCCACACCTCCGGGCGACGCAACTTAACCAACGTTAAGCTGGGGCGATGACACCAACCGATACCGCCTCCACCCCAGGCGCGGTGCCGGCCAGGCCGCGGCACACCGCCGCGGGTCGCCGCACCCGGGAGCGGATCGTGCAGACGGCGGCGGAGCTGATGTACCGCAAGGGCGTCGCCGGCACCAGCATCCCGGACGTGCAGCAGGCGGCCCGGGTCAGCGCCTCGCAGATCTACCACTACTTCAGCGACAAGACCGAGTTGGTGCGCGCCGTCATCGCACACCAGGTCGAGCGGACCATCGAGGGCCAGCAACCGCTGCTCGACCAGCTGGACAGCCTCCAGGCGCTCCGCGCGTGGCGCGACGCGGTGATCTCGGCGCAGGAGCGGCAGAACTGCGCGGGCGGCTGCGCGATCGGCTCGCTGGCGAGCGAGCTGGTCGAAACCTACGAACCCCTGCGAGGCGACCTGGCGGAGGCCTTCGACCGCTGGGAGTCGCCGATCCGGTCCGGGCTGCGCCGCATGCGGCAGGACGGGGTACTCGTCGCGACGGCCGACGTCGACCAACTGGCCAGCGCCTTGCTGGCGGCGGTCCAGGGCGGCCTGCTGCTCAGCCAGGTCCGCCGCTCGTCCCAGCCGCTACGGGCCGCCACCGAGGCGGCGATCGGCTACGTGGAGAGCTTCGCGGCATAGCTCCGACCGACCGCCGCGCAGCGATACGCCGGTCGACGTCAATCCACCTGCCGCCGGCGTGCCCGGTGGGCGCGCAGATTGGCCGGGCGGCCACAGACGCGTACGGAATGCCAGACCCCGCTGTTGTTGCGTGAGCGGTCGTAGAAGGCCACCTGGCAGCGCGGGTTGCGGCAGGTCTTGATCCGCCGCCGCTCATCGGTGAGTTGCGCCGCGAACAGTGCCGCGAGGACGAGCGCGATCAGCGCCTGGGCCCCGGCCCCGGTCGGTTCGAGGTGGACCGCTCCGTTCTCGTCGAGCCCGAGCGTGGCTCCCGCGGCGCGGGGCCAGCTCGAAGCGGGGTCGAGGCCCCCGGGGGCGGGTTGGCCGGAATCCGTCGCGCCCCGGCCGCCCACCCCCGAGGGCTATCCCGCGAGCCGCCGGCCGGGTACGGTCCGGAAGATCACGATCGATGGCGGGCGTACGCCCCCGGCCGCGCGTCCGCCGGCCGCGAGGGCCGTCCACCGATGGACGGAGGGGGCAGAGGTGAGGATCAGAGCGGGGCTGTGCGTGGCGGCGCTGGTCGCGGCCGGGCTGGTGGGGGTGGGAGCGGCGCCGGCCACGGCCGCGGACGTGGGCAGCGCCACGGTGGTGCCCGTCCAGGTGACCGGGGATCCGGCGGAGCGCTTCAACCTGGTGATGCTCGGTGACGGTTACACCGAGGCGGACCTGCCCACCTTCCGCTCGCACGTCGACAAGCACCTGAACACGCTGTGGACGATCGAACCGTTCAAGTCCTATCGCAGCTACTTCAACGTCTACGCGATCGAGATCGTCTCCGCCGAGTCGGGCGTGGACTGTGACCCTGGGCTGGGCGACCCCCAGCGGGACACCGCGCTCGGGATGGGTTTCTGGGGCGGCTGCAACCCCCACAGCGTGCAGCGCCTGCTCGGCGTCAACGGAGCAGCGGCGAACGCGTACGCCGACCTCGCGATCGGCACCAACCGCGGAAACCGGCAGCTCATCGCCCTGGCCAACAGCAACACGTACGGGGGCGCGGGTGGCGCCAACGCCACCGCGTCCGGCGGCAACGCGCTCTCCGCGCTGATCGGCCCGCACGAGATCGGGCACTCCCTGGGCGGCCTGCAGGACGAGTACGACTACTACGCCCGCGGCGTGGCCGGTGACACGTACGAGGGACCGGAACCCTCGTCGGCGCATCACACCCTGCTCACCGAGCAGCAGATGCGCGACACCCAGGCCAAGTGGTGGCGCTGGCTGGGCGAGCCGAGCGAGTCCGGTGGCACGATCGGCCGCTACGAGGGTGGGCTCTACCTGCAGAAGGGCGTGTGGCGCCCGAGCCAGCACTCGATGATGAAGTCGCTGGGCTTCTACTTCGACCAGGTCGCCCGCGAGCAGATGACCGAGCGGATCGCGAGCCGGGTCGACATCCTCGCCGGCGGCACGGAGACGGATCAGCCCATCGGCGCGGACCGGGTCGTCCGGGTCGAGACCCTGCACCCGGTGAGCCACGAGCTGACGGTCAGCTGGACCGTCGACGGCACGGCCGTTCCCGGCACCGGCAACGCCCGTGACCTCGATCTGCGGACGCTGCGGCTGACGCCCGGCACGCACACCGTCACCGCCACGGTCACCGACCCGACGCCGTTCGTACGCGACCCGGCGCTGCGGGACTCGCCGGCCCTGACCCAGCGCCGTACCTGGACCGTCGACACCCGCGTGGTCACCCCCGCCACGAACGAGCCACTCGCCATCACCGCGTCGACCGCGACCGACCGGCCGGTCGGCGCGCAGGATGTCGTGTACGTGGAGACCACCCACACCACCGACCGGATCCCGGCGGTGAGCTGGGCCCTCGACGGTCGCCCGGTGCCCAACCCCGGCCACGACGGTGACCTGGAACTCGCCCCGCTCAACCTGGCTCGGGGCGCCCATCAGCTGACCGCGACGGTCACCGACCCGGAGACGGGCGACGCGGTGACCCGCTCCTGGACGGTCGACGCCAACCGGCCCGACGTCGACTACGACCTCTCGGAGCCGTTGCTCACCACCGCGAAGTCCGGCAAGCCCACCGAGTACGTGTACAACGGCCCGTTCACCATGGGCCTGACCGGCACGGACGACAGCCCGGGACAGGTCACCGCGGAGTTCCGGCTCGACGGCGACGGCTGGCACAACTACTACGGCTCGCCGGCTGACGCGAAGGCGCCGTTCCAGTTCAGCGCGACCGGCACCGTCGTGGACGACCTCGTCTACGGCAATCTCGGCTCGGGTGGCCTGTCGATGTCGTCGTTCGCGCAGCGCTCCCCCGGCTACGGCCGCCACACGGTGGAGTACCGGGGCATCGACGCGGTGGGCAACATCGGCTCGGCCGGGAAGTTCGTGGCGACGCTGATCCCGTCGCCGCCGACCTGCACGGACGTCATCTCCGGCCGGCGCACCGGCGCGCTGGTGGTCACCTCCGGGGTCACCTGCCTGCGCGCGGCGACTCTCACCGGCAGCGTGACCGTCCGGCCCGGGGCCGCCCTCGTCGTCGAGCGGTCCTCGATCACCGGTGCGGTCTCGGCGACCGGCGCGACGGCCGTGGAGCTGTTGAACAGCAGCGTGCGGGGCGCGGTCACGGTGACCGGCACCACCGACCACGTCACGGCGGTGGGCACCCGCGTGGACGGCGCGCTACTGCTCACCGGAAACGCCACCGGCACGACGGCGGCCATCCTCGCCGGCAACGACGTGACCTCGCTGCACTGCTCGGGCAACAGCCCGGCCCCGGTCGACCTCGGCGCACCGAACACGGTGCGCGGCGGCACGTCGGGACAGTGCCCCGGCCGGTAGCGCACATCGGGTCCGGGGTGGTTGTCGTCGTCCGTGACGGCAGCCACCCCGGCGCCGGGCCACCGGCTACAACGTCGGATTGCCCTCCGGGACCGATCGTCGGTGCAGCTCGTCGAAGAGAGCGACGCCCACCAGGACCACCGCCACGGCGACGGCGGCGGCCACCGGCGCGAACAGCAACGTGATCGGCGCGACCGCGCCCAGGGCCAACAGACCGACGTAGAGCGCGCCGCTGCGCCGGACCGGACGGACCCCCTTCTCAAGGAACGCCCGGCCGATCAGGAACAGCGCCGGGCCACCGAAGATGACGACCACCAGCGCCCAGTCGATGGGATAGCTCGGTTCGCGGACGACCTGGCCGAAGCCGACCGCGCTGCAGATCACCCCGCCGACGATCAGCAGCAGGCTGAAGTTCGACCGGTCGGTGAGGCGCAGGACGGGGCCGGAGTCGCCCGGATGCTCCGATCGGCCCATCGACCGGTGGTAGAAGTAGATCCGCCAGTAGGCGACGACGGTCAGGAAGGCGGCCACGAGCACCGTCGTCCGGCCGACGGAGAGCCCGGGAAAACTGACGGCGGCGCCCGTCTCGAGCACCACCTCGGCGAGGGCGATCATGAAGAACTGGTTGTACCGCTCGGCGAGATGGCCGAAGACCAGCGAGTTGTAACTCCCCCGGTTCGAGCCGAGCCGGGGAACGACCCAGGCCGTGGCCATGCCGAGCACCTCGATGCCGACGGCGATGGTCCACAGGATGCCGCGACCGACATCCTCCCCGGCCGCGCCGGTGAGCCAGAAGACGGCAGAGGTCGTGTGCCAGCAGAGCACCCGCGCCGGAGACTTCCACTCCGGACCGCCGCGGAGCGCCAGGGCCAGGTGGAGCGGACGCACGACCTGGATGAGGACGTACGTGACGGCGAAGATCACGCCGCGCTCCCCGAACGCCTGCGGCAACGAGACGGCCAGCACCAACGTGCCGAACATCGTGGCCGTCAGCCCGATCTGGATGGTGGGGGAACGGGGGTCGTAGATGCTCGTGGTCACCGCGTTGATCGACCAGATCACCCACATGGCGACGAAGAACAGTAAGGTCTGGCCCGCCTCGGAGAGCAGCGTGTGCCGGACGATGGTCAGGTCGTCGGCGATCCGTCCGGCGAGACGGGCGAGCGCGAACACGTAGACGACATCGAAGAGCAGCTCCAGCACGGTCGCGCTGCGCGGGACCCCACCGCGGACCGGGCGGGCCGGAATACGGATCACCATGCCCGACTTACGTGGATTCGCACCTTCATCGCGGTCAGTTCTACCATGACCGTTCACGACCCCGGGCGCACACGACCAGCGCGCCCACGCGACAGTCGTCGTGGGTGCGGAGCAGCGGGAACGCCGGTCCACCGGACCCCGGACAAGCCGAGGGCCGCCCCGCCGACGAACGGCGAGGCGGCCCTGGCCACCACTGGGCGGAGGTTAGCGACCGGTGGCCGCGCGCTCCCGCCCGTCGTCGACGTTGACCTCGTCGAACGGGGGTGCGCCGTCGACCGCGTCCGCGGCCACCGCCGCCGACTTGACGCTGTCCGGCAGGTCGATGCTCGTGCGCAGCGTGACCGGCTTGAGCGCCAGCGCGGCGATGACACCGACCACGGCGATGACCGCGGAGATGAGGAAGATGTGCCCCGTGGCGTCGCCGTAGGCGGCCCGGACGATGTTCTGGATCGCGTCGGGCAGCGCGCCGATGTTCAGGTTGCTGGTCTCACCCGTGCCGGAGGTGGGGACGCCGGCGGCGGCCAGGTCGTGGGTGATCTGGTCGGTGACCCGGCGGGCCAGGACGGCGCCGAGCACCGAGACACCGATGGTGCCGCCGAGCGACCGGAAGAACGCCACGCTGGAGCTCGCGGCACCGATGTCCTTGAGCGAGACGGTGTTCTGCACCGCGAGGACGAGGTTCTGCATGGTCATACCGACGCCCACGCCGACGAGGAACATGGCCGCGCCGAGCAGGTACAACGACGTCTCGTGGTCGATCATGCCGAGCAGCGCGAAGCCGATGACCAGGACGATCGCGCCGAACACGATGTACGGCTTGATCCGTCCGCTCTTGGTGATCAGCCGTCCGGCGACGATCGAGGAGATCAGCACGCCACCCATCATCGGAATGGTGAGCAGGCCGGCCTCGGTCGGCGTGTAGCCGCGCCCGATCTGGAAGTACTGGCCGAGGAAGACCGAACCGCCGAACATGGCCATGCCGACCGCGAGGCTGCCGAGGATGGCCAGCGCGGTGGTGCGCTCGCGGATGATCGCCAGCGGGACGACCGGTTCGGCGGCCCGCTTCTCGACCACCATCGCCAGGGCGAGCAGGACGACCGAGCCGCCGACCATCGCGCCGGTCTGCCAGGAGACCCAGGCGAACGAGCTGTCGACGAACGAGATCCAGATGAGCAGCACGCTGACGCCGGCGGCGATCAGCGCCGAGCCGAGGTAGTCGATCTTGACGTTCTCCCGGCGCACGACGGGCAGCTTCAGCGTGGCTTGGAGCAGGACGAGCGCGATGATGGCGACGGGCACGCCGACGAAGAAGCACCACCGCCAGCCGAGCCAGGAGGTGTCGACGATGAGGCCGCCGAGCAGCGGGCCGCCGACCGTGGCGAGGGCCATCACACCACCGAGGTAGCCGTTGTAGCGGCCCCGCTCGCGAGGCGGGATCATCGCGGCGATCGCCACCTGGACGAGGGCTTGCAGGCCGCCGACCCCGATGCCCTGGAAGGCGCGGGCGGCGATGAGCTGGCCGGCGCTCTGCGAGAAACCGGCGACGATCGAGCCCAGCAGGAAGACGACGATGGCGAGCTGGATCAGGAGCTTCTTGCTGAACAGGTCGGCGAGCTTGCCCCAGATCGGGGTGGTCGCGGTCGCCGTCAGCAGGGTGGCGGTGACCACCCAGGTGTACTGGTTCTGCGAGCCGTTCAGCGCGCCAATGATCTTGGGCAGCGCCGTCGAGACGACCGTACTGCTCAGCAGCGCGACGAAGAGCACCAGCAGCAGACCGCTGAGTGCTTCGAGCGTCCGCCGGTGCGTCATCGGCTCGGCGCCGGCCGTTGTGGTGGGTGCGCTCATCGCGCGGCCTCCAGGTTTTCGTGATTTTCGAGGGCGACCTCTAGGTCGCGGGTGAATCGGCGCAGCCCGGCGCTGAGCGCGGCGACCTCGTCCGCGGTCCAGCCGGCGAGGGCCCGGTCGAGCAGTCGGGCGTACCAGTCGTGGGTGTCGGTCAGGGCGGTCCGGCCGTCGGGGGTGAGTGCCAGGACCTGTGCTCGCCGGTCGACCGGGTCTGGACGCCGCTCGACCAGACCGTGCGAGACGAGGGTGGCCACGGCACGGCTCACGGTCGACGGATCGAGCCGGGCCCGCAGCGCCAACTCCCGGGCATGACAACCGTCGGCGAGCCCGTCGAGCTGCGACAGGATACCGACCAGCCCCAGGGGGATGATTGGCCGCTCCTCGGCCCGGCGCTGCTTGATCAGCCGGACACCTCGGAGGAGGCCCTGGAGCCGGTGCACGAGTTCACGAGCGTCAGTACTCATGATTCCTCCCAACCGGCAGATGGTTGCCCTACGCAAGCATCTACAAACCTTGCCCAACAGGCAAGTTTGCCGCCTGAGAACTGCGTCACGTACGGTCAATGCCATGGACGAGACCCCTGGGCTGCGGGAACGCAAGAAGGCAGCCACCCGACTCGCCCTGCACGAGGCCGCGCTACGGCTCGCCATCGAGCAGGGAGTGGACGGCGTGACCGTCGAGGCCATCGCCGACACCGCGAACGTCTCCCGCCGGACCTTCTCGAACTACTTCTCCGGCAAGGAGGAGGCGATCTTCCACGGCGACACCATGCGACTGCGTCGGATGTTGGAGCTGATCCGGGAACAGCCGACCGACGAGCAGCCCTGGACGGTGCTCACCCGGGCGGCGTTGCGGCTCACCGAGGAGACCTACCTCGGCAACATGGAGTGGCTGATCCGGCGCCGGCAGCTGCGGGGGCACCCGAGCCTGGCCTCGCACCAGGTCGCGGCGTACACGGTGGTCGAGCGGGAGCTGGCCGCGGAGCTGGCGGACCGGCTCAGCGGCGACGACGTGGGACTGCGGGCCCGCGTCCTCGCGGCGGTCTTCCTGACCACCATGCGGGTCGCCGTTCAGGACTCCACCGAGCATCCGGATCGACCGCTGCTCGACGTCGTCAACGCCGCGCTCGCGGCCGCCGCGCCGGCCTGAGGCCTGTTTCATCAGACCGTGCCCGGCTGCGCCGGCCTGGAGCACCGCGCCGGCGGCGGACGACCGGCGGTCGGCCACGACGACGGACGAGCCGGGTCGGCACCCGGTCAGCGTCGCCAGACCGGCGGCGAGCGCCACTCGACCAGGGCCAGCGCGACCCACGCCACGGCGATGACCAGGACGGCGACCAGTGGTGGAAATCCGCCCAGGCCGATCACCAGGGCGGCGACCGCCAGCCCGACCTGGGCGAACGCGACCTGCCGGGTCACCCGCACGTCGAACCCGCGGTAGACGATGATGCAGCCCAGCAGCAGCGTCAACTGGCTGCCGCCGAGCAGCGGACCGGCCACCCCGTGGTCGCCGTGCACCCCCTCCCGCGCGGCCACCTCCACGGCGACGCCGGAGGCCACGATCGAGCCGTACACCAGCAGGTGACCGTAGGCGTAGAGGTAGCTGCGCACCACCAGCGCCCGGCCACCGCGAAGCGCCCGGTTGCCCGCCTCCTGGTCGAAGGTCGACGCGAAGTACACCCACCAGATCCCGCAGGCGATCACGAAGCCGCCGACGCCGACCGCCACGGCCGTCGGCTGCCACCCGGTCTCGCCGATCCCGTTGGCGACCGCGAGCACCGCCTCACCGAGGACGACGATGGTGAACAGTCCGAACCGCTCCGGCATGTGTGACCGCTGGACCGGTGCCCGACCCGCCCAGGTGTACGCCAACGGCCCGGCCACCGCGGCGTTCAAGGCGAGCCCCACGCCCCAGAGCGCGTAGCGGCCCGGAGACGGCACCAGCAGGGACGAGAACCACAGCACCGCATCGAGCAGGAATCCTGCGGCATTCCACCAGCAGAACTCCCGCGCCCGCTTCCGGCGCCACCCGACGACTCCGTACATGCCCGCGAGGAGGGCGAGCAGCAGCCCGTACGCCAGCGAGTACGGGGCCGAGTCGTCGGCCACCCCGCCGTCGAGCGTCGCGGCCAGCGCGAGCACTCCCAGCATCGCCACGAGCTGCACGAACCGGCTCGGCGGACGGTCGTCGTCGAAGAGATCCGCGAAGTACGAGAAGCTGAACCACAGCCACCAGATGGTCGTGATCAGGCCGGCGAAGACCAGCACCCCGTGGGCCGAGTGCTCCTCGTTGAGCAGCGCGCCGAGCTGGAACACGGCGACGACGAAGACCAGGTCGAAGAAGAGTTCCAGCCAACTCGAGCGTCGCGCCTCGGTGACCCCAACGGCCTCGGGAAGCCCACCGGTCCGTCCTGTCACCTCAGCAGACTAACTGCCGCTTATGCCCGTAAAATCGGTTTCTGTCTCGCCCGCCTCGTCGCGGCCGAACCCGCGGGCGTGACCATCAGCCTGGCCTATACCCACCATTCCGATCGGCGATGGCCGACCCGAAATCGGCCGACCCGGAGCCCGGTTGTGTCGGTTCGTTGGTCCAGTGGCGCCACGGCGTGCGGCGAGCCGATCAGGCCGAGCGTGCGGTGGCACCGAAACGTGAACTGCATTTTGGAGCGAAGTCATGGGAATGTTGGACGGCAAGGTCGCGCTGGTCACCGGCGGCACCTCCGGGATCGGCCGGGAGAGTGTTCTCCTGTTCGCCAGGGAAGGTGCCAAGGTGGCCTTCACCGGCCGACGTCCGGACGCCGGCCGGGAGGTGGCCGAGGAGGTCACGAAGCTGGGCGGCGAGGCCCTGTTCATCGAGGCGGACGCCACCCACTTCGAGGGTGCCGCGGACGTCGTACGGCAGGTCGTGGACCGTTTCGGCCGGCTCGACGCGGCGTTCAACAACGCCGGCACGGCCAACGTCGGTCCGCTGACCGAGCTGGACGAGCAGTTCTGGGACAACCTCATGGACGGCAACCTGAAGGGCGTCTTCTTCTACCTGCAGGCCGAGGCCGCACAGATGAAGCGGCAGGGCGGCACCGGTTCGATCGTGTTGAACGGCTCGGTCTTCGCCGAGCTGGGCACGTGGGGCATCTCGGCGTACAGCGCCAGCAAGGGCGGCGTCGCCGCGCTGGCCCGCGCGGCCGCCGTGGAGCTCGGC
The DNA here is from genome assembly GCF_040639715.1 of Micromonospora sp. NPDC023737. NCBI lineage: Bacteria > Bacillati > Actinomycetota > Actinomycetes > Micromonosporales > Micromonosporaceae > Micromonospora > Micromonospora sp. NPDC023737. Next base: position 226,927 of record NZ_JBFAAL010000001.1, read on the forward strand.
CCCGACCAGATCCGGGTGAACACCGTCAACCCGACGGTGATCCGGACGCCGCTGACGGCCGGCGGCATCACCACCACCGACGAGGGTTCGGAGCACCACCCGCACGGCGAGCGGATCCCGCTCGGCCGCATCGGCGAGCCGGAGGAGGTGGCCCAGGTGGCTCTCTTCCTCCTGTCCGACCGGGCCTCCTTCGTCACCGGGCAGTCGATCATGGTCGACGGCGGACAGAGCGTGAACTGACGCTCGTCCGGTAACGGCACGACGTGACGCCGGGGAAGTGGCGGCCTCCCACAACGGTGCGGGCGGCTACTTCCCCGGCGTCGTACGGCGGCGCGCGCGAGCGACCAGAGCCACGGCGATGAGCAGCACCCCCAACGCGCCGGCCGCCATGGCCACGCCGGAGACGACACCGATGTCGCGGTCGGCTCCGTCCGCGGACCGTTCGGCAGGCGTCGCGCCGGTCGGCTCCGCCGTCCGGGCCGGCGAACCGGACGGCGCAGGTGCCGTCAGCGGGTAGCGCAGGACCGTCGGCCGCGTCCCCGGCTGGCCGGCGCTCTCGGAGACGGTGAGCAGCGAGCGCCCGTCGGGGCTGTAGCTGATCGACTCGCCCTGCGGCTCGTCCGGCAGCGGCGTGGCGCGGGGGGTGCCACCGGTCAACGCCGCGATCACGTCGCCGTCGGCGACGTCGAACTCGAAGGCGTCGGCGTACGTGCGCAGCGCCACCCTGCGTCCGTCCGGCGCGGTGGCCGCACCCGTGATGACCGAACGACCCAGCAGGCCGTACGGGTTGGTGGTCGTCGAGGCGGGCAGCTTCACCTGCCCCACCTTCGCCAGCGGAACGGTCGCGCCGGGCCGCAGGGCGGCGGTCGGGGCGTACAGGTTGGCGGAGAACTTGGTGACGACGACCGGACGGCCGTCCCCGGTCACCAGCATGGCCTCGGCGTCGTGCGGGCCGTCCGGGTACCTCATCCGGTGCAGCACGGGCCGATCGGCGCCCGGCGCCAGCTTCCACACCGCGACCGTCTCCCGGGAGCGGTCGTTGTCGCCGACGTCCGCCACCCAGACCGTCCCGTCGGCGCCGACGGCCAGATCCTCGGTGTCGAGCGGCCGCGTCGGGTACGGCACCGCACGCACGACCGCGCAGTCCCGGTCGAGGAAGAAGATCCTTCGGCGCGCCTCGTTCTCCGCGCCGTCGTTGATCATCACGAAGCCGTCGTCCGTGGCGACCATCCCGGAGAGCTCGGTCAGCCGGGAGTCCCGGACCGCACAGGCCGCCTCGCCCGGGGCGGCCGCCAGCGCCTGCCCCGGCAACGCCACCACGGCCAGCAGCAGGAGAACGCCCAGCACCGCGCTTCGCCGCTTCCCGACTCCGTCCACTACCCGCATCCCCGCAATCTTTCCACCGCGGGCGGGTCCGCGTCGGCAGCGACTGCGCGTTGCCGTCCCGTCGGGTTCACGACGCGGCAGCGGACCGGACGCCGGTGGTCCGGCCGGGACGACATCGGACACGCCGGTGCCGGCCACCCGTGGGTGGCCGGCACCGGTGATCGGATCAGGCGGCGTTGAGTGACGCGGCCAGGGCGTCGGCGAACGCGGTGTCCGCCGGGGCACCGCTCACGCCGATGCGCCAGGTCCCGCCGGCGAGATCCCCGACGGGCAACGACCGGCCGCCCGGCTGCCACAGGGGCTGCCACGCGATGGAACCGCCCGCGCGGTTGAACCAGCGGTTGTCCTCGCTCCAGGCCGATCCGGCCCGGTAGGCGGCCACCAGGGTGGTCGACTCATCGGTGGCGAGCGTCCACGGGGAGAAGCCCGCGGCGTCGCCGTCGCGGTCCGCGCCCGCGGGGTCCCCGAGCCGGGGCAGGCTGGAGTCCAGGTTCCACGCGGCCTCCCAGACCGGGGCCGTGGTCGGGCCCGTCACGTGCCACCGGAAGCCCACGTCCACGGTGCTCGGCGCGAACCGGAACCGCCAGTCGACGGTCACCGGCTCGTCACCGAGCGGGATGCCGGTGAGATTCAGGTCGGTGCCGTCGGCCGACACGGTCACGCCCGCCGCCGCACCCGCCGTGTCGGTCGGCCCGAAGGTTCCGACCGCGAGGTACGGCGCCGTGGAGCGGAACGACGAGTCCGTCACCGTCCGGTACTCGCCGCGCCCGGCCGGGTCGGCGGCGTACGAGACCAACCGCGCCTGCGGTGCGGTCTGCACGACCGCCCGGTAGTACGGCGTGCTGACGACCTGCCCCTTCGTCACCACCGGAGTACGCCAGTCGAGCGGCGCGAGCCAGAGGCCGCCCTGCCCCCAGCCGGCGCCGGTGACGTACCACTGGCCGCCGCCCGTGTCGTCCTTGACCACCTCGGCGGCGTGCGCGTTGATCCGGCCGACCAACTGGTCGACGGTGAAGTGCAACGGGTCCGAGCTGCGGTAGACCCGGGTGTCCTGGTAGCCGCTCTCGCAGCAGACGAAGAGGTACCAGGAACCACCCTGGCGCACCACGAACGGCGACTCGGTCGGCCCACCGAAGGTGCCGGTGGCCGGGTGCTCGAAGGCCGTCTGCCGGTCACTCCAGTGCAGGAGATCCCGGCTCGTGCGGTAGGCGACGATGTGGTGACCACCGGCGGGGGTGCTGTTGGCCGTGTAGTACATCACCCACTGGTCGCCGACCCGGGTGACCATCGGATCCCGCCCGTCGAAGCCGTCGGTGAAGAGCGGGTTCGCCGAGCTCCGGGTCCAGTGCGTCAGGTCCTTGGAGGTGGCCAGGTGCATCCGGTACGCCTCATGATCCGGGGTGCCGCCGGCATAGAACATGTAGTAGGTGCCACCGTGGAACAGCACGTACGGGGCCCAGATGTGGGTCTCCCCCGCGCTCGGGTCGGCCTCCAGGGCGAACGGCTGCTTCGTCCAGGGGCCGCGCGGCGACGGCGCCGTGGCGTGCCCGAAGAACTTCTCGTCCAGCGGGTTGGCCGGCTCGGCGTGCGTGATCGCGAAGACGTGCCACAGGCCCGTCGTGCGGTCCCGCACCATGGTGTGGTCGTTGTAGTACCAGGGCTCGTTCTCGCCGACGCTCGGGTCGTAGACGTTCACGAACTCACCGGCGGTCACCTCGGTGGACCGGTTCTCGTACGGCTGGTTGTCGACTCCGGCGGGGCCGGCGGCGCGGGCCGGGACCGGGGCCACGACCAGCCCCACGGCGAGGGCGAGCAGCGCCGAGATCCGGCCGGCACGGGAAGGTGGGCGGGGCATCGCATTCCTCCACACGGATGGATGGGCGTTCCGGGGGTGCGGTGGGAGCGGGTGGGTCCGCCGCCGCGACCGGCGGCGGACCCACCCCGGGCGCTACTGCTTGCCGCCGAGCTCGGTGTAGACCTGGGCGGCGTTCTCCTTGGTGATCTGCGTCGTGCCGAGCGTGGTCGTCTTCGGCACGTCCTTCTGGCAGTCGACGAGGATCTTCTTGGCCATGTCGATCGCCTCGCGCCCACCGGTCGGGTACTGGAACGTCGCCTGCAACCGGCCCTGCTCGACGGCCTTGATGCCGCCGGACGGCACGGGCAGGGCGTCGATCCCGGTGAACTTGATGGCGCTCTCCTTGCCGGCCGCCTTCGCCGCCAGGTACGCGCCCTCCGCCATCGGGTCGTTGTGCGAGTAGACCGCGTCGATGTCGGGGTGGGCCTTGAGCATCGCGTCCATGACGCTCTGCCCCTTCTCCCGCAGCCACTCGGCCGTCTGGGTGGCCACGATCTCGATCTTCGGGTTGCCGGCGATGCCCTCCCGGAAGCCCTGGGCACGCTCGGCCGCCGGGGTGGAGCCGGGCAGGCCGGAGATCTCCACGACCTTGCCGCCCTGCGGCAGGAGCGTCTTCGCGTAGTACTCGCCCGCGGCCTTACCGATGGCCACGTTGTCACCGCCGATGAACGCGGTGTACGCGTCGCCCTCGACCTTGCGGTCCAGCACGATCACCGGGATCCCCTGGTCGTACGCCTTCTTGACCACCGCGGTGAGCGGCTTCGCCTCGTTGGGCGAGATGATCAGCAGGTTGATGCCCTGGGAGATGAAGTTCTCCACGTCGGCGACCTGCTTGCTGTTGTCCTGGGCGGCGTCCGAGACGACCACCTTGAAGCCGGGCACGTCCTTCGCCGCGTTGGTGATGTCGTCGTTCATGACCTGCCGGTACGGCTCGGCGTTGTTCGCCTGCGACATGCCGATCAGGAAGTCCTTGCCGCTGCCGCACTGGGCCGCGGCGTCCGTGCCGCCGTTGCCGTCGCCGGCCTTCTCGACGCTGCAGGCCGTGGTGGTGGCGAGGACGGTCAGCGCGAGGACGGCGACCGCTCTTCGGGCGTAGCGCATTGTTACCTCCGGTTGGTGGTGGGGGTCAGGAGATGCGGGGGCGGAGCTTCTGCAGCGCGGCGGCGGCCACGATGACCAGTCCCTTGACGACCAGCTGCACGTTCGCGTCGATGTTGTTCAAGGCGAGGATGTTGTTGAGGATCCCGAGCAGCAGCGCACCGGCGATGGTGCCGCCCATGGATCCACTGCCACCGGCGAGGCTCGTCCCGCCGATGACCACGGCCGCGATCGCGTCGAGCTCGTAGCCGGAGCCGTCGTTCGGGCTGCCCTGGTTGAGCTGCCCGGCGTGGATGATCCCGGCCAGCGCGGCGAGCAGGCCGGAGATGGCGAACACGGCGATCCGCACCCGGCGTACGGGGACGCCGGAGAGGCGGGCCGCCTTCTCGTTGCCGCCGATGGCGTACACGTGGCGGGCGAAGGCGGTGGTGCGCAGCAGCAGGAGCGCGCCGATCCCGATGGCGATGAACAGCACGGCCGGCACCGGCAGCACACCGTTGATCGACCCGCTCAGCAGCGAGAACGCCTCCGGGGCCTCCTGTGGCCCGTCCCCGTACGCGATCGGGATGCCGAGCCCGCCGGACCACATCCGGGCGATGCCCCGGGCCGCTTGGAGCCCGGCGAGCGTGACGATGAACGACTGGATGCCGATGCGGGCGACGATCGCCCCCTGGGTGGCGCCGAAGGCGGTGCCGATCAACAGCACGATCAGCACCGTCGGGAGGATGCCCAGTCCACTGTCGACCATGAGGGTGGCCGAGCCGACCGCGGCGAGGCCGAGCACCGCGCCGACGGAGAGGTCGATGCCCCCGATCAGGATGACGAACGTCATGCCGACCGCGATGATGCCGATCTCCGAGACCGCCCGGACGATGTTGGCCAGGTTGCCGGAGCTGAGGAAGATGTTCTCGCCGTTGCGGACGGGCGACACCGCGATCGCGATCAGGAAGACGGCGACCAGGCCGAACAGACTCTGGAACCGGAAGAAGTTGTCGACGAGCGCGTGCCGGTCCCTCGGCAGCCGCAGCGACGGCCGGCGGGGTGGCGGTGTCTCGGCCGGCGCTTCCTCGACGGCGGTGGGGTTGGGCGGGTTCATCGGGTCTCCTTGGCATCGTCGCCGTTGGCCGCGGCGAGGATCGCTTGTTGGGTGGCGGACGCCCGGGGCAGGGTGGCGACGGTGCGGCCGCGGTGCAGGACGACCACCCGGTCACAGAGGCTGAGCAGCTCCGGCAGCTCGGACGAGGCGAGCAGGATCGCCATGCCGGTGTCGGCCAGTCGGTGCAGCAGCCGGTAGATCTCCGCCTTGGCCCCGATGTCGACGCCTCTGGTCGGCTCGTCGAGCAGGAGCAGCCGCGGCCGGGTGAGCAGTTGCTTGGCGAAGACGATCTTCTGCTGGTTGCCGCCGGAGAGCGTGGCGGCGGCGACGGCCGGCGAGGCCGCCTTCACCGCGAGGGCGGTGAGCTGCTCGGCAACGGTCCGCCGCACTGCCTGGCGGCGTACCACACCGAGGGTCGTCAGTGACGACAGCGCGGAGAGCACGACATTCTCCGCCACCGAGTGCTCCAGCATCAGTCCCGCGCCCCGCCGGTCCTCGGGCACGAACGCGACCCCGCGGGCGAGCGCGGCCCGGGGGCCGTGCGGGTGGTACGGGCGGCCGTCTATCGCCACCTCGCCGGTGCGTCGGCCGGAGCCGCCCGCGCCGAAGAGCGTCTCGAGCAGCTCGGTGCGGCCGGCGCCCATCAGCCCGGCGAGGCCGACGATCTCCCCGGAGCGCACGGTGAGGTCCACTCCGGCCGGCTCGGTCCGGCCCGGGGTCGGCCGGCGCGGCGTCACGGCGAAGCCGCGTACGTCGAGCAGCACCTCCCCCGGCTCGTTGCGGCCCTCGCCGAACAACGCGTCGACCGACCGTCCGACCATCAGCTGGATGATCTCGTCGCGGGAGGCGGTCTTCGGGTCGACGGTGCCGGCCAGCCTGCCGTTGCGCAGCACGGTCGCCCGGTCCGCGATGACCTCGAGCTCCGCCATCCGGTGGGAGATGTAGACGATGCCGACGCCGGCGCGGCGCAGCCCCGCGATCGTCTCGAAGAGCCGCTCGACCTCCGCGTCCGCGAGCGCCGCGGTCGGCTCGTCCATGATCAGCACCCGGGCGTCGAGCGACAGCGCCCGCCCGATCTCGACCAGCTGCTGCTCGCCGACGCGTAGTGACCCCACGAGGCGGCGGGGGTCCAGGTCGGCGCCGAGGGTGCGCAGGTGGTCCGCCGCCTGCCGGCGCATCCGCCTGATGTCGACGGCGCCCAGCCGCGTACGTGGCTCTCGCCCCAGGAACATGTTCTCCGCGATGGAGAGGCCGGCCACGAGATCCAGTTCCTGGTGGATCGTGGCGATTCCGGCGCGCTGGGCGTCGACCGGTCCGGCGAAGCTCACCGGCCGGCCGTCGACCTCGATGGTGCCGTCGTAGTCAGTGATGACCCCGGACAGGATGTTGATCAAGGTCGACTTGCCGGCGCCGTTCTCGCCGAGCAGCGCGTGCACCTCACCGGCGCTGATGGTGAGGTCGATGTCGCGGCAGGCCTGGACACCGCCGAACCGCTTGCCGATGCCGGTCATCCGGACCAGCGGTCGTTCTGTCATACGGCACCTCGTGGGTCGTCTGCGGGATCTGCTGCGGTGGAGCCGGAGCCGCCGGGCCCGCGCGACGCGGACCCGGCGACTCCGCCGACGGTCACGACGAGGTCAGCTGCGCCTCGACGTAGTCGAGTCCGGCGAGGTATCCGGTCGACGCGGCGGCCTTACCGGTCACCGTGAGGGTGAGCGTGTGCCGACCTGCCGTCAGGTCCCGCTGGCCGTAGTCGATCGGGTCGCTGACCACCACCTCGGGCGAGTGGTACGCGTCGAACGCCGCACCGACCTGCGTCCCGTCGATCGCCACCGTGTTGATGCCGTAGTCCCGGGCCAGCGTCTGCACCAGGCGCAGCTGGTACGTGCCGGTCGTCGGGACCGTGAACGCCACGGTGACGCTCCGGTTCGGCGCGTCCGGCCGGAACCACAGCTGAGCGCTCTGCGACCAGTGCACGCCGCAGCAGTCGCCCTGCACCTCGGCCGGCCCCTCGGCGGTCACCGCCGGCAGCGTCGACTCGCCCTCGATGCGCAGGGTGTCGCCGGTGCGGGCCGAGTCGGTGGTCGAGTACGGCCCGGCGTTGCCCGCCGCGTCGACCGCGCGCACCCGGTAGTACCAGGTCTCGTGCAGGCCCAGCCCGCGGTGTTCGAAGCTGGGCCGGGTCGTGGTGCCGATCCGGTTGTCCGGTCCGGGCTCGAAGCCCGCCTCGCGGGAGGCGAAGACCTCGTAGCCCGGCGCGTACACGTCGTCCGCCGCCTGCTGCCAGGTCAACGTCACGGCGTTGGTGATGCCGCTGGTGGCGGTGAGTTCCTCGACCGCGCCCGGCCGGGTGTGGTCGGTGAACGGGTCGACCAGGCTGAGCGCCGCGTACCGGGCCGCGGACCACGCCGGCGCGTTCTCGGTGGGGGTCAGGGTGACCGTCACCTTCGACTTGCCGGCGGTGAGTGCGGCCGGCAGGCGGTACTCGTCGTCGAGCCAGCGGTGGGACTTGTTGGCCAGCGGCTGGGACCAGACGCCCGCATCCCGCCCGTCGACCCGGACGGCCACCGACTGGTACCCGGCGGACTGGTCGGCGAGCCGGCGCAGGACCGCGCCGGTGTTGTCGGGGTCGAGGGACACCCGGAACTGGATCGGCGTGGTGGAGGCACGGGTGTCGTCGGTGACCGGGCGAGGCGTACCGTCGTCGCCCTCGAAGGTCGCGGTGAGCGCCGCCGGCGTGCCGCCGCCGGCGTACCCGTGGGCGGACTCGCTCGCCGCGTCGCCGACGTCGACGGTGTCCGTCCACCGCTGTCCGACGGTGTCCTGGCCGTACCAGTACGCGGTGGAGCCGTACCGGGCCGGATCCTGGTCGCCCGGGCCGTGCTCGATGCCGAACCGCAGGCCGGTCGAGAACGACACCGACTCGGCCAGCATGAGCCGGAACGCGCCGGTGCAGTCGTACTGGCAGCCGTAGTCGGCGATCTCGTGGGCCGGGTTACCGTTCATGGGCGCGGAGAACGTGCCGTGGTTGAAGTACCAGCCGCTCTCGTAGAAGTCCTCGGTACCGGTGCCGTGGATGCTCGGGCTCTGCGCGCCGTCCACGTAGACCCGCTCGTCGCCCTCCAGGTAGTTGCGCTGGTTGCCGGCGGGGATGTGCCCCTCCATCGTCTGCGTGACGCCCACGAACTTCCCGCGCCCGGCGACGTCGAGGAAGAGGTGGTCGGCGCCGGGGACGGTGTCGGCGCTCGTCGCCGTGGCCCGGAAGTAGCCGGCGTCGCCGGTGGGGCGCAGTCCGGCCGCCCACTTGGCCGACCGGGCGGTGGTCACCGTGGCGGTCGACGACTCGATCGGCTCGGTCGAGCCGTTGCGCAGCTCGACGGTGTAGCGCGACCGGTAGGGCATCGGCCACCAGGCCGAGAGGGTGGCGGTCTCCGGGTCGACGCCGAACATCAGCGACCGGACCTCGTGCAGCCCGAGGCCGGTGCCGAAGAACTCGCCGAGCGGCGCGTCGACGGTGGTCTTCCCGTCGAACGTGATCCGCAGCCGGGTCTGGCGCAGCACCGCGTCGGAGGCGGCGACGGCCGCCTTGCGCTCGGCGTCCGCCGGGTAGGACAGGGTGTTGCTGCCCTGCCAGCTCTGCGCGGTGATCTTGTAGTCGTGTGCGGTCTCGACGTCGGCGTGGGCCGGGCCGAGGTCCACCGTGTCGGTGCGCTGGGGCGTGCCCGACACGACGCTGTCGACCCAGTAGGTGAACTCGTTGATGTCCAGGTCGGACGAGACGAACTCGTTGCCGATGGTGATCTTCGACTTGCCGGCCGTGGCGCTCGCGGGCAGCTCGACGGTCTGGTCCCGCCAGGTGCCGAAGGGCACCGGCTCGTTGGCCGGCCACTCGCCGACCGCCACCCCGTCGACCAGGATCCGCGCCCGCTGGTTACCGACGTGCGGGTCGAACCGGCGGGTGAGCCGTACGCCGGTGTTGGCCGGGTCGACGGCGACGGTGAACTGGCTGCCGCCGCCGGCGCCGAAGGCACGGCCGTCGTCGGCGATCGGCTGGGGCGCCCCGACGAGCTGCGGGATCCGCAGCGTGAGGCCGGTGACCGCGCCGGGACCGTTGCCGCTGGCGAGCGTCGCGCGGCCGCCGGCCGGCACCGAGAACTCATGCTCGACCGTCTTCGCGCCCGGCTCCGCACGCTTCGGATCGCGGGTACCGGCCGCCTTGAGCTGTTCGATGACGTCGAGGGCCCGGTCGGCCGGGTCGAAGGTGCGTACCCCCTCGGCGCTGGTGAACTTGCGGTAGGAGACGTGGTAGAAGATCGGGTTCTTCTCGGTGGTGACCACCATCGAACTGCGGTACGTCATCGGCGCCTTGATGTAGACGCCTCCGGAGCTCTGCGCGGCGTTCGCGACGACGGGATAGACGAAGGGTGCACCGAGCTTGCCGTCCACGACGTCCTGGATGTTCGCGTCGAGCACGGTGCGGCCGTCGAGGACGACCTTGATCTTGCCGGTGGCGGAGACGTTGCCCTCGTCCCGGGTGAACCAGATCGAGTCGATCTCGCCGGCGCCGGCGGCCTCGGCGATGACGCAGCCCTCCCCCGTGGTACGCAGGCAGGAGTACTGGCCAGAGAATCCGTCGTCGTTGCCGCCGCTGCGGTCGAAGCTGGAGAACTGGTAGGCGCGGGCCCCGTCGGTGAGGTTCGGGAGCCGGTCGAGCTGCCGGTAGACGTCCCAGCCGACGGGTCCGTCGGGGGCCGGGCCGGGCGCGGCCGCGGCCGGTCCGGCGAGACCGACGACGGCGGAGCCGGCGATGAGGGTCGCCGCAGCGGCGGCGCGGAGCAGCCGCCGGGCAGGGGTTCGTGGTGTGCGGGTGGTGGGTGTCATGAGTCGCCTTCCACATCGGTGGGTAGGGCGGTCCTGGGTGCGGTAGACAAGGAATCGATTTCTCACCGCAGTTGCGATCAGGTTAAGCAGCCTCCGGGCGACGGTCAATCCTCATCGGTCAAATACCAGGTCGACGGACCCCCGGCGTTGACAGCCATGCCGGTCGCTTCTATGGTCCTCGATCAGAACTGAGCAAACGATTTCTCCGTTCGCGAGCACACGTCGCAGCTCCGCGGCAGGCTGGGAGGTCCCCCGTGCCCCGACTCGTCGTCCTCACTGGATTTCTCGGTGCCGGCAAGACCACCACAATGCTGACTGCCGGGCGCCTGCTCGGCCGGCGCGGCCACCACGTCGCTGTCATCACGAACGACCAGGGCGGCGACCTGGTCGACACCCGGCTGGCCGAGGCGGTGGTACCCGACGTCGGTGAGGTGACCGGAGGATGCTTCTGCTGCCGTTTCGATGACCTCGCCGACCTCGTGACGGAGCTGCTCGACGGTGATCGGGCGGACACCATTCTGACCGAGGCCGTCGGCAGCTGCACCGACCTCCAAGCGACCGTTATCAGACCTTTGCGGGCCCGCTACCACGAGCGGCTCACGATCGCCCCCTTGACGACCGTCGTCGACCCGGCACGCCTCGACACCCTCACCGGGGACCTCGGCTACCTCTTCGACCGTCAACTCGCCGAGGCCGACGTCATCGCGGTCAACAAGGCGGACACCCTGTCGCGGGCGGAACTCGACGCGCTGCTCGACCGGATCCACGGGCGGCACCCCACCGCCGGCGTCCTGGCGTACAGCGCGAGTACCGGGGCGAACGTCGAGGAACTCGTCTCGCGCTGGACCGGCAGCCGGCCGAGCAGCCCCGCCGTCGACCTGGACGTGGACTACGACCGGTACGCCGCCGCGGAGGCCCAACTGGGCTGGCTCAACCAGACCTGGCAGGTCTCCGCCGCCGACGGGTTTCCCGCCCGACGATGGGCGCACGTCGCGCTCGACTCGCTCTCCGCGGCCTGCGCGCGGCGGGGCCACATCATCGGTCACGCCAAGCTTGCCGTCCAGTCGCCCGCCGGACTGATCCGGATGAGCGTCGTTGCCGCGGGTGAACCCCCGCGCCACGAACCCACCGGTTCCGAGGATCCGTCGGTGGCGCACGCCACCGTCCTCTTCAACATCCGCGCCGCCTGCCCACCCCGGGACCTCGAGTCGCTGCTCCGCGCCGCCGCACTCGACGCCGACGTGACCGTAGGAGCCGCCGCCCGGCCGGGCCCGGCCCGCGCGTTCGCCCCCTCCTATCCCCGACCCGTCCACCGCCTTCCCGCCGCCTCCGCATGACGACGTCAGGAGCCACACATGGCTGACCAGCCGTACGACGAGTGCTGTCCCGACAACTCCTGCAGCCCGAACCGCCGCCGTTTCCTCACCCTCTCGCTCGGCGCCGCCGTCGGCACCGTACTGGCCGGCAGCCGAGCGGAAGCCGCAGTCGCCCTGGGCGTCGCCGAGGAGCAGCTGATCGGCGTACCGCTCGACAAGGCGCTGCCTGAGGGTTGGTCCGCCGACCTGCACCGCCGCGGCGAACCCACCAGCTACGAGGGCTCAGACCTTCGGTGGCTCGGTATGCCGGTTGGCGGGGGTGCCGCGGGCCAGTTGTATCTCGGCGGCGACGGAAGGCTCTGGTACTGGGACATCCTCAACCGCCCCGCGGCCGGCACCACCGACTCCGGGTACGCGAACCCGCGACAGCCCAGCTCGCCCATCCGGCACGGGTTCGCACTCCGGACCCGGTCACGGGGGCACGTCCAGACCCGCCCGCTGGACGCCACCGGCTTCGGCCAGGTGCGCTTCACCGGGCAGTACCCGATCGGCCGGGTGCGCTATCGCGACGAGGACGCCCCGGTCGAGGTGACCCTGGAGGCGTTCTCCCCGTTCGTGCCGCTGTCAGTGACCGACTCGACCCTGCCGGCGACCGTCCTGGTGTACACGTTGCAGAACACGTCCGACAGCCCGGTGGACGCCACTCTGCTGGGCTACCTGGAGAATCCGGCGTGTCTCGATGCCCGGACCCAACGCGCGATCACCCTGCGGTCGGCGGCGATCGGCGGCGGATCCCTGCGCGGCGTCCAGTTCTCGGCCACCGAACCGGAGGCGACGGACGGCCGGCCCGACATCCTCTTCGAGGACTGGGAGCGGGACGACTACGACGGCTGGACCGTCGACGGCACCGCGTTCGGCGTCGGCCCCGTGCTGGTCTCCGAGGTGCCCGGCTACATGAAGCAGGGCGGGCCGCTCAACGTCACCGGGCAGAGATTCGTCACCTCGCACGACTTCCGCGGCGCCGACGGCGACATAGGCCGGGCCGACAGCCCGACCGGCCGGCTCACCAGTGCCCCCTTCACCATCGATCGACGGTCGATCCGGCTGTCCGTCGGCGGCGGCGACCACACGGGTCAGACGTGCGTGAATGTGCTGGTCGACGGCGTCGTGGTGGCCACGACGACCGGCCGCGACGCCGAGTCGATGCACACCGTGTTCCTGGACGTCACCGCTCACCAGGGAAAGACCGGCGTCATCGAGATCGTCGACGCCCACGACGGGGCATGGGGTCACATCAACTGCGACCGGATCGTGTTCACCGACACCGCGCCACGCCCGGACGTCGTGTTCGAGGACTGGGAGCGGGACGACTACGAGGGCTGGACCGTCGAGGGCACCGCGTTCGGCGCCGGCCCTGTGCCGGTCGCCGAGGTGCCGGACTACATGAAGCGATTCGGCGACCTCGGGGCCACCGGACAGCGGTTCGTGACGTCCCACGACTTCCGTGGCACCGACGGTGACACCGTCCGGGCCGACGCCGCGACCGGCAAGCTCACCAGCCGACCGTTCACGGTCGAACGCCGGTACGTCAACGTCGCCGTGGGCGGTGGCAGCCACCGTGGTCAGACGTGCGTGAACCTGCTGATCGACGGAACGGTGGTGGCGAGCGCCGCCGGACGCGACGTGGAACCGATGAGCCCGACGACGTTGAACGTATCCGCCTACCAGGGCCGCACCGCGGTCATCGAGATCGTGGACACGGACACCGGCGGCTGGGGCCACGTCAACGTCGACCGCATCGTGTTCACCGACGTGTCGAGCGACAGCCGACCGCTGGACCAGGTGCCGGACAACGGCACGTTGGTGCTCGCCGCGCTGGACGCACGGGCGCAGGTACGGCCGTCGCTGGCCCGGTGGGCCGACCCGGACCAGGTGTTCGACGGGGAGGACGGTCCGACGCAGGTGGACGGCTCCCTCGCCGGCCAGGCCGGGTCGGTGGCCGTACCCGTCCGGCTGGCGCCGGGTCAGCGGCGGACCGTCCGATTCGTGCTGGGCTGGCACTTCGGGGTGCCCGACCGGGTCTCGCTCGGTTTCCTGCACGGCTCGGACACCCTGCGGCGGCAGTACGCGACCCGCTTCGCCGATGCCCGCGCCGTGGTGGAGCACGTCGCCGGCAACCTCGACCGGCTGGAGGGCGACACTCGGACCTGGGTCAAGACCTGGTACACCGATGCCACCCTGCCGCACTGGTTGCTGGAACGCACCCTCGCTCCCGCGTCCACGCTCGCCACGAGCACCTGTTACCTCTTCGACGACGGACGGTTCTACGGCTGGGAGGGGGTGTACTGCTGCCCGGGCACCTGCGAGCACGTGTGGAACTACGCCCAATCGATCGCCCGGCTCTTTCCCCAGCTGGAGCGCGACACCCGAAGCAGGGTGGACCTCGGCATCGGGTTCCATCCCGACACCGGCCAGATCGGCAACCGCGCGGAGGCCGACATGGGCTGGGCGACCGACGGGCAGTGCGGCACGATCCTCCGCTGCTACCGGGAACACCTGACCGCGCCGGACGACACGTTCCTGCGGACGAACTGGCCGCGCCTGCGGCGCGCCCTGGAATGGGTCATGGAGCATGACGCCGGACCCGACGGCACGCTCGACGGCGCGCAGCCGAACACTCTCGACACCGTCTGGTACGGCGAGATCGCCTGGATCACCGGCATGTACGTGGCGGCGCTGCTGGCCGGCGCGGCCATGGCCGAGGAGATCGGCCAGAACGAGTTCGCCACCCGGTGCCGGGCCCTGGCCGAGTCGGGCAGCCGGCACCTGTCCACCGAACTGTTCAACGGCGAATACTTCATCCAGAAGACGGACCCGGCGCACGCCGACGTGATCAACAGCAATCGCGGCTGCCACATCGACCAACTCGTCGGGCAGAGCCTCGCCGGTCAGCTCGGGTTGCCGCGGGTGGTGTCGAAGGAGCAGGCGGTCAGCGCCCTGAGCAGCCTGTACCGGTACAACTTCACCCCCGACCAGGTCGCCTACCGCGAAGGCAGCGCGATCCCCGGCGGTCGTTGGTTCGCCATGGACCACGAGTGGGGGATGTTGATGACCAGTTGGCCGCACGGTGGCGACGACACCGCGGCGGGGAACCCGGCGAGCTGGGCCGCGATGTACTTCAACGAGGTGTGGACCGGGCAGGAGTACCAGGTCGCAGCGCACATGCTCCAGGAGGGCCTGGTCGAGGAGGGGCTGACGCTCACCCGGGCGGTGCACGAGCGGTACGCGGCCGGGAAACGCAACCCGTACAACGAGATCGAATGCGGCGACCACTACGCGCGGGCGATGGCCAGCCACGGCGTCTACCTCGCGGCGTGCGGCTTCGAGTACCACGGGCCCCGGGGCCACATCGGCTTCGCACCACGGATGAGCCCGGAGCGATTCGCCGCGGCGTTCACCGCCGCCGAAGGATGGGGACTCTTCCGACAGGAGCGGCATGGCCGGCACCTCGCCGGCACGATCGAGGTCCGATACGGCCGTCTCCGGGTGAGCAGCGTCGCACTGGCGGCGCCGCACCATCCGGCCAAGGTGACCGTGCGCCTGGGCAACCGTGCGCTGCCGATCGGTGACTGGTCGTACCGGGACGGGCGTATTCTCGTTACCTTGAGCTCCGAGGTCGTGGTGGGCCGGGGTGACGCCCTGCAGGTCACAGCCAATGGTTGACCGTGGCGGGCCCCGGCACCGGCCGGAAGGCCGTGACGATTCCGTCATTACCCACCCGTAGGATGCCGGGTCCCGTCACCGCAGCGGGCCGGGTGCCCGCGTGAGAGTTCACATCATCGTAGGAGTCGACCGGATGGAGGCGAATGGCGACGATCTATGACGTGGCACGGCAGGCTCAGGTCTCGCCCGCGACGGTGTCGCGGGTGCTGAACGGACGTACCACGGTCGATCCAGCCATGGCTGCGCGGGTGCACCAGGCGATGCGGGACCTCGACTACCGTCCCAACGCCGTCGCCCGTAACCTGCGTCTGAGCCAGACCAGCCTCTGGGCGGTCATCATTTCCGACATCGGGAACCCGTTCTTCACCTCGATGGTGCGCGGGGTGGAGGACGTCGCGCAGGGCACCGGCTACTCGGTCGTCCTGTGCAACAGCGACGAGGACCCGGAGAAGGAGTCCCGGTACATCGCCGCCGCCCTGGCCGAGCGGATGGCCGGTGTCATCATCTCCACGTCGGGCCGGTCGACCGCCATCAACCGGCTGGTCGAGGCGCGCATCCCGGTCGTCGCGATCGACCGCCAGCTGCGCGGCGTCACCATCGACACGGTGCTCGTCGACAACCTGCAGGGGGCGGAGATGGCCACCACCCACCTGCTCGACAACGGCTACCAGCGGGTCGCCTGCATCACCGGCCCGCGCCGCATCTCCACCGCCGCCCAGCGGCTCCGCGGTTACCAGCGCGCCCTCCGGGCAGCCGGCCACGAGGCGAGCGACAGCCTGGTGCGGTACGCGGACTTCCGCGAGGAGGGCGGTTACCGGGCCATGGCCTCGCTGCTCGACAGCGACAACCCACCCGACAGCGTCTTCGCGACCAACAACCTGATGACCGTCGGCGCCGTCGAGTGCCTCGTCGACCGCGGGGTGCAGGTGCCGGCGGCGTTCGGTGTGATCGGGTTCGACGACATTCCCTGGGCCCACCTGGTCAGACCCTCGCTGAGCACCGTCTCCCAGCCGACGTACGACCTCGGCCGGGCGGCCGCGGTGCTGCTCACGGAACGGATCGCCAACCCGACCCGACCGCCGTCGACCGTCACCCTCAGCACGGGCCTCCAGGTGCGGGAGAGTTCCACCCGCCCGCGCTGACCGGGACGGCGACGCGTTCGCCGCTTGGCCCTGCCGCAGTTGCGGCGTGCCGTCGGCTGAAGGGCGGGCAGCCTGCCCCCGTCAGGTCAGGCCGCCCGCCCGGCATCGCCGGCCGCCGACACCGGCGGCGGCAGTAGGGTGCGCCCCGGGTCGGACCGACCCGGGGCGCACCGGCACGTGGGACTAGAGAGCGACCTCACCGCAGAGGTGTACGTGGAGGCCCAGCTCGGCGAACATGGCGGCCTTCACCCGCAGCGCCCGGTCGGCGGTCTCCCGGTCCGGCGCGTACGCGACGTTGACGTGGTTGGCCTTGTGCCGGGCCATCAACTGGTCACGGCCCACCCCGTGCAGGACGGCGTGCATGATCGGCCACTGCGGGTTGGTGGCCTCCAGGCGGCGCCGGGTCTCCTCCTCGGGAAGCTCGACGACGGTCCCCCGACCCAGGTCGACGTGCAGCGCGCCGTCCATGATGAACACCCGCGACCAGACGATCTCGCCCGGCTTGGAGACGCCACTCAACGTGCCGCCACCCAGCGGGAAGAACATCGGCGGCTGCCGCATGCTGTACGACTTGTCGTACCCGCCGTTGTGCGAGGCGGGCACCGAGCCGGAGATCTCGAACACCCAGACGAAGTCCTCGCCGTACCGCTCCCCCCAACGGATGTCGTGCAGGGTCGTCGCCGGGTCGAGGCCCATGGCGGTCCAGATGCGGTTGGTGACCAGGGAGTCGACGGCCACACCCTCGTCGACCTCGTTGAAGTGCGGCAGGGGCGCGCCCGCGTACAGCTCACGGCTGCCGTCGCGGCTGAGCACCGGCGGCCGCTGCACGTTGTTCAGCAGGCCCTCGGCGAGGTCGCTGGCCGGGACGGTGTCCTTCAGGCCCTGCTGGTACTGGATACCGACGGCGTCCAGGCCGAAGTCGTCGGAGATGCGCAGCGCCGCGATGTACATCTTGAACTGGCTCGTGAGCTGGGCGTCGGTGAGCTCGGTGGCCTCGTCCGTGCCGGTGTGGAAGGTCATCCCGGCCTCGTCCAGCCAGCGGCGGACCGCGTGGGCCTCCTCGTCCGACACCCGTGCCATCTCCGCGACGAGCGCGCTCTGGGACAGCCGCTCCTTGTAGATGCCGAGCGGGTTGATCAGCTCGTCGTCGAAGATCGCGTTGTACATGCCCATGCAACCCTCGTCGAAGACGCCGATGATCGCCTTCTCCCTGGCCAGCTGGGTGGCCAGGGCGCGGCCGAGCTCGACCTCGGCATCGTCGGCAAGGGTCGGCAGATCCCGCACGTGGCTGGTGTCGTGGCGCAGCTCGCCGGTCTCCAGCCAGGTCCGCAGCCCCTCGACCGCCCACTCGTCGGTGAAGTCCTTGCTCCACAGCGCGGAGTGCTTCACCCCCGCCTTGGTGAGGCTCGCCGTGAGGTTGAGCAGGCCGACGAGCCCGGGGAACTCACCGCTCCAGTTGGCGACGATGAGGATGGGACCCCGGTGGCTGCGCAGGCCGGCGAGCACGTGGTGGCTGTACTGCCAGACCGCCTCGACCACGATGAGCGGCGCGTCCACGGGAAGCCGCTTGAAGACCTCGATACCGGCCCGCTGGCTGTCGATGAAACCGTGGCCCTTGGCCGCGTCGAACGCGTGGCCGCGCTCCACCTTCCAGCCGAGCGCGTTGACCGCGGTCGCGAGGTCGGTCTCCAGTTGCTGCTGGGTGGGCCAGCAGGTGATGTTGGCGCTGGGCCGGAGATCGCCGCTGGCCACTGTGTAGACGGTGCCGGGCGCGGCCGACGGTGGGTCGGCCAACTGGGGCAGCTGGTAACTGGTCATGGGGCGACTCCTTCGGTGCCTCGGTTGTCGCTGGCCACCGGCGGACCGGCGGCCAGAAGACGGACCTGACGTGCAGCGAGCGCATGCGCGACCCGCTTGGAACTCGTGTACAGCTCGCGATAGAGCCCGTAGAGCTCGTCGTAGTCGGCGGCAAGCTCGCGCCGGGGCGTCCGGATCTCCTTCACGGGGTTCCAGGTTTCGATCGAGACGTCCCACTCCGTTCGCGCGGCGAGGAAGGCGGCTCCGTAGCTCGCGCCGATCGTCTGCGAAGGGATCACCTGGTCGCGCCCGGTGACGTCCGAGACGATCTGGGTCCAGAGCCCGCCCTGGGTGCCGCCGCCGACCGCGACGACGCGTCGGATGTCGCCACCAGCGGCCTCGATCGTCTCGATGTTGTGGCGCACACCCAGGCCGGTCGCCTCGAGCGCCGCTCGGTACAGGTCTCCGCGCGTGTGCGAGACGGTGAGGCCGGCGAGTACGCCGCGCGCGTCCGGATCCAGGATGGGGGTCCGCTCGCCGGCGAAGTAGGGCAACATGAGCAGCCCTCTCGCGCCCGGCCCGGAGGCCTCGGCCAGCCGGAGCAGTTCGGGGTAGTCGGGCGAGCCGAACAGCTCGCGCAGCCATCCGGTGATCGCGCCGGAGGTGGCCAGGCCGCCGGCGAGGTTGCGGGTGCCGGGCAGGGCACCAACGGTTCCCCACAGTGACGGGCTCGTCAGGGCGGACGCGACCGTGTGGACCAGGAACATCGTGGTCCCGTACATCAGCATCAGGTCGCCGACGCCCTGGGCCCCGACGCTGATCGCCTCCGACCAGGCGTCGATGGTGCCCGTGATGACCGGAACACCCGGCGGCAGGCCGGCCTCCGCCGCAGCCTGTGCCGTCACGACCCCGGCCACCTCGCCGGGCCAGCTCAGCGGGGGCAGGACCAGGTCGGGAGCGATCTGCGCGGCCCAGGGCGCATACCAGTGCTCGCTCTCGGTGTCGTAGAGCGGCGTGCACTGGCTCGCCGAGTGCTGGTCGAGCACGTACCGGTCGGTGAGCCGCACGACGAGCCAGGAGCTGGGCATGAAGAGCCGCCGCGCCCGTCCGAAGAGCTCCGGTTCGTTGTCGGCGACCCAGGCGATCTTCGCGCCCGCCGCCTGGCTGGACAGCGCGGAGCCGCACCGGCGCAGGATCTCCGCCTCGCCGAACTGTTCGTTGAGGCGGGCGATCTGGGCGGTGGAGCGGGTGTCGACGCCGTACAGGATGGCCGGACGCAGCGGAACGTTGGCGGCGTCGGTGAGCAGCACGCACGGGCCCATCCCGCTCACCCCGACGGCCACGACCTCCGCGTCACCGGGCGCCAGCAACTCGCGGCTGAGCGAGACGAACTCCTGCCACCAGACGTCGGCGTCCATCTCGACCCAGCCGGGCCGGGGACGGCTCACCTCGTGCGATCGGGTGGCCGAGCGGACGACCCGGCCGGCGGCATCGACGAGGACACCCTTGCTGCTCGAGGTGCCGATGTCGACGCCCATGACGGTCGCAACCTTCATGGCGCCACTGTTTCAGCAATCGATTTCCGAATCAAGAGCGAAGTACCGGCCGGCTTTCCGTGCGCTCGACCGCCGGGCCACGGCCTGGCCGGAGTTTGCGCTGGTAAGAGGGTTCACGGTGACGGCATCGATGACCAGCGACGGCTGAGAAATCGTTAACCCGATTCGCGATTCCCCTGGGCGGTCACCTGCGGCAGATCAGCCGCCTGGCGGCCGGGGGCTCCCGTCGCGCACGCCTAGGCTGAGGTGATGGAGCTCGAATTCGCCGGCGAGATGTGGTTCTGGCGCGGACCGGCACCCTGGCACTTCGTCACCGTTCCGATCGCCGAGTGCCGCGAGTTGGCCGCGACGGCCTCTGCGGTGAGCTACGGCTGGGGCATGATCCCGGTCATCGCCCGCATCGGCACGACCACCTGGGCCACCTCCCTGTTCCCGAAGGACGGGAGTTACCTCGTACCGGTGCGTAGCTCGGTGCGGAAGGCCGAGGGGCTCGAGGTGGGCGAGACGGTGAGCGTACGGCTCAGCGTGGACGTCTGAATCGCTCCGGCCGGGATCGCCGCGTCGTTGTCCTCCGGATGCGTGGAGTGACCACGGCGCACAGAACACGCAACGTCACCACGAGCGCGGCGGTGCACCCACCGCTCCGCGCGCTTTGCTCTGCACCCCTATACGCACCACGCCGCTGAGCTGGGCCTTCTTCACAGGCAGCTAAGCGCGCCCGCCGAACGCTGTGACTTCCGGTGACTGGCGCGTATGCGGGTGCAGAGCAAAGCGTCCGCGGGGTGTGTCCGGAGCGGGTGCCGGCATTGCGCTGAGTGACTCCATCGCCGGCCGGGTGAACACTCTCTGCGCGGGAACGCCATCGGCCCCACGCGCCGGGACGGAACCCGGGCGCGCAGGGCCGAGGACGACGGACGCGTCAGCGGACGCGGACGAAGACCGGGTTCGAGTAGAACCAGAGGTCGTCCCACGGGCTCTCCAGCCCGTCGGCGAGCGGCTCCATCTCGTCGGTGCTGGTGCCACGCACCCGGGCGTACATGTCCTGCTCCACATCGCGCAGGGTGTGCCGGATGACGTACTCGGCACCCTGCCGGCGCCAGTCGCGAGGGCCGAACCGGGCGATGACCTTGGTCGTCGGGTTGGTGTCGGCGTTCACGTCGGCGCTCGGGCCGGTGATGTTGCCGACGATGAGGTCGACCCGCCGGACCTCCGGACGGTCACCGTTGGCGTTTTCGCCGTCCAGCGGCCGGAACCGGATCTCGATCTCGACGTCAGTCCTGTTCCGGCGGCTCAGCGTGATGGTCTCACCCATCTCGGCCTTGCGACCCTGGGAGCCTGCGGTGACGTCGAGGCTGCGGATCAGGTCACCGGTGCCGACCCAGATCCGGCCGTTGCGCAGGCCGTCCATGATGTCGGCGTAGTCCTGCCGGGCCAGCACGTGCGTCTTGCTGTACTCGCCCGGCCAGAAGTCGGAGCCACCGCGCGTCCAGTGCACGTGCGAGTCGGAGGTGGCGGTGATCCACCAGCGCCGCCCCTCACCGAGCAGCGAGTCCCAGAGGCCGCCGACGCGGGCGGTCATCTGATCGAAACCACCGTGGGTCGGGTAGTTGCCGTAGCCGCCGCGATCGCCCCCGTTGAGCGGCCCCGCCTGGTGTCCGGGCGCGCCCTCGAAACCGATGTAGACGTCCGGCGCGACGTTGTTGCCGTTGCGGAACTCCCGGGGGGTGTCCTGGCCGTACACGCCGAGTCCGGGCGCGGACCGGGACGCGTGGTGAGCGATCACGATCGGCTTGAGCGGCATGTTCCGGGCGACCTTGAGGAACTCGATCATCTTGGCCTCGGTGTCGCGGCCCGGGTCGCTGGGGAAGGCGTCGTACTTGGCGAACCGGCTCTCGAGTTCGAAGAGTTGCTTCGCCTCGTCCTCGTGCCGCGGGATCATCAGCGTGTGGTGGTCGAGGGACGGGGCGTCGAACTCCATGCCCCAGAACTGGAGCACCTCCGGCACCAGCTTGCGGGAACGCAGCAGATCCGGGTAGGCCTGCTCCAGGTTCACCTTGGAGTGCGTCGGGCCGCCGTGGTCGGTGCACATCGCCCAGGTCAGGCCGAAGTTCTTGGCCATGATGGCGTTGGTCACGATCGGGTAGACCGCGTCGGCGCCCTTGTGGAACGTGGGCGGGTTGGACGACGTGTCGAACTCGCCGCTGTACTCGGAGTGGACGTGGTGGTCCCCGGCCCGCCACACCCGGCCGCGGGCGTCACCCGGCTTCTTGCCGCGCTCCTCCTCCTCGTCGGCGAAGGCGGCGGTGGCACCCACCACCGGGCTGGCGGCGGCCAGCGTCGCGCCGACGCCGGCGTACTTGACCAACTTCCGCCGCGAGATCCGCGACTGCTCAGCCTGCTTCAGATCCTTGTCGCTCAAAGCGAAGCGCTCCTCAGTCCAGCAGTTGCCTGTGTCGACAGGCAGCCTCGGCAAGCGCTCTGAATACCGGCTGTACAGAGTTCGGGCATCCGGTGAACAGCGACGCGTAGATGCCTGAATCCGGCGGACTGACCAGCCCCGACACGACTCCACCGTGGATGATCGTGTCAGCTCGGGCGGGAGGCGTAACGGGAATGAGGCAGGCCAGGTCGGGCGGTCGACGCCGTCGACGGGCGGAAGCGATCCCCGCCCGTCGACGGCGCTGCCGTCAGAAGGCGCGGTAGCTGAGGTACTTGCCAGCCTCGTAGGTCCGCAGCGTGCCGGTGCTCGTCGCGATCCCGGTGCAGTCGGCGGTCCGGTAGAGCACGACGTCGGTGAAGCCGCTCCAGCCGACGTGGCCCGCCGCGGTCGCCGGCAACGGGGCGCACTCACCGGTCGGCGCGTCGACGTGCGCCACCTCGGTGCCGAAGTCGGCGGTGTAGAAGGTGAGACCGGACGGCGCGGACCCGGCCGCCGAGGCGGGCGAGGCCGCGACGCCGAGCCCGGCGGCCAACATGGCGGACGCCGCCAGGGCAGCCCCGATCCTTGCTCCGTTTCGTCGCATAAGAACCCTCCTGAGCATCGATGGGTGACTCTGGGATCCTCACCCAGTTTGTTTGCGGGAGCAAGTATCTGGATGCTCCTCGCCGCCGAGAGGAAGGACACAATTCCGGCGCGCACAACGGGGTAACGCCGGACCAGCCGGGCACACTCGACTGGGTACGCGGGTGCGACCTGGGACGGAGCGGACGGGAGCCGGTGAAGACCTCGATGGGCGCCGCGGCGGACGACAGCCCGCTCGTCCGGCTCGCGCAGACCGGCGATGCCACGGCGCTCGGTGTGCTGCTCTCCCGGCACGAGGCGCAGATGCGGGCGGTCGCCGTGAGCATGCTCGGTTACGGTCCGGACGCCGAGGACGCGGTACAGGACGCCATGGTGATCGCCCTCAGCCGCATCGGCGAGGTCCGCGACCCCGCGGCGGTCGGCGCCTGGCTGCGGACGGTCGTCCGCAACAACTGCCGGATGGTGCTGCGCGCGGCCCGTCCGCTGCCAGTGGCCGAACCGGAGTGGTTCGCCCTGCCCGCTGACTCGCCCACCCCGGAGCAGGCACTGGACCGGGGTGCACTGCGCGACTGGGTGTGGCACGCGATCGACGCGCTCTCCGAGTCCGACCGGCTGGTCACCCTGCTCCGGTACTTCAGCGACGCCTCCTCGTACGACCAGATCGCGACGCTGGCCGGCTTGCCGGTCGGCACCGTCCGCAGCCGGCTCAACCACGCCCGCCGCAAGCTCGCCGACGGTCTACGCGCGGCGGGCACGGCAGCGCACCCCGACGCGGCGGCGGCGACCGACGCGCGGTGGCGCGAGGGCCGGGACACGCTGGCCGCGGCGATGCGCGGCGACTGGGAACGCGTGGTACGCGACACCTGGTGGCCCGACGCCGAGATGCTCGTGCCGGAGATCGGCGTGCGCGGTGGCCGGGACTTCGCCGTCAAGGGCATGACGAACGACCTGAACGACGGCGTACGCCAGCGCCTGCGCAACGTCGTGGCCAGCCGCGACCTGCTGATCTGGGAGACCGATCTGATCAGCCCGCCGGACGACCCGGAGCACTGCCCGCCGGGTGCCCTCTGGCTCTACGAGCTGAACGAGGGCCGGGTGCGGCGGATGACCCTTTTCCACCCGACTGGCTCCCGGGAGAGCCGCAGCTCGGCGGAGTGAGCCGCGGCGCGGCCGGGTCGCTGGAAAAGATCTCCCGACCGAGCGAACTTTCCGGCCCACCGGCGCATCTGGTTCCCGGCATCAGCGCTCGACACCCGCCTCGGCGCACCGCCGGGCGGGCCAAGCAACGGGAGAGTCATGAATTCCACCAGTTCCGCCAACCTTGCCCCGGGACGGCACGAGTTCGACGTCGACGGCGTCCGGCAGGTCTACCACGTCGCGGGCAGCGGCCCGGTCTGCGTCGCGCACTCCGGCGGCCCCGGCATCGTCTGGGCGTACCTGCGGGCACCGCGCCTCGAGGAGCACTTCACGATGGTGTACGTCGAGCCGGTCGGCACCGGCGCCTCCGGCCGCCTCGAGAGCCGCGACGGCTACCGTCTCGACACCTACGTCCGGTTCCTGGCCGCTGTCGTCGAGCACCTCGGCGAACCGCGGGTGCATCTGCTCGGCCACTCGTACGGTGGTTTCGTCGTCCAGCGGTACGCGCTGGAGCACCCCGAGCGCGTCGCCGGTCTCGCCCTCTACGACACCTCCCCGGTGACCGGCGCCGAGTTCTGGAACGTGGCGATGGAAGGGCTGGCCGCGTACCCGCAGCGGTACCCGGAGAACCCGGAGGCGGCCGCGATCCCGGCCGCCTTCCAGCAGGCCATCAGCGCCACCGACGACGAGACGCTGACCACCGGCCTGCGCGGAGGCCTGCCGGTCTACTTCGCGGACTTCTGGGCTCGCCGGGACGAGTTCGCCCCGTTCGTGGCCGGCGTCCAGGCCTGGGCGGAGCCGGCGTCGGCGCAGGATCCGGTGCCGTTCGACGTGCGGGACCGGCTCGGCGAGATCACCGCGCCGACCGTGGTCATCGTCGGCTCGTACGACTTCATCTGCGGGCCGCGGTGGGCCGAGCAACTGCACGAGGGCATCAAGGGCTCACACCTGGCCGTCCTGGAACAGAGCGGCCACTTCGGGCACATCGAGCAGCCGGAGGAGTTCACGAAGGCCGTGACGGAGCTGCTGCGTCGCTGAGCCACTGGGCGCGTCGCTCCGGCACCCGGGGCGACGCGCCCGCCCGGGAGGGAGGACCTCCCTCACGCCCGGCGCGAGCGCGCTGCCCGGCCCGTACGCGGACTGGGCCGCCGGACGGGACGCCGCCTCGCTGAGCCTGGACTTCAAGCCGTACAACCTCGACTCCCTCACCCTCGACGGCAGGCCCGTGCGCGGCAGCGTCTCCGCGGAGGAGAAGCTCGTGGTGCAGGCTCCGATCACGACGGATCAGCAGTTCCTGCCGATGTTGAAGCGCACGCCGAGCTACCTCACCTGGCTGGAGGAGAAGTTCGGCTCGTACCCGTTCGACTCCGCCGGCGTGGTCCTGGCCGATTCGGCCTCGGCGATGGAGACCCAGCAGATGGTCACCCTCGGCAACATCTTCCCGATCTTCGGTGACGGCCGCTTCGACCGCACCGTCCTGCACGAACTCGCCCGCCACTGGTTCGGCGACGCGGTCACCCCCACCGGCTGGAACGCCTTCTGGGTCAGCGAGGGCTGGGCCCTCTACGCCGAGAAGCTCTAAGCGAAGGAGTGGAACAACGTCAGCGACGCCGAGTTCGTCCGCGGCAGCCGGGAGATCGACGCGCAGCTGCGCGGGGAGTTCGGGCCGCGTACGTCAACCGGGTGACGGGCCACGACTTCACCTCGCTCATCGACGCGCCCCCGGAGACCGGCCCGCTGACGTCCTGACCGGCACAGGACCCGGGTGGACCGGCGGGCACCGGTCCACCCGGAGTGTCGTCCGGGCGCCCGCTCAGCCGACCCGGGACGGCGCGAACACCACGTCGGCCGTGTCCACCGTGCCGGCGCTGCGGCCGGGCGCGCTCTGGAACTTCCAGTAGAGGTTGGTGTGCGCGATCACCTGGGCCGGCGGGGGAGCGCCGTAAGCGCTGAGGTCGTCCGTGGTGTGCGCGTCGGCGACCAGGGTCACGTCGTAGCCGCGGACGAAGGCCCCGTGCAAGGTCGAGCGAATGCACGCGTCGGTCGATGCGCCCGTGATCAGCACCCGCCCCACGCCACGCTCGGCGAGCAACGCCTCCAGGTCGGTGGCCTCGAACGAGTCGCCGTAGTTCTTGTGGACCAGCGGCTCTCCCTCGCGCTGGACCAGCTCCGGGACGTACTGCCAGCTCTCGCTGCCCCGCACGAGCTGCTCGTCGGCGTGCTGCACCCAGATGACCGGCACGTCCTGCGCGCGGGCCCGATCGAGCAGGACGTTGATGTTGGAGATGACGCCGTCGCGGTCGTGCGCGTTGGCCACCACCCCGTTCTGCACGTCGATGACGAGCAGGGCGGTGTGCGGCCGGTCGGGGAGGGTGGTCATGACAGCTCCTGGTTCGCCTCCCGAATCCGGGAATCGGATCCGGTGGATGGGTACCGTGCCGCTCCACCCTAGGCTCGACCGCCGACAGAAACGGCGTCCGCCGATGGCCTCCTGGTCCGTTTTGCCTGCTCTGGGTGGGGGTAGGGCGTACAGGCCCGCTCCAAACAGCTCCTGGAGGAAGCGTCCAGATGGATTCCAGCAAACCAGCCAAGGCGGTCCGCGATGCCGTCGAGGCCGCCGCCGAGAAGGTGGCCGACGTGCTGACTCCCGACCTGCCCGGTGCGCCGGGCAGCGC
The DNA here is from genome assembly GCF_040639715.1 of Micromonospora sp. NPDC023737. Taxonomy (NCBI): domain Bacteria; kingdom Bacillati; phylum Actinomycetota; class Actinomycetes; order Micromonosporales; family Micromonosporaceae; genus Micromonospora; species Micromonospora sp. NPDC023737. The sequence goes on from NZ_JBFAAL010000001.1 coordinate 253,611, forward strand.
CGCGCCGACCGTCGACGAGCCGACGGCGCCGCACGACCCGTTGCCGCCGAAGAAGGATCAGGGTGCGCCGCAGACCCGCACGCCCACCGGCGCGCGGACCGGCGCGCCGCCGACCGCGTACGGCCAGCAGGGCGCCTACCTGACCAGCGCGCAGGGGGCCCGGCTGCGCGATACGGACCACTCCCTGAAGGCCGGCCCGCGCGGCCCGGTCCTGCTCCAGGACCACCATCTGCGCGAGAAGATCACGCATTTCGACCACGAGCGCATTCCCGAGCGCGTCGTGCACGCGCGGGGCGCCGGGGCGCACGGTGTGTTCACCGGATACGGCACCGCCGACGGGATCACGAAGGCGGCCTTCCTCAGCAAGGGCCGGGAGACCCAGGTCTTCGTACGCTTCTCCACCGTGCTCGGGTCGCGCGGCTCGGCCGACACGGTCCGCGACACGCGTGGCTTCGCCACGAAGTTCTACACCGACGAGGGCACGTTCGACCTCGTCGCCAACAACATCCCGGTCTTCTTCATCCAGGACGCGATCAAGTTCCCCGACATCATCCACGCCGGCAAGCCGCACCCTGACCGGGAGATTCCGCAGGCCCAGAGCGCGCACGACACCTTCTGGGACTTCGTCTCCCTGCACACCGAGGCGCAGCACCACACCATCTGGAACATGTCCGACCGGGGCATCCCCCGCTCCTACCGGATGATGGAGGGCTTCGGCGTACACACGTTCCGGCTGGTCAACGCCGCCGGCGAGACGGCGCTGGTGAAGTTCCACTGGAAGCCCAAGCTGGGCGTGCACTCCCTGACCTGGGAGGAGGCGCAGCTGCTGGGCGGTGTGGACCCGGACTTCCACCGCCGGGACCTGTACGACGCCATCGAGGCGGGCGCGTTCCCCGAATGGGAACTCGGCCTCCAGGTCTTCCCCGACACCCCCGAGGAGACCTTCGCCGGGATCGACCTGCTCGATCCGACGACGATCGTGCCGGAGGAGCTGGCCCCGGTGCAGGCGGTCGGGCGGCTGGTCCTCAACCGGACGCCGACGAACTTCTTCGCCGAGGTCGAGCAGGTCGCCTTCCACGTGGGCCACCTGCCGCCGGGGATCGACGTCACGAACGATCCGTTGTTGCAGGGCAGGCTCTTCTCGTACGTCGACACGCAGCTCACCCGGCTGGGCGGCCCGAACTTCGCCCAGATCCCGGTCAACCGCCCGCACGCCCCGGTCAACGACATGCAGCGCGACGGCTTCCACCAACACGCCGTCCATGCCGGGGTGGCCCCGTACCGGCCGAACTCGCTCGACGGTGGCAACCCCTCTCCGGCGGGGGACGACGAGAACGCGTTCGTCGACGTGCCGGTCACGGTGGCGGAGGCCCCGAAGGTACGCGCGAACCCGGTCTCCTTCGACGACCACTTCAGCCAGGCACGCCTGTTCTGGCTGAGCATGTCACCGGTGGAGAAGGAGCACATCGTCCGCGCGTACGCGTTCGAACTCGGCAAGTGCTTCCACCAGGCGATCCGGGAACGGCAGTTGCAGTGTCTCGCCAACATCGACCCCGTGTTGTGCGCGCAGGTCGCCGCCGGGCTGGGGCTGCCGGCGCCGGAGCCGACCGTGCCGCTCGCCGACGTCGCGCCGAGTCCCGCCCTGTCGCAGCTGGGCCGGGAGTGGCCGGGCGACGGCCGCGTGGTGGGGATCGTCGTCGACCCAGACGGCGATCTCGACGGCCTGTCCGAGGTACGCCGGGCCGTGCTCGGCGCGGGCATGGTGCCCCTGCTCATCGCCCCGCACGGCGGTGTGGTCGGCGACCTTCCGGTCCAGCGGACCTTCGCCACCGCCCGGTCGGTCGAGTTCGACGCGTTGCTGCTGGCCGGTGCCCCGGCTCCCGCGCCGGACGCGCTGCCTGCCCGCGACGGCAAGGCCGGCGCGGCCGGGTCGGCGACCGTGGATCCGCGGGTGCTGCTCCTGGTCGAGGAGGTCTGGCGGCACGCCAAGGCGGTCGGCGCGTGGGGGCCCGCTGTGATCGTCCTGGAGCGGGCCGGTGTGACGGGGACACCTGGCGTGGTGACCGTCGAGTCCGGCGTCGAGGCGTTCGGCGCGGTGCGGCGGCTGATGACCGCGCACCGGGTGTGGGAGCGGTTCCCGGCCTCGGTCCGCTGACCCGGCGGCCGGGGCGAGGGGCCGTTCCTCCGACGGGAGGAACGGCCCCTCGTCGGTCCCGGCGCAGCGTACGATTCGGCGGGTGACCAGCGATCCCGCCTTCGCGCAGCACCTGCGCGACCTCGCGCTGCTTCGCCGTGTCCGTGACCGGATCGATCGGGAGTACGCGCAGCCACTGAACGTCGAGGCGCTCGCGCGCGGGGTGAACATGTCGGCCGGGCACCTCAGCCGCCAGTTCCGGAACGCCTACGGTGAGTCGCCGTACTCGTACCTGATGACCCGGCGGATCGAGCGTGCCATGGCGCTGCTGCGTCGTGGCGACCTCAGCGTCACGGACGTCTGTTTCGCGGTCGGCTGCTCGTCGCTGGGCACCTTCAGCACCCGCTTCACGGAGTTGGTCGGGGTGCCGCCGAGCACCTATCGCGCCCAGGCCGCCTCCGCTGCGGCGGAGATGCCGTCGTGCATGTCGAAACAGGTGACCAGACCGATCAGGATTCGAGAAGCGCGGGTCAGCGGGACGCAACTAGCCTGACCGCCATGGACATCACCATTCACTACGCCTTCCTCCCGCAGACCGATCCGGACGCCGCGCTGGCCTTCTATCGCGACACCCTCGGCTTCGAGGTCCGCAACGACGTCGGATACGGGGGGATGCGCTGGATCACCGTCGGCCCGGTCAAGCAGCCGGGCACCTCGATCGTCCTGCACCCCCCGGCCGCCGATCCCGGCATCACCGACGACGAGCGACGGACCATCCTCGAACTGATCGCCAAGGGCAGCTACGGCGCCGTGACGCTGGCCAGCGACGATCTCGACGAGGTGTTCGAGCGGCTGGTGGCCAGTGGCGCGGAGGTCGTCCAGGAGCCGACCGAGCAGCCGTACGGTGTTCGCGATTGCGCCTTCCGCGATCCGACCGGCAACCTGATCCGTATCAACGCAGCACGCTGAGTTCTCCGGGCGCTCGCGGTCGCCCTGCCGGGAGCGGCCAGGGCCGTGGCGCGACCGCCCCGGCATAGGAAGACCAGACATACTGCTCGAAGCCGCAAAGATTGATTGGGCGACGTCGACGGGGACCGCAGCGACCGCCTCGCCCGACAGAGGGAGATCCGATGAGCAAGGCCACGCGGACGAACGCCCACTCGCCTGCGCCGCACGCCGCCGACCGCCACGAGGTGATCCGCGTGCAGGGTGCCCGCGAGAACAACCTCAAGGACGTCAACGTCGAGATCCCGAAGCGCCGGCTGACGGTGTTCACCGGCGTCTCCGGTTCGGGCAAGAGCTCCCTGGTGTTCGGCACGATCGCCGCCGAGTCACAGCGGATGATCAACGAGACGTACAGCGCGTTCGTGCAGGGCTTCATGCCGACGCTGTCCCGGCCTGAGGTCGACGTCCTGGAGGGACTGACGACGGCGATCATCGTCGACCAGGAGCGGATGGGCGCCAATCCCCGCTCCACGGTCGGCACCGCCACCGACGCCAACGCGATGCTGCGCATCCTCTTCAGCAGGCTCGGGCGGCCGCACATCGGCTCACCGAACGCGTACTCCTTCAACGTGCCCTCGGTGAAGGCCAGCGGCGCGATCACCGTCGAGCGCGGCGCCGGGCGGACGAAGACCGAGCGGGCGACCTTCAACCGGCTCGGCGGCATGTGTCCGCGCTGCGAGGGCATGGGTTCGGTCAACGACATCGACCTGACCCAGCTGTACGACGACAGCAAGTCGCTCAACGAGGGCGCCCTCACCATCCCCGGCTACAGCATGGAGGGCTGGTTCGGCCGCATCTTCCGTGGCTGCGGCTACTTCGACCCGGACAAGCCGATCCGCAGGTACACCAAGAAGGAGCTCCACGACCTGCTGTACCGGGAGCCGACCAAGATCAAGGTCGACGGGATCAACCTGACGTACGCGGGATTGATCCCGCAGATCCAGAAGTCGTTCCTGTCCAAGGACGTCGACGCGCTTCAGCCACACATCCGCGCCTTCGTGGAGCGGGCGGTGACGTTCACGACCTGCCCCGAGTGCGACGGCACCCGGCTGAGCAAGGAGGCCCGTTCGTCGAAGATCAAGGGCAAGAGCATCGCCGACGTCTGCGCGATGCAGATCAGCGACCTGGCCTCCTGGATCCGGGACCTCGACGAGCCATCGGTCGCCCCGCTGCTCACCGGGCTGCAACACCTCTTCGACTCGTTCGAGGAGATCGGCCTGGGGTATCTCTCGCTCGACCGGCCGGCCGGCACCCTGTCCGGTGGCGAGGCACAGCGGACCAAGATGATCCGGCACCTCGGCTCGTCGCTCACCGACGTGACCTACGTCTTCGACGAACCTACGATCGGCCTGCACCCGCACGACATCCAGCGGATGAACAATCTGCTGCTGCGGCTGCGCGACAAGGGCAACACCGTGCTGGTGGTGGAGCACAAGCCGGAGACGATCGCGATCGGCGACCACGTCGTCGACCTCGGGCCCGGCGCCGGCACGGGCGGCGGCGAGGTGGTGTTCGAGGGCACCGTCGACGGGCTGCGGGCCAGCGGCACGCTCACCGGGCAACATCTCGACGACCGGGCCGCCTTGAAGCCGTCGGTGCGGAAGCCGACCGGAGTCCTGTCGGTACGCGGCGCCGACACCCACAACCTGCGGGACGTCGACGTCGACATCCCCCTCGGCGTGCTGGTCGTCGTCACCGGCGTGGCGGGCTCGGGCAAGAGTTCACTGATCCACGGTTCGGTGTCCGGACGGGACGGGGTGGTCTCGGTCGACCAGACCGGGATCCGTGGCTCGCGGCGGAGCAACCCGGCGACCTACACGGGACTGCTCGACCCGATCCGCAAGGCGTTCGCGAAGGCCAACGGGGTGAAGCCGGCGCTGTTCAGTCCCAACTCCGAGGGCGCCTGCCCCACCTGCAACGGCGCCGGTGTCATCTACACGGACCTGGGCATGATGGCCGGGGTCGCCACCACCTGCGAGGAGTGCGAGGGCAGGCGGTTCCAGGCGTCGGTGCTGGAGTACCACCTCGGCGGCCGCGACATCAGCGAGGTGCTCGCGATGTCGGTGACCGAGGCCGAGGAGTTCTTCGGCGTCGGCGAGGCCCGCACGCCGGCCGCGCACGCCATCCTCGACCGGCTCGCCGACGTGGGGCTCGGTTACCTCACCCTCGGGCAGCCGCTCACCACGCTCTCCGGCGGCGAGCGGCAGCGGCTCAAGCTGGCCACCCACATGGCCGAGAAGGGCGGTGTCTACGTCCTCGACGAGCCGACCACCGGGCTGCACCTCGCCGACGTCGAGCAGCTGCTCGGCCTGCTCGACCGGCTCGTCGACTCCGGCAAGTCGGTCATCGTCATCGAGCACCACCAGGCGGTCATGGCCCACGCCGACTGGCTCATCGACCTCGGCCCCGGCGCCGGCCACGACGGCGGCCGGATCGTCTTCGAGGGCACTCCCGCCGACCTCGTCGCCGCCCGCTCCACCCTCACCGGCGAGCACCTCGCCGCCTACGTCGGCGCCTGATCGAGCACCGCGAGGGCCTCGGCCCGGGTCGCACCTGACCCGGGCCGTTGCAGGCTCGGCGCAGGTCCGACAGCATCTCGGCTTCGATGCGGATCGACCCCGAGGTGTCACCGGCAGCGCCGGCCACGGCTGGCGGAGGCAGGGCGACGCGGGCCCACCGCCGGCCGTCTCGGACCCCCAGGCGAGGCTGATAGAATGTGAACGTGGGACTGATTGAGGTAGACAGAGCCTAGCCACCGAACTGCCGGTGGCTTTCACTCGTGTGGGCACCGCCCGCGCCAGTGAACGATCGTTTTCCACGCACCCACGCGTGAGTCCGCCCTTCTCGGGCGTTGACACCGCCGCGTGCGTCTCGCCGGCACGTTCGCATCGTACCGATCCTGGTCCCGGGTACATGACTGCGAACGCGCGACTTCGACCTGCCAGGTACGCAACCACCTCCTGCCCGACATCCGGGTAGCGGCGCCTCGCCGCAGGACGGTGGCGCCTCGGCATCCCGTCGATTCTCTCGCCGCATCGGCACCCGGCTCCGTGGTCGGTCGTTCCGCCAGATCCGTCTGGCTTCGCCACCCATCCACGGAAGGGCATTGCCATGCAGCATCGCACCTCGCGCTCCCGCGCCCGTCACCGTCGCGCGCACTGGAAGGCCAGCGCGCCGGCACTCACCACCTGCACGAATCCCGCCTGCGGTAAGCCCACGCCTCCGCACCGCGCCTGCCAGCACTGCGGCTCCTATCGGGGACGTGAGGTCTTGCCCCCCACGGGCAGTGACACGTGAGCACCGTCCTGACAACACGAAGCCGTTGGATGCGCATCCGCGATCACCTCGCCGAGGCCGGCGAGCCCGCGTTCCGGTTCCGTCAACTCGTCACGGCGTGGCGAAGCTCGACAGCCGAGAACTTCGCCGACGTCCACGCCCTCCCGGCGCGTCTCCGTGGCGACCTCGCGGAGCGGTTCGGTCCGCGGCTGGAGAGGTACCCGCTCGCGCGGAGCCTCGACATCCTCGACCGGCAGGCAGCCACGAGCCACAGGAAGGTGTACCTGGCCTATCTGCTCATCGCCGACGTCAACGACAGCGCCGAGCATCTCGCCGCTCTCGCGGCGCTGGTCCACCAGCGCTCCCGGCCCGAACTGTTCCACGTCAGCGTCATCCGCTACAACGAGGCGGCCGGCGCAGCGCCGGAGTATCGCGCCCCGTCCCCGGCCCGCACCGACGAGTTCGTGCACGGGCTCACCTCGCGCGGTGTGCACGCGACCAGAAGACGCCAGTCCGGCACGGGTATCGACGCTGCCTGCGGGCAACTGCACGCCAGATACCTCTCCACGCACTCCCCGAAGGCCGCTCCCGTCGAATTCCCGCACATCCATCCGTTGGCGACGGCGGAGCAGACCACCGGCTACGAGGAACCGATCCCCGTCACGCCTGTCGGCGGTTGACGGAAGAGAAAAGGAACCACCACTCATGTCTACGAAGTCCGCCGTCACCCTCCGGGATCTGACCTTCGAGTGGCCCGACGGCACCGTCGCGCTCGCCGGCGTCACCGGCACCTTCAGCACCGGTCGGACCGGGCTCATCGGTCGCAACGGCGCCGGCAAGTCCACTCTGCTCCGGCTCATGGCCGGTAACCTGCGACCGACCGCCGGCCAGATCGAGACCAGCGGTGAGGTCGGCTACCTGCCGCAGACGCTCACCCTGCGGCAGGAGACCACCGTCGCCGAACTGCTCGGCATTCAGGGCATCCTCGCCGCGCTCAAGGCCATCGAGGCCGGCGACACCGGCGAACATCACTTCGATGCGATCGGCGACGACTGGGACATCGAGGCCCGCGCCGACGAGGCGCTGCATCAGATCGGGTTCGCCGCCGCGGACCTCGACCGCCGGGTCGCCGAAGTCTCCGGTGGGGAGGCCATGCTCATCGCGATCACGGGACTGCGCATCCGGCGCACTCCGATCACGCTGCTCGACGAGCCCACCAACAACCTCGACCGCGCCACGCGCGCCAAGCTCGCCGAGTTCGTCGACCAGTGGCCCGGGACGCTCGTCGTCGTGAGCCACGACCTCGACCTGCTGGAGCGCATGGAGAACACCACCGAGCTCTACGGCGGCACCCTGGAGACGTTCGGCGGCCCCTACAGCGCGTGGAAGGAACACCAGGAGCAGGAGCAGGCGGCCGCGATGCAAGCCGCACGCTCAGCTCAGCAGGCGCTCAAGGTGGAGAAGCGGCAACGTATCGAAGCGGAGACGAAGCTGGCACGCCGCGAACGGACAGCGAAGAAGACCCAGAAGGACGGCGGCATCCCGAAGATCCTCGCCGGCAACCGCGCCAGCAAGGCCCAGGCATCCGCGGGATCGCTGCGCTCCACTCTCGACGACAAGGTCCGGGCCGCGCAGGCCGCCCTCGACGCGGCGGGCGCACGTGTCCGCGACGAGGAGCACATCCACCTCGTCCTGCCCGACCCGGACGTCCCACGCGGACGGCGCCTGGTGGAGCTGGAGGACGAGAACCGGACCATCGTGATCCAGGGCCCGGAGCGGGTGGCGCTGATCGGCGCGAACGGCGCCGGGAAGTCCACCCTGATCGATCGACTGGTTCAGCGCGCCGAGCCGACTCCCGGGCGACCCCACGGTCGCCTCGTCACCGAACTCGTCGGGTACCTTCCGCAACGCCTCGACGGGCTCGACGACGACGCCAGCGCAATGGACAACGTGCAGGCCGTCGCTCCGGGCACGCCGGCGGGCACCATCCGCAACCAACTCGCCAGGCTGCTCCTTCGCGGCGACAGCGTGGACCGCCCCGTCCGCACCCTCTCCGGCGGGGAGCGATTCCGGGTCTCGCTCGCCCGGCTCCTCCTGGCCGAACCGCCCGCCCAACTGCTGATCCTGGACGAGCCGACGAACAACCTCGACATCGCGAGCGTCGAGCAACTCGCGGAAGCCCTCGACGCGTACCGCGGCGCCCTCCTCATCGTCAGCCACGACTTCGCCTTCCTCGAACGGATCGGCGTCGACACCGTCATCGAGCTCGACGGGAACGGGCGGATGCATCAGCGCCGGTCCCTGGACGCCTGACCGCCCTGGAGAGCGCGCTTCGACAGGCGAGCGAGGAGGTGGGTCGTCATCGACCCGCCTCCTCGCTCGCACAGGCGGGATCGACCATGACTCGACGCCGATTGCCCAGTTCGCAGACGTGGCGAGGGCCACAACGGCGCGGAAGCTCGACCGACAGCCATCCGGTCTTCACCGACGATTCACGCAACGCGCCCACCGGCCTGGCTAGCGTCGCGACCGTTCGAACGACCGAGCCCGCCGAGTCGTGTCGGGACAGCTCGCGCCGACCCGGGGCTCGTACGAGATGAGGGTCGCATGGAACTAGACCGCAGGAAGTTCATCGCCATCGGCGGTGCCGTCACGGCTGCCGCGCTGCTGCCCGGTGCCGCCGCCTGGGCGGACGCGGGTGACGCGGCCACGCCCGGCGCAGTCGACGAGCGCAAGCCCGGCAGGAGCGGCGAGCCGGACGGCGTCTGGCTACCAGGTGACACCCACGTGCACGACGACCACTCGTCGGACGGCAGCGCACCACGCCAGCTGACGGACCAGCGCGACCCGGGCAACCTCCCGGTCAGCGACCAGATCGCCTATGCGGAGTCGGCCGGCCTGGCCTTCCTGCCGCTGACCGACCACCGCACCTTCGACCAGCACTGGGACCCGCTGTGGCGCTCCGACAAACTGCTGCTCCTCACCGGTGAGGAGGTGAACGGCTCCCCGCACTCGGTGGTCCTCGGCGCGGTGGACACGGTGGTGGACGGCGCGAACCCGCCCGGCTCGGCCGCGTTCCGCCACATCCAGCAGTCGATCTGGGACACGCACGCCCAGGACGCGTTCTGGTCCGTCGCCCACCCGGACGACGGCGAGTACACCCCGGCCGCCGGCCCGAACGACAACGCCAACGTGCAGGGCGTCGACGCCGTCGAGCTGTGGAACGCCAGCAGCAACCCCGACGTCGAGATCGAGTACGCCGAGAACCGCTGGAACCACGGATTCCGCTTCGGGGGCGTGGCGGCCAGCGACAGCCACTTCAAGGAGCTGCGCCCGAACAGCGCCCCCGGTAAGCCCACCACCTGGGTCTTCGCGGCGGAACGGACGACCCGCGCCATCCTCGACGCGCTCCGCGCCGGCCGTACGACGCTGACGTACGGCACGGGCGGTGCGTTCGCCACGATCGAGGCCGACCTGGACGGCGACGGCCGGTTCGAGGCGATGGGCGGCGACGAGGTGATCGTCGGGAGTCGCTCCCTGCCGAAGCGGGCCGCCCTGCGGGTGCGGGTCAAGGCCGGTGTCGGCGCTCGGGTGCTCGTGTACGCCGCCCCGGGTCGCTCGGCCGGGCCGGTCGCCACGTACGTGCCCACAACGGACGACCAGACCTGGCTGATTCCGCTCGCGCTGACCGCTGACCACACCTGGTACCGGGTCGAGGTCCGCGCCCCGGGCGAGCTCTCCGGCCGGGAGGCGGACCCGAACCTGCCCGACCAGTTGCGCGCCGCCACGTCGCCGATCTTCGTGTCGGTGAAGCAGGCCGCCGTACCGGCTCCCGAGATCGAACTCCCGGCGGCGAACGGCACGAACGACCGGGCCGAGCTCGCGGTGGGTGAGCCGGGCGGCTTCGCCGGGTTCGCCGACATCGCCGTCGACGGGCAGGTCTCCCACGTCGTCGCCGAGGTGCACGAGGGCCACCGGACGTCCGTGGTCTACCGCCGACTCGACGGGCACGGGAACCCGCACAGCGACAAGACCGTCGTGCTCTCCGAGGACTCCGGCACCGCTCGCGCACCCCGCGTGGCCGTTTCGGGCAAGGACGTCTGGGTGGTCTGGCAGGACGCCAGGGGACATGAGCAGCCGCACCGGCCGGGCATCTGGCTGCGCCACAGCCACAACTGCGGGCAGAGCTTCGGGGCGGCCGAGCAGCTGGCGACCGGGCAGGGGCGGGCCGAGCACCCCGCGCTCGCCCTCCTCGACGGCGGGCACCCGGTGGTGGCCTGGGCGGAGAACAGTGGGGGCGCCTTCGACGTCCGCGTCCAGGTCGTCGGCGTCGACCGCGAGCCGGTCAACGTGTCGGCCGCCGGCAAGGTGATCGTCCCGGGCACGTCCGCCGACGCCCGCTCGCCGATCCACCCGGCCTCCCTCTTCCCGGCGATCGCCGTGACGAAGGACCGGCGGATCGTCGTGACCTGGCAGGACAACCGGTTCGACCCCGACGCCGGTTGGACCGGTCACACCCCGCCCGCCGGCCAGCCCGCCAGCGGCGGCACCAACCCCGACAACTGGGAGATCATGGCCGCGGTGCGGGCCGGCGAGGGCAGGAGCTGGAGCGCCCCCGTACGGGTCAGCGGCAACGACGACGCCGCCGACCGGCACCCGGGCGTGGCGGTGGACCGTGACGGGGCGTACGTCGTGGTCTGGGAATCGAAGGCGCTCTCGGCCTCCGGGGCGAACCTGTCGCTGCGGGCGAGCCGTTCCAGCGACGGTGTGACCTGGTCGGCGGCCGAGCCCGTCGCGCTCGACCCGAACGCGATGAGCCAGCGGCCCCGGGTCGCCGCCGACCCGGACGGCACGGTCCGCGTCGTCTGGTACGACTCCCGATCCGCCGACTGGCGCTGGAAGGTCTTCACCTCCCGGCGCAACCCCGCAGGCTGGACGCCACCCCTGCAGGTGAGCACCCTCGGGAACAACACCTGGCCGGCCGTGGACAAGGGGGCGGTCGTCTTCACCAGCGACCGCCGGGCCACGCGCAGCCAACGTGACCGTACCCAGGAGATCTACCTGGTGCGGCAGGGCTGAGCCGATCCGGTCGGGGCGGCGGCTTGTCCGCTGGCCGCCCCGACCGGGGCCGGACATCCATCCCGCCCGCCTGCCCACCTGCCCGCCGAGAGCAACCAGGTGGGCGCCGGCGGCGGAACGAGATAGTGTGCCAGGCATGGAGACCACCGGGCTGTCCTTCGCCGCGACCGCACGAGCTACCCGCTCGACGGTCGCCGCAGCCTGACCTCCTGAGTCCCCGCCGGCGGCCGGAAACGGTCCGCCGGCTTTCGTGTCTCCGCACCCTCTCCCGTGCCTGCGGACCTTTCCGGTCAATCCGACCCGAAAGGTCGCACCATGACATCCGAGAAGATCATCGGGACGTTCCTCGACTTCTACCGCGAGCGGGGTCACCGGCCCCTTCCCGAGAGCACGCTGGTCCGGCCCCCGGACGATCCGGTCCTCTTCACCACCTCCGGGATGCATCCGCTGACGCCCTACCTGGAGGGACGGCCACACCCGCTGGGCCGACGGCTGGTGAACGTCCAGCGTTGCCTGCGCACCACCGACCTGGGCGAGGTCGGCGACGACACCCACCTGACCGTCTTCCAGATGCTCGGATCCTGGTCCCTCGGTGACTACGGCGTCCCGCAGAGCCTGCGGTGGGGCTATGAACTGCTCCGCGACGGCTTCGGGGTTCCCCACGACCGGCTGCACGCGACCGTGTTCGGTGGCGACGACCAGGTCGGACCGGACACCGGCGCGCTGGGGGTCTGGGAGCAACTCGGCATACCCGTCGAGCTGACCGGCCGGGAGAACTGGTGGTCCAACGGACCGACCGGGCCGTGCGGGCCCGACTCGGAGATCTTCGTGTGGACCGGCGGCACCCCGCCGACCGGCACCCCGGGCACCGACGGGCGGTGGATGGAGGTGTGGAACCACGTGGGGATGCGCTACCACCGGCACGGCGACGGCCGGCTGGAGCCGCTACACCGGCCCGACGTCGACACCGGAATGGGGCTGGAGCGTCTGGAGATGGTGCTGCGCGGCCACCGTTCGGTCTTCGAGGGCGACAGCTTCGTGCCCTGGGTACGCGACGTCGACGGCCTGTGGCAGCCGGACGAGGAGGAGCTACGCCTCGTCTGCGACCACCTACGGTCCAGCGTGGTCGTCATGGCCGACGGGGTGCGTCCCACGAACACCGGTCGCGGCTACGTGCTGCGCCGGCTGATCCGCCGTACGCTCACCACGCTGTGGCGCGGCGACCCGGCGCGCAGCCTCGGCGACCTGCCGGACGAGCCGTTCACGCGGACGCTCGACCAGTTCCGGCAACACGCGGACATCGACGAGCTGCGCTACCTGCTGCTCGCCGAGGAGCGGCGGTTCCGGGACCTGCTGCGCCGTGGACGCCCGGTCGTGTCGCGTCACCTGTCCCGCGGACCGCTGCGCGACGAGGACTACCGCCACCTGCACGACACCTACGGGCTCCCCCGCGAACTGGTCGACGGCCTGGTCGCCGAGGCGGCGTGAACGACTACGGTGCTCCGGGCCGGCCCGGACGCCGGCCCGTAACCCGTCAGGTCAGCGGTGACGGAGACTCGGCGCCGGGCACCAGCAGCCGGGGCGCGCCGGAACCGTCCGCCGGCACCGACCAGACGTCGGGGCGGCCGTCGTCCTGGCGGAGCGTGTACGCGAGGGTCTCGCCGTCCAGCCACGCCGCCTGGTCGTCGACGCTCGCGGTCTCGGCGGTCGGCGTCACCCGCATCGTGGTCAGGTCCAGCACCGACAGACGCCAGCCCCGCTGCGGGTCGGCGTCGATCGCCTGCTTGAACGCGAGCCGCGTGCCGTCGGGCGACAGCGACGGGCACTCCACGTTCTCCTTCAGCGTCTCGACCTTCCGCGCGGCGAGGTCACCCCGGACCAGGTACCGCTTGCCGCTCGTCGACATCGTCGCGTAGAAGACGTTGTCGTCGGCGGTGAAGGTGACCCCCCAGTAGTTGACGTCGGCGCTGCGGTACGGCTCGCCGTCCCGCGTCACCGCGAATTCCTCCAGAGACGTGACGGTGGTGCCGCTGCGGGTGTCGAGGATGCCCGTGCGGGTGGAGAAGCCGCTGGACGTGTAGGAGTCCCCGCCGACGAACGTCGTCCAGGAGACCATGCGGCCGGAGGCGGAGACCCGGGCCCGGTTCGGCAGGCCCGGAACGGCTACCGACCGCCGCGGACGAAGTGCGGAGTCGAGCACGACGACCCGGTACGACCAGGCGTTCTCCGGCCCCAGGCAGACACCGGTGCCGGCGGCGGCGTACACCCGCAGGCATTCCAGGTTCGAGACGGTACGCGGGCCGGCCGGGTCCGCCGCGGCGACGGAGGCGACGTGCCGGTCGGTGACGGTGAGCAGGCGCGGTCCGGGTTCCAGGGTGACCGCACCGGCGCCCGCCCCGGCGGGTGCCGCCGGTGACCCGGCCGGCTCGGCGGCGAGTGCGGCGTAGCCGGCGGCCGCGCCGAAGAGCAGCACGGCCGAGGCTGCGGCCACGCCGACCTTCGCTCGCGTCGACATGGTGGTCATCGGGACACCTTCCGGGTGACGGGACCGTATGCGGGGGCCAGCAGGAGCACGGTGACCAGGAGGACGACCGCGACGGCCACTGCGGCGACCCGGGCCGAGTTCTCCGGTCCCCACGCCTGCCAGCCGAGGCCGAACAGGACGGATGAGACGAGGTACGCGAGCGCCTGCCCGCTCTGCACCAGCGCGATGCCGGTGGTGCGCAGTCGCGCCGGGAGCACCGGCCCGGCGAGCGCGATGAGCACCCCGTCGGTGGCCGCGTAGAAGACGCCGTAGAGGGTGAGTGCCAGCACGAGCAGGGGCCAGCCGGTGACCGGGCCCGCGAGCAGCAGGTAGGTGACGCCGAGCGCGGCGTACCCGCCGAGCACCACCGGCAGCCGGCCGATCCGGTCGGCGAGCAGGCCGATCGGGGTCGCGAGCAGCAGGTACACCAGGCTGGTGCCCACCGCGAGCAGCGGGAACCAGGTGAGGTCCACGTTCTCCCGGCGTTGCAGCAGCAGGTAGACGAACCCGTCCCCGATGGTGGCCAGCCCGAGCAGTGCGGCGGCCGTCACGAGCCGGCGGGCCGGCCGGTCGCGCAGCAGGCCGAGCACCTCGCGGACGGCGACCTTTCCACCGTCGGCGTCCTCCTCCGCCGCACCGTCGGCCCGGTCGGCCGCGCTCCGCGCGTCGCCCGCGGCCACGCGCCCGGTCGACGGCTGCGACGGCCGCTCACGAACGAACAGGACGAGCACGACGACGGCCAGCGCGGCGACGCAGAAGCTGGTCACGAAGACCGCGTCGTACGAGCGGCCGACGGCGAGCAGCACGGCCATGGCGACCAGCGGACCGAGGAACGCGCCTACGCTGTCCATCGTCCGGTGCACGCCGAACGCCCGACCCAGCGACTCCGGTGGCGTCGACGCCGTGATGAGCGCGTCCCGAGGTGCGCTGCGTACGCCCTTGCCGAGCCGGTCCACCGCGATGACCGCGCCGATCAGCGGCACGGACCGGCCGGCGAGCAGCAGGCCGAGCTTCGCCACCGCGGAGAGCGCGTACCCGAACCCGGCCACGAGCTTGCGCCGCCGGATCCGGTCGGCGACGAAGCCACCGACCACCCGCAGCAACGCGGTGGCTCCGGTGTACACGCCGTCGACGACGCCGAAGGCCAGCGGACTGAGCTGAAGCCCCAGCACCAGGTAGAGCGGCAGAACCGCGGTGACCATCTCGGCGGAGACGTCGGTGATCAGGCTGACCGCGCCGAGGGCGACGACGTTGCCGCTGACCAGGGCGATCCGGCGGCCGGCCCGACCGGTGTCCGCGCCCGGTGGTTCGGTCTTCGGCCGGGAGACGGTCGACAGGTACACGTGGCGTCCCCTTCGGATGGTGGCTGACGGTCGCCCATCGTGCGGCCCGCGCGCAGCGGCCACAACGGACCGCCGGTGCCGGGCGGGCGTGCAGGTGATGAACATCCGCGCAACAGCGAGGTGTTCGCCTACATGGATGTGTTGTTCACCCGCCGGTCGACGACCGGTCCATCGATCTCCCTACATTCCATCCGCTTCCAACCCCCGACCCTCGAAAGAGAGGTTCCTGGATGGGCATCCGCCTTTCCCGCCCCGCGGTGCCGATGGCGACGGTCGCGGTGCTGGTCACCGCCACCGCCGCCGTCGTCATGACCGGCGGCACCTCGGCCTCGGCGGCCACGGCCACGTTCAAGCCGGTCGCCGACACGTACGTCCAGAACGACGCGGCGTCCACCAACTACGGCACGTCGGCGCAGATCGTGGTCGACAACTCGCCGGTCCGCCGGATGTTCCTGCGCTTCACCGTGAGTGGGGTCAGCGGCACCGTCACGAGCGCCAAGCTGCGGCTGCGGACGATCAGTGGCAACGACGGCAGCAGCGCCGGCGGCACGTTCCGGGCCATGTCGAACACGACCTGGTCGGAGACCGGCACGACCTGGAACAACCAGCCGAGCATCGACGGTGCGACGCTCGGCTCGATCGGCTCGGTCGCCGCCGACGGGTGGTACGAGGTCGACGTGACGTCCCACGTCCGGGGCAACGGCACGTTCAGCTTCGGCGCGACCTCGTCCAACACCGACGGGGCGTACTACGACTCCCGCGAGAGCGGTGCGGACGCGCCGCAGCTGGTGATCACCACCGGCACGACGACGCCGCCGTCCTCGGGCGATCCGGTGCTGGTCGGCGCCGGCGACATCTCCGACTCCGGCTCCGGCGACACGGCGACCGCGGCGCTGCTGGACAACATCTCCGGCACGGTCTTCACCACCGGTGACAACGTCTACAGCAACGGCACCGCGTCCGAGTTCAGCTCGTACTACGCGCCCACCTGGGGCCGGCACAAGTCGCGTACCCGGCCGTCGCCGGGCAACCACGACTACAACACCTCGGGTGCCACGGGCTACTACAACTACTTCGGCACGCAGGCCGGCCCGAGCGGCCGCGGCTACTACTCCTACGACCTGGGCAACTGGCACGTCGTGTCGCTGAACTCGAACATCAGCATGTCGGCGGGCTCGGCGCAGGAGCAGTGGCTCCGCTCGGATCTGGCCCGCCAGCACCAAGCCGTGCACGCTGGCGTACTGGCACCATCCGCTCTACACGTCGAGCTCCAACCACGCGCCGTCGACGTCGACGCGCCCGCTCTACCAGGCGCTGTACGACAACAACGCCGACGTCGTGGTCTGGGGTCACAACCACGTGTACGAGCGGTTCGCGCCGATGAACCCGAACGGCGGGTACGACGCCGCCCGGGGGATGCGCAGCTTCGTCGCCGGGATGGGCGGTGCCGGCCACTACAGCTTCGGCACCATCCAGCCCAACAGCGAGGCGCGGAACAGCTCGGCGTACGGCGTCCTGAAGTTCACCCTGCACGCCAACAGCTACGACTGGCAGTTCGTGCCGGTGGCCGGGCAGAGCTACAGCGACAGCGGCACCGGCGCCTGCCACTGACGCATCCCGTGCCCGCCGGCGCGGTCACCTGGTGGTGGCCGCGCCGGTGGGCGCACCCGAGCTACCGGCGGGGTCGCTGCGCGGGGAGCCGCCCGACGGCGCGCCCGGCGCCGACCGGACCGGTGATGGTGACCCGGCGTACCCGCGGGTCGGCGATCAGCGCCTCGACCGCCGCGGGGGCATCCGCGTGATCGTTGGCGACCACGTTGACGACTCCGGTGGGCAGCCCGGCCTCGGCCAGCACGTCGGCGATGATGATCCCGGACATGACCGGCGCGTCCGCACCGGGCCGGATCAGCACCGTGTTGCCGACGGCCAGCGTCACGGCGATCGCCCGCGCGCAGTAGACCATCGAACCGTTCCAGGGCACGAACGACACGACCACGCCGGCCTCCTCGCGTCCGGTGGAGCCGGCCCGGTCCATGGCGAGGAGTTCCGCGACCGGCCGGGTCGCCATCGCAGCGCCCTGTCGCAGCTGCCCGGCGGCCAGCCGGATGTTGAACTCCGCCCACGCCAGGCTGCCCGCGGTCTCCTGACGCAGGATTCCGGCGAGCGCCTCCGTACGCTCCTCGAGCAGGTGCGCCGCGCCGAGAAGCACCGTCCGGCGCCCCGCCGCCCCGGTCGCGGCCCAGCCGGGGTACGCGGCCTGAGCCGCGTCCACGGCAGCGCGGACGTCGGCGGCGCGGACATCGCCGTCCGCCGCCGGAATCGTCCGGTACAGCTCCGTCACAGACATCCGGGCCGCCGTCAGCTGTGCGGGTGAAGAAGGTCCGCGAGGCCGATGCGGGTGAGGAACTCCGAACGGATCCGATCGGCGACCACGCTGACGACCTCCGAACCGTCGTCGGCCGGGTCGATGTGCACGCGGAACGGCCGCTTGCCGTGCGGGGTGTCCACGACGCGGACCACCGCGGCGGCGACCTCGGCGACGTCCGCGTCCGCCGGCGCGAGTTCGGCCAACCGCCGGCTCACCTGCTCCATCAGGCCCGCGTACCGCTCCTCGTAGGCCTTGACGGTCTCCTCGTCCGCCGGACGCCCGCTGTGCGCGAAGTGGTTGGTGCCGCTGGTGAAGGAGCCGGGCACGACGATGCTGGTCTCGATGTTGAACCGGGCCAGCTCGGCGGCGTAGCTGACGGCCAGCGCGTCCATGCCCGCCTTCGCCGCGAAGTACGGGGCGAGGTACGGCGGCGTGCCGCCCTTGGTGCTGCTGGAACCGATCCACACCACCAGGCCGTCACGGCGGGCGCGCATGACGGGCAACGCGGCCCGGTTCACCCGTTGCGTGCCCAGCACGTTGATGTCGTAGACGTGCGCGATCTCCTCGGGTGTGAACGCCTCGGCCGGGCCGGTGACCATGTGGCCGGCGTTGTGGACGAGCACGTCGAGCACGCCGTGCTCGGCGACGATCGCCGCGACGGCCGCGTCGGCGGACTCCTGCGACTGCACGTCCAGCTCGATGGTGCGCAGGTCGGCGCCGTGCTCCCGGGCGAACGCGTCGGCCTCGGCGACGGCCGGCGCGTTGCGGCCGGTGGTGTCGCGCATGCTGGCGTAGACGGTGTGACCGGCACGAGCCAGCGCCCGCGCCGAGAGCGCGCCGAAACCGCTGGACGCGCCGGTGATCAGTATGACTGACATGGCTGCTCCTAATACGTCAGAAGACGATGACGCTGCGGCCGTGCGCGGTGCCCGCGCCCATCGCCTCCAGCGTGGCGGGGGCCTGGTCGAGGGAGATCTTTGTGATCTCGGGAAGGATCCCGTGAGCCGCGGAGAACGCGAGCGTGTCGCGCAGGTCGTGCGGCGACCCGGACGGGTTTGCCATCACGTGCAGCCGGTTGAGCACCATCGGCTGGGTCGGCAGGCTCAGCGGCTCGCCGTCGTACCCGCAGAGCACGAGCGTGCCGTCCGGGGCGAGCCCGCCGAACGCCGCCGCGGCGGCCGCGGTCGTCGGAGCCGCGTTGAGGATGACGTTCGCACCGCCGTCCCAGGCCTTGAGCGACGCGGCCGGATCCTGCTCACTGGTCGCGACGAACCGCTCGGCGCCCAGCGACAGCGCCTGCTCCTCGGCCCGGCGCGAGTGGCCGAGCACCGCGACGCGCGCGCCCATCGCCACGGCGTAGCGGATGGCCAGCGCTCCGATGCCGCCCGAACCGATGACGGCGACCCGCGACTCGGGGCGGATGCCCGCCTGCCGCAGCCCGTTGAACGCGGTGATACCCGCACACATCAGCGGGGCCGCGGCGATCGGGTCCAGCCCGGCCGGCAGCGGGGTGACGTAACCGGCCTTCAGCAGGGCGTACTCGGCGTACCCGCCGTCGACGACGATGCCGGTGATCCGCTTGGACGGGCAGAGGATCTGGTCGCCACGGACGCAGTAGTCGCAGTGCCCGCACGAGTCGTAGAGGAACTGGGCACCCACGGCGGTGCCGACCGTCGGGAAGGTGACGCCCTCACCGACGGCCTCCACGACACCGGTGATCTCGTGTCCGGGCACCACGGGGAAACGGGCGAACGGGTAGTGCCCCCGGAGCAGGTTGAGGTCCGTGAAACACACCCCGCACGCGGTCATCCGGACGAGGACCTCCTCCGGCCCCGGTGTGGGCACCTCGCGTTCGACCAGTGACAAGGGTGTGTTGACAGCGGTCGCGACAGCGGCGCGCATCGTTACTCCTTCTTCATGGGTGGCCGGCCGACCGGCAGCTGGCCTGTCGGCCGAGGTCGGACGCCCGCACGACGCGTGAGCGGTTGCCGTGCGAACGCGATTCGGTGGGCGAGGGCGGCGGAGATGACGAGTGCCCCCGGTGGTGACAGCCCCGATGTTTAGGCTCGTTCACCCGGCATCTCCGCCGTCGCTCAGGTCGTCACTTGGCGAGGAAGCCGAGCAGCGCTTCGTTGACTTCCTCGGCGTGGGTCCAGAGCAGGCCGTGCGGCGCGCCTTCGACCTCGACGTACTCGGCGCTCGGCAGCGCCCGGTGGAACGGGCGTCCGGTGGCGTCGATCGGCAGGATCCGGTCGCCGGTGCCGTGCAGGATCAGGGCCGGTACGTCGATCTTGGCGATGTCGGCCCGGAAGTCGGTGAACCAGGTAATCGGCGCGGCGGCGGCGGCGTACCAACCGCCGCTGGCGGCCACGGACCAGCTGTTCCGAACGGCTTCCTCGCTGATCCTGGTGCCCAGGTTCTCGTCGAGGTTGTAGAAGTCGGCGTAGAACGCCGTGTAGTACGCGTACCGGTCCTTGCGTACCTGCTCCACGATGCCCTCGAAGAACTCCCGAGGCGCGGCGCCGGTGGGGTTCTCGTCCGTCTTGAGCAGGAACGGCTCCAGCGAGGCGAGGAAGGCCACCTTCGCGACCCGCGCCGACCCGTAGCGGCCCACGTACCGGGCGACCTCACCGGTGCCCATCGAGAAGCCGACCAGAACGGCGTTGGTCAGGTCGAGCTTCTCCATGAGGACGTTCAGGTCCGCGGCGAAGGTGTCGTAGTCGTACCCGACCACCGGCTGGCTGGACTGACCGAAACCGCGACGGTCGTAGGTGATGACCCGGTAGCCGGCCGCGAGCAGCTCGGCCGACTGCTTCTCCCACGAGTGCCCGCTGAGCGGAAAACCATGGATCAGTACGACCGGCTGACCGCTGCCGTGGTCTTCGTAGTACAGGTCGATCGGGGTGCTGTTCTCTTCACCTACGGTGACGTACGGCATGTTCTTCCCTTCGTTGTGCGATCCCCCGGGAGTGGGGGCGGGCAGGCGGCCACCGGTCCGGCGGACGGCTGCTGTTCCATCCGCCCGCCGGGCCCGGTCGCTGGCGCGCTCTGCGGTGATCCAAGAGTCGGCAAATGCTGTGTGTGCCGCATCTGTCAGATGACTGGGGCGCCGTCATCCGCACGGCGGAACGATCTCCACACCGATGACTTACCGACCGGTGTCCTGACGTACGTCGCGGGACGACATCGACCAGAGGCGTGCCGGCGGGCCGGCGCGTCATCCCTCAGCGGTCCCCGGGCGCGGCCGGCCACCTCGACCAACGCCGCGGCATCCGCCGGGACTGCGACGTCCGCGATGAGTCCCAGTCATCCGCTAAGTCATCTGACCGGTCACTTTCAGGCCCGGTGGGAGCAAATTGGGTGTCGAGCAGTTGCAGGGACTTTGGGCACCGGTCCGAGCGGAACCAGCTGGACGTGATCCTCGGGTGCCACCGGTAGTCGAACGGAGAACGAGATGCTTCACCCGCGGGCCGGCCACGGTGTGTCCTGGGCACGCCGGGACAGATACCAGTCCCCGGGCTTCACCGCGCCGTACGCCGAATCCTCGATGCATGGCGAGGCCGTCATCGAGGCGTCTCCGCAACGCGTGTACTCGCACCTGGTCGACGTATCGCGGTGGCCCGACTGGGTCCCGGAGGTGCGACGAGCGCACGTCCCGGACGAGATCCGGCTCGGCGCCGCGTTCGAGGTCGAGATGTACGGCGTGCGGCTGGAGGCCGTGGTCTCCGAGTACGAGCCGAACACCCGGTTCGGCTGGATCGGCTCCTCGGCCGACCTCAGCATCTACCAGGCCTGGGTGCTCGTTCCGGTCTCCCCCGGCACTCAGGTCATCGCCAAGAAGGTGGAGCGTGAGCTGACGACGGCACTGGTGCGCAATTCTCAGGCGGAAGAGTTCTACTACGCCCACCAGGACACGCTGCTGCGGTTGAAGCGCCTGGCGGAAGATGGCGGACCGTCGGCCTGACACCGGGCGTCGACGTGGGGCCGCACCGCTGGCACACCGTTACCCGGGCCGCCCGGGCGACGTCACTGATCCGGCACCTGTCCGAGCTGCGAATCTCCGTCCTCGGCGTCGGGAAGCGCCGCCAGGGCGTCGCGGAGCGCGGCTCTGGAGGTGATGCCGAGTTTGGGGAAGATCTGGTAGAGGTGCGTGCCGACGGTCCGGTGCGAGAGGAACAACTTCTCGCCGATCTGCTTGTTCGTCAGTCCGGAACCCGCGAGTTTCGCGATCTCACGTTCCTGCGGGGTGAGGACGGCCAGCCGGGCGACGCTTCTCGGTTTCGCCAGACCGGTGGCGCGCAACTCCTTGCTCGCCCGTTCGACCCACGGCCGGGCGCCCAGCCGTTCGAAGGTCGCCAGCGCGGCTCGAAGCTGTGCCCGGGACTTCGCGGTCGCCTTGTTCCGGCGCAACCGTTCGCCGTACGCGAGCCGGACCCTGGCCAGGTCGAACGGCCAGCGCTCGACGTCGGGCAGCGTCAACGCCGCCTCGAACGAGTCCTCGACCTGGTCGTCGGCCGCGACGTACGCCGACGCCGCGGCGCTGAGCAGTGCGAGCCGCGACGACAGCGCCCCGAGGTTCGCCTCCTTGATGGCGGCCGCGTGCGCGGCCGCCTCGGTGAACCGGTTGGTACGGAGCGCCGCCTCCACGAGGTCGAGACATCCCCAGAGCGCGTGCGGGACGTACGGCGCGATCGTGCCCGCCGGGCTGAGCAGGGTCAGGGTTTCGTACGCGCTCTCGGAGTCACCACACGCCAGGTCGTTCAGCCCTTCGGCGTGGTAGGCGAGGAACTCAGCGGCCCGGGCTCCCCGCGGTGCCGCGAAACTCAGCATGCGGTCGGTCAGGACCCGGCTGGTGTCGGCATCGCCGCGCGCGGCCGCGACCAGCGCCTGGACGTACTGGAAGTACCACATGAAGAAGCGGAAGCCGTGCTCGTGGCAGAGGCGCAGGCCCTCGTCGGCGAGTTCGATGGCCTCGTCCCAGCGCCCGGTGTGGATGTCCGCGAAGCAGAGATGCAGCAGGGCACCGAGGTGGCGACGGGCCGGTGCGGCACCGTCGCGCCCGAGGCGCACCACCCGCCAGTCCACGTCCCGGCAATCCGGAAGCCGGTCCAGGTAGATGGACGCGACTCCGATCCACACGATCTGCGTCGGGTCGATCTCGTCGCTCATTCCGCCGACCAGCGCATCGAGCCGGCTCACCGCCGCCTGCCCGGTCCGCGCCGGGTCGCCGAACGTCGCGGCCGCCACCGCGAGCACCTCGGGCGCCTCGGGCGTCAACCGGTCGAGGGCGGCGAGGAACGGCTCCCACATCCTGGGCTCACCGGAGAAGTAGCACAGCAGCAGAAGCGTGAGCATCGCGTCGATCAGGGACTGGTCCTCGGCGTCGTACCCGTGGTCACCCGATTCGATCGCTCCGACCAGGAGCCGGTGTGCGGTCCGGACGTCGCCGTCGCTGTTGAGCAACAGGTGGACGGCGGCGGCGGTGGCGTGCAACGAGTCACCCGGGCTGGCCCGGCGGGCATCGTCCAGCAGCTGCGACGCGTTCACCAGTTCCCCGCCCGCGTCGGCGCCGATGTAGGCGGCCTGTCCCAGACGTCGGCTCCGCTCGACCGGATCGGGACTCAGGTCGGCCGACCGCGTCAACGACGCGACCGCACCCACGGCGTCACCCCGTCGCAGGATCCGGTGCGCGGCCTGCTCCAGCAGGGTGGCGACCTGTTCGTCCGGGCCGAGCGTGGCCTCACCGAGGTGCCAGGCCTGGCGTTCGGGATACGCGACCAGCGTCCGCGCGAGGGCGCTGTGTGCCCAGCGCAGCTCACCGCTGGTGGCGACCTCGACGACCGCCGACTCGATGAGCGGATGCCGGAAGGCGAAGCGGCGGGTGTTGCTGTGCACGCGAACCAACTGGTCGCGTTCGGCCGGTTCGAGGTCGTCCAGGTCGTGTTCGCCGGACGCCGTGAGCAGCACGCCGAGTTCGCCCGTGCCGTCGAGCGCACCCAGCAGCAGGAGCCGGCGGCAGGACTCGGGCAGTCGGGACACCCGGGACGCGAAGAGCGCCTGCAGACGCCGGGGCAGCGGGAGGAACGAGGGCAGCGAAGCCGCCGCGAGGCGCTGCGGCTCGCTCAGCGCGGTGGGCAACTCCAGCAGCGCGAGCGGGTTGCCGCGAGCCTCCGACAGCAGCCGGCGTCGGACGGCCGGGGCGAGGTCCGGAAAACGTTTGTTGATCAGCTCGCTGGCGGCGTCGGCCGGCAGCGGCTGCAGGTTGAGCGTGGGGATGCCGCCCTGCTCGAAGAAGCTGGCGGTCTGCGACCTCGACGCACCCAGGAAGCCGACGCTGGTACCCACCAGGCGACGCGCGACGAACCCGAGTACCGCCGAACTGGCCCGGTCGAGCCAGGGCAGGTCGTCGACGATGAGCAGAAGCGGTCCGGCGGTGGCCATCGAGCGGAGCAGCAACAGCACGGCGTTGGAAACCAGCAGCCGGTCCGGCGGCTGGCCGGCGCCGAATCCGAGCGCCACCTGGAGCGCCTCACGGTGCGCGGGTGCGAGTTCGTCGAAGGCGTCGTACAGCGGGAACAACAACTGGTTCAAACCGGAGTAGCTGATGTCGGCCTCGAACTCCACGCCGGCCGCGCGGAGGACCCGGGTGCCAGTATCGACGGCGGCCTCCGCCACGACGTCGAGCAGTGCCGTCTTGCCGACCCCGGGCTCGCCCGAGATCAGCAGCGACCCGCCGTTGACCGCCGCCTGCCGGAGAAACCTGCGGGCCAGGACGAACTCTTCGTCACGGCCGACCAACGACCCCGTCGAGGCCTCGGTTTGATCCAAGCTGAGCACCTCCACGCCGTACTCGAGAAGAGAACCGGCCGGCGCCATCCTCCGTCATGGCTTGCTCACCATGAGCGGCGGCTCCGCCGATCACCGGCACCCGCCGCTGGTGGCCGGTCATCGGCTCCGCGGTCGGGACCGCTGCGTCAAACCGTCGACGAGCGCCTCGGCCCTCTGCCGGACGACCACTCTACCGACACTCCCATCGCACTTTATTCAAGCGATTGCATATCCCTCGCGTCGGTCAGTGCGGCCCGATTCGTGCTCGTTGCCGCTCGCACCGTCACCGGCCCCGGGAAGGGCCGAAACAAGGAAAGCAGGCCGATATAGGTGGAGGACGAGTCGAGCGCGGCCCATCGTTCCTAGGACTGGCTGGGCCACCCTGTAGAGTTGCCCGGGCAATTCACACAAAGGCTGGTTGGAAGCGTGCAAGAGCTCACTCTGGGCGATTTTTTACGTGCGCGCCGTGCGGCTCTCGTGCCGACCCAGGGCGACCTGCGTTCGGCACCGTCACGGCGGGTGCCGGGGCTGCGCCGCGAGGAAGTCGCCCGACGTGTCGGCGTCAGCGTCGACTACTACGTGAAACTCGAGCAGGGGCGGCGGATCACCCCGTCGGACAATGTCCTGCACGCTCTCGCCGATGTGCTCGAACTCGACGACGTGGCCCGCGAACACATGTTCGACCTGGCCCGGCGGGTCAACCACCCGCGGCTGGAGCGTGAACCGACTCAACGTGTACGCGTCGGAATGCTCCGCCTCATGGAATCACTGGGCGGAGTGCCCGCCGTACTCACCGGGCGGCGGACCGACATCCTCGCGGCGAATCCCGCCGCTCGTCTCCTCATTCACGACTTCAACGCGATGCCGGCACGCGAGCGGAACACGGCCCGATTCATGCTGCTCTGCGAGAAGGCCCGTCTGATTCATCAGGACTGGGAGGCTGCCGCGGCGGGCGTGGTCGGCATGCTCCGGATGGACTACGGCCGCCACCCGAACGACCCACGGGCGGCGGAGCTCGTCGAGGAGCTGAGCGCCAAGAGCGACGTCTTCCGAACGCTCTGGTCGGAGCGGCACGTCGCGACGAAGGCGGTCGTGGATACGAAGGTGATCGAGCACCCGATCATCGGCCCGATCCGGCTGCATCTCGAGGCGATGCAGACGCCCGAGGACAGCGACCAGACACTCCACGTGCTGATCCCCGCATCGGACTCCACGTCCCAATCGGCCATGCGGCACCTTCAGAAGCTGTTGGGCAGCCGCTGACCGTCGCCGGCTCGACGGGCCAGGGGACCCGAGGCGCCGGCGCGGCGAGCGACCGGGCTCCGTCGCCCGGGGGCGGTCCACCGGTCAGGCAGGTACGACGTAGGGGAAGGTGCCGGCTCTGGCTCCGGCGGCGACCTCGGCGCTGAGGCCGGAGGAGATTCCGGTGTTCAGCACCATGGAGAACATGACCTCGGGTGCGTTGTCGGCCATGGCGCGTCCGTTGCGGGTCGCGAACCCGTAGTTCGCCGCCGTGCCGACCTGGTACGACAGCACGTCCGGGTAGACCTCCCGCGCCACGCTCCAGCCGTACGCCTTCGGGTCGGGTGCCGTCCCGTTGGCGGCGACGACCCGGGCGACGGCCGAGGCGATCTCCTCACCGTCGGCCCTCAGGTCGTCGCAGGGGTGCCGGACGTTGGCCGGGTTGGAGAAGTCGGTGTCGGTGGGCCAGAAGATCGGCCACATCATGGGGTGTGCGGCCCGGTTGATCTGCCGCCACCCGCCCGCATCGGTGGCCAGCATGGTGCGACACCAGACACCGATCTGCGTGCCGTCACGCAGTATCTTCTCGTCGCGGGAGACCTCCAGGACGATCGACTCGACGGTGGTGCCGGCGAAGGTGTTCTTCGCATTCTCCGGCCGCCACGCCGACCGGTCCAGCTCGGCGCCGTTCTTGAACGCGTCGTTCACCGTCGCGAGCTGACCGAGGTCGATGTAGAACGGGTCGGCGATCCGTCCCGCCCAGACGCGCAGGTAGTTTCCCTCGATGATCTCGCCGGTCCGGCCCTCGACGAGGAGCGTTCCCGTGGCGGCGTCGTCGCGCGCCTCCGCCGCGGTGAGCGCGTGGAGCCTCAGCGCCTGCTTGCCCTGCCCGTCGCGTTCGCCGAAGGCCAGCCGGTAGGTCAACTCCTCGAGCTCGGCCCCGTTGAAGTGGACCTTGAACTCGTACCGCGCCTCGGCGTGGAAGCCCATTTTGATGTCGGCCCCGGTCACCGAGCTGTTGACGTCCATGACGAACACGGTGCCGCGTTCGCCGTCGAAGACGAACAGGTCGTTGAGGTAGAGCTGACCGCTCTGCGCGGCGTGCGGGGTGTCGAGATGATGCGACATGATCATACTCCGGCAAGAGCGGCTAATCGGGCGTTTCGACCATACCGGCGAAATGCCTGCCGCACCGAGGCGATCGGCCGAAAGCGGGTGCGCACCCGAGCCTCGCGTCGGACTCGAGATGATCCCGACGATCCGGAGCCGCCAGCAAGCGCCGGCGGCGACCACACCGGATGCGATCAGCCGCAGTTGTTGCTCGTACGCCGGACCGTGTACTCGCGGTCGTCGTGGGTGATGCCGGAGGGCGAGCCGTCGAACCACGTCTCGACCTTCTCCCAACCCCGGCGCTGCTCGAAGTGCAGGTGCGGGGCTCCGGAGTTGCCGGTGCTGCCGAGTCGACCGATCTGCTCGCCCTGGGCGACCTGCTGACCCTCCCGCACCATCGGCGGCTCGAGCAGGTGGAGGTACTGCGTCTCCCACCGGCCACCATGGTCGATCTTCACCCAGTAACCGCCGCCGCGCCCCCGCGGCCCCTCCGGGTTGTCCGGGGTACGCCCACCGAGCGAGCCGTTGATCCCGGCCACGGTGACCGTGCCCGCCGCGGCGGCGAGCACCGGCCTACCCCACGCCTCGCCCTCGATGGGAAACAGGTCGACGTCGTAGTCGTCATGGCCCGGATAGGTGCCGAGCTGCCAGGTCTCCCCACAGGCGACCGGAAGCTGGAACAGCGGACGCGGACCCGGCGGCAGCAGCATCGGAACGATCAGCGCGGCGACCGCCAGGACGGCCGCCGCCGCGACGAGCGCGAAGACGATCCGAGCCGTACGGCTGCGGGGGCGGCGGTGGGTGTGGCGTCTGCGGGGGCTGGCGGTCGTCACCGGACGAAGCATGGCAGACGCCGGCAACCACCCGTCACCGCAACAGCCACTTCTGGTGGTCCGCCCCGGCGTTGCAGGTCCACTGCTGCAACGGCGCGCCGTTCTCGGTGCGCTCGTCCACCACGTCCAGGCACTTCCCGCTGCTGGCGTTCACCAGCTGCCGCTCCTCGTTCAAGCTGAACTTCTGCGCCGGGGTGCCGTTGCAGTCGGTCAGCTGAACCACCGCGCCGTCGTCGCTGGACGCGTTGGCCACGTCCATGCACCGGCCGTCCAGCTTGATGCTCCCGTCCGGACCGAACGTCCAGAGCTGGTTGCGGTCACGCGCGGCCAGGCAGTCACGGATGAGCAGGCGCGGCGAGCCCGGTGCGTCGAGGTCCTTGATGTCCAGGCACCGGTTGCTCGCCACGCCGACGATCCGGCTGCCCGGCTTGCGCGGGGTGGGGCTCACCGTCCCCGTCGACGTGCCCGGCCTCGGCGGCGGGGCGGCGGCCGACGGGCTGCTGGTGGTCGTCGTGTCTCCACCGGAGCTCTCCACGGCCGACCGGAACCCGGCGGTGATCTTCTGGAACGCGCTCGCGTTGGTGGTCCAGACGGCCTCCGGTGTCGACCAGACGATCCGGTAGCCCTGCTGCTCGGCGGTCGCGAACGTGCGCTGACGCGCGTGGACGAGCACGCCGGAGTCGGCCGTGTAGACCCACTCCCAGTCGGCGGCACGGAGCTGGTAGTTGACGGCGACGATCTCGACCCGGCGGTAGTCGCGGTACTTCCCGCCGACGGCCGGGTCCTCCTCACGCCTGGTCAACTCGGCCACGGGGTCGTTACCGGGCGCGTCCGTCCGGGTGACCGTGAGCATCCGCTCGCCGCCCGGCTCGTGGAACTCGACCGTGCCGCCGCTCCGGACGATCCGCCAGTCACGCGGCGCCGGCAGGGAGTATCCGCTGCGGTCCTGGTAGACGGACCAGGCGAGCGCTCCCGGCGTGGGAGACGTCGACGAGTCGGCCGGCGAGGCCCCCTGGGGCACGGCCAGCTCCACCGGCTCGCCGAGGTCGGCGCGGTCCGCGGGCGCGTCACGTACGGCCAGCGGAACCCCGATCCCCAGCCCGAGCAGCAGCACGGCGGCGACCGCCCCCACCAGCCAGGCCCGCCGCCGGCGGGTGGTGCCGGCTGTTGGTCGCGGAGCGTCGGCGGCCGGTGCCGACGCGCTCCGGGCGGACGCGCCCGAAGGAGGTACGGCCGCCACGGGCGCCACCGGCGGCGTTTCCGGCCACTCGGGGGCGGGCCGCTCGGCGGCGGGCGACTCCCCGGGAGCTGCGGACCTGGGAACGGTCGGCGGCACCCCCGGATGCTGCGGGATCGGCTGTGTCTTCGCGGTGAGCGCCGCGCGCTGTGGCGCGTCGGCGAGCAGTCGACGCAGCAACTGTTCCGCGGTGTCGGCGTCCATCCGCTCGGCCGGATCCTTGCGGAGCAGCCCCTCCAGCAACGGTGTCAGCGGGCCCGCCTGGCGAGGCCGCGGTGGCGGCTCGGTGACGAGCGCGGTGAGGCTCATCATGCTGGACGGCCGGGCGTACGGCGACTGACCCTCGACGGCGGCGAAGAGCGTGGCGCCGAGCGACCACAGGTCGCCGGCCGGACCGATCGTGCCTTTCATGGCCCGCTCGGGCGAGACGTACGCGGGCGAGCCCAGGACGATCCCGGCGACGGTCAGGGTCGAGTCCTCGACCGCGGTGGCCAGACCGAAGTCGGTGAGGACGATCCGCCCGTCCGCGCCGATGAGGATGTTGGCCGGCTTGACGTCGCGGTGCACGATCCCGGCCCGGTGGGCGGCGCGGAGCGCGCCGAGCACCGCGAGCCCGATCTCGGCCGCCCGCACGGGCGGGAGCGAGCCCTCACCGGTGATGACGTCGTGCAGCGAGCGGGACGGCACGTACTCCATCACGATCTGCGGATCGCCGTCCGCGCTCAGCAACACGTCGAAGACCTTGACGGCGCTCACGTGGTCGAGTCGCGCGATGGCCCGCGCCTCGCGAAGCGACCGCACACGCAATTCCTGCCGCGCCTGATCGGTCAGGTTGGGCGGCGGAACAATTTCCTTGATGGCCACGTCTCGGTGCAGCATCCGGTCACGGGCTTTCCACACCCGACCCATTCCGCCTTGGCCGAGCAGCTCCAAGACCTCATACCGATCGGTAACAACGAGTGGTACGATCTCCGGCACGCGGGAGAGGTTACCTGCCTGATCCGGCGTTCATTTTCCTGCCGGTCGCCGCAGCCCATTTGTGACCCGGGCCATCCCTGCCCAACCCCGATTGCCACCGGTGATTGAGCGCGCCAGGTAACGGTGGTCGAGCGCACCGTGAGGATTGGTGCGGGATTTCCCGCAGGGCGTCGGATATTGGACACGGAGACGGGTGTCACCAACAGGTGCCGACCAACCACATTCGACGGTTAGCCGATAACCCCGCCGTCGAAATAGGTACTTCACCGGCAGCGACGCGGTCGCGGTGAGCCTCGGCACACATCGCCGCGCCGCATTCACGGACTGTTTCCGTACGCTGACAGATCCAGCCGGAGGCCGATTTCCGCATGCCTCCAACCACGCCGGCAGGCGTCGTCGACCACCTTCCCCCTCGACCCGGACCGCTGGCGCCGAGGGCCCCCGCCACCCACACGGCTCGAACGGAGGCTTCGGAACAGCGACGCCACGCTCCCAGCCGCCGTGCCACAAATGCTGTGGCGAGCGCTACAACGCCGCTCGCCCCGATGGCTGAACCAGGGATTTCTCCACGCCGTGTGTAGTACGAATGGCCCGGGAGCGCCGGGAAGCCGTCGCGCGCCCGGCACAGCGAACCCGAGATGTGAAAGTGGGACGGATGAACTCGTACGGCGCGACAGGCCCTGCTTCGCTGAACAGGGCCGACACTGCCGGCCTGACGGCGCGGATCGCCGGTCCCGTGTTGCTGCCGGAGGATGCGGACTACGCCACCGAATGCGCCACGTTCAACCTGATGACCGCGCTGCGACCGGCCGTCGCGGTCGGCGCGACCAGCGCGGCCGACGTGCGGGCGGCGGTCCGGTTCGCCGCCGAGCGGGACCTGCCGGTGGCCGTCCTCACGACCGGACACCAGGTGGCCCGCCCCGCCGAGGGCGCGTTGCTGATCAACATGTCCCGGATGAACGCGGTGCACGTCGACGCCGCCCGAAGCCTCGCCCGGGTCGAGGGCGGCGCCCGCTGGGAGCAGGTACTCCCCGAGACCGACAAGCACGGCCTCGCTCCGGTCAGCGGCACCTCCCCCACCGTCGGCGTCGTCGGTTACCACCTCGGCGGCGGGGGCAGCCCGATCCTGGGCCGTAGGTACGGGTACGCCGCCGACCACGTACAGGCCATCGAAATCGTCACCGCGGACGGTGAACTGCGCCGGGTCACCGCCGACTCGGAGCCGGACCTGTTCTGGGCGCTGCTCGGCGGCAAGGGCAACTTCGGCGTGGTCACCGCCCTGGAGTTCAACCTCTTTCCGGTGCAGCGCTTCTACGGCGGCGGCCTCTTCTTCGCCGGCGAGCACGCGGCCAAGGTGTTGCACACCTGGCGGGACTGGGTGGTCGACCTGCCGGAGGAGATGAACTCCTCCGTCGGTTTCCTGCGCCGTCCTCCGCTGCCTGACGTGCCGGAACCCCTGCGGGGAACCTTCGTGATGCACGTCCGGTTCACCTCGCTCGGACCTGCGGACGAGGCCGAGCGGCGGCTCGCGCCGATCCGCGAGATCGCGCCGACGGTGCTGGACACGATCACCGAACTCCGCTACCGCGAGGCCGGTTCGGTATTTCTGGACCCACCCAGACCCGTACCGTGGGTGGAACGCTCGACGGCGTTGCGGGACTTGCCCGGCGAGGCCGTCGATGCTCTGCTCGCCCAGCTCGGCCCCGACTCGGGCACCCAGCTGGGATTCGTCGAACTACGGCCCCTCGGCGGAGCGCTGGCCCGACCGACCGCGGTGGCGAACGCGGTGCCCGGTAGGAGCGCACGCTGGCAGCTCTTCGGCTCCGGTGGCGGCCGGCCCGAGCTGGCCCCCGTCTTTCGCGAGCAACTGACCGCCATGATCGACGCGGTGGCGCCGTGGGCACAGGACGAAATCATGCCCAACCTCCTCAGCGACCGGCAGGGCCGCACGCCGGAGGAGCTACGCAACATCTACGGTTCCGAACGCTACGACCGACTCGCCGCGATCAAGAAGCGCTACGACCCACGCAACCTCTTCCGCGTGAACCACAACATCACGCCCGCCTAGCCACGACGCCCCGTCCCGTGCGTCGCACAACCGCAGGAGGAATCACCCATGACGACCAGCGAGATCCCCACCCCGATCCAGGCCTTCATCGACGCCACGAACCGCGCCGACTCGGACGCCTTCGTCGCCTCGTTCACCGACGACGCGTACCTCAACGACTGGGGCCGCGAGTTCCGCGGCCGGGACGGGGTACGCGACTGGGACCGCACCGACAACATCGGCGTGCAGTCGCGCTTCGAGTTCAAGGGGATCAAGCCCGGCACGGACCCGGACAGCTACATCGTCACCCTGAAGGTCTCGGGCAACGGCTACAACGGCACCGGCCCGATGACGTTCCACCTGCGCGACGGCCTGATCTCGAGCCTGCGCATCAGCGGCTGACCCGGGCACCCGGAGATCCGACGAGCGGTCGTCGCGCGCCACCGAGGCGCAACTACCAGCGCTCTCCGGCGCGCACCTCCGCCACCCGCCACCGGCCCTCCGACTCGGGTAGCAGTCCGACGAGGAGCCGGGCCCCCTGACCGTTGGCGAACCGGACCTGCGCGTGCGTCTCGGCGTGCGACTGCCCTCGCTCGCGGACGATCGTCGTACCGTCGATGGTGTAGGCGGTGAGCGCCTGGTCCCCGGCGTAGAGCTCGGCGAACTCCGCCGGGCCGGCCTGCGCCCGGCGCTCGACCGTGAGCAACCCGTACGCCACCGCGAACTCCCCGGCCACGACCGCGTCGAGGTAGGCCTTCGCCGTCGCCTGCGCGGGGCCTCGCTCCGCGATCGCCCGCCTCGTCGTGGTCACCAACCAGACCATCGCGCAGCAGGCCGCGACCGCCCCGACCGCCAGCGCCGACCAGATCGACAATCGTCTGGTACAGCAGCCGAGGCAGGCGACGGCGATCAGGCCGAACGCCAGGACGCCCGACACTCTGGCCCCTCGACCCGACATGGTCAGGCAGCCTAGCCCGGCCCGGGCTCAGTCGACACCCCTGGCGGTCAAGGCGTCGGCCAGGTCGTCGGAGTGCTTGAGCGCCATCACGAGCAGGGGTACGACGAACGCCAGCGGCTGCACGGGCACACCGCGCGCACGTTGCGCCTCGCGCACCTGTGCGGCGAAACCCGCGATGACCGGCACGGTGGTGATCGTCATGGAGAGCATCAGGGCGATCCTGTTCGGATCGACCCCGAACCTCCGCAGTGGCCCGAGGGCACCGGCGATGGCGTCGATCAGATCCTCGGTGCGGGTCGTGAGGGTGACCAGGGCGGCGAGGAGTACGACCACGACCACCCGGGTGATGTTGACCGCCGCGGTCGGCAGCGACAGGAACAGCGCCTGCGGCACGAGCATGACGAGGATGAGCCAGCGCAGGTCCCGGAGCTGACGGCCGAGCTCGCGCAGCCCCAGGCCGGTGAGCAGATAGCAGCCGATCACGAACGCGATCGCGCCGGCGAGCAGCCATGGGTTCGCCGGGGCGAGTGAGATCGCCAGTGCGAGAGCCATGACGGTGAGCAGCTTCGGGCCGGCGGGCATCCGGTGCAGAACGCTGCCGCCCGGCCGGTACATCGCGATCAGAGCTGCTCCTCCTCGTACCGGGCGATGACGGCGGCCGGGTCACCGCGGTCCACCAAGGCGCCGGCCTCGAACCGCACCGCGATGTCGCACCGGGCGGCCAGCCGCGGATCGTGGGTGACTATGACGAGCTGCTGCGGCATCTCGTCGAGCAGGAACCGCGCGATGCGTCGGCTGTTGGAGGCGTCGAGGTACGCGGTCGGTTCGTCGGCGACGACGAGGCCGGGCTCGCGGATGAGCACCGCGCACAGCGCGAGGAGCTGCTTCTGCCCGCCGGAGAGGGTCTGGGCGGGCGCGTCGGCGTGCTCGCCGAGGCCGAAGCGGTCGAGCGCCGCGGTGACCCGCTCCTGGACCTCTGTACGGGACAGACCTCGTCCCCGGAAGGAGAACGCGACGTCCTCGGCCACGGTCGGCATGATGATCTGCGCGTCCGGGTTGCTGAAGACGAAGCCGACGCGGCGGCGGACCTCCTTCGGTTGCCGGGCCGGGTCGACCCCGTGCACCCGCACCTCACCCCTCGTCGGAGTGACGAGACCGTTCAGCATCCGGGCGAAGGTCGACTTTCCGGAGCCGTTGGAGCCGATCACGGCGATCCGACGTTCGTCGAGGTCGAGTGACAGGTCGCGCAGCACCTCCCGGCCGGAGAACTCGACCGACACGTTCTCGAAGTGGATCTCGTCGTTCACCGGACCACCTCGAACAGGGCGGCCACGCCGATCCCGCCACCGACGGCCGCCGTGGCCAGACCGAGCGACCCGGCCGGGGCACCCGATCGCACGAGCCGGGAGAAGAGCCGCACGACGCTGACCGCTCCGCTCGCGCCCCAGGGGTGCCCGAGCGCCAGCGCGCCACCGTCCGCGCAGACCCGTGCGTCGACCTCGTCACCGGCCGCCAGACCGAGACGGGTGAGCACGGCCAGCGTCTGCGCGGCGAACGCCTCCACGATCTCGACGGCGGCGACGTCGGAGAGGGTCACGCCGGCGCCGCGCAGCAGGGCCTCGACCGCGGGCACCGGCCCGAGCCCGGGCAGGGCCGGGTCGCAGCCGACGGTCGCGCTGGCGACCAGGGCGAGCCCCGGCGCGTCGCCACGGGCACCGGCCGGCACGATCGCGACGGCTGCGGCGCCGTCGCTGTTCCGGCAGGAGTTGCCTGCCGTCACGGTGCCGCCGTCCGCGGCGTCGGGGAACAGCGCCGGGAACCGGTCGAGCATGGTGGGGATGCGTGGGCGTGGGCCGCTGTCGCGGGTGAGGCCGTCGAGCGGCACGAGTTCGTCGTCGAAGCCGCCCCGCTCGCGGGTCGCGGAGGCGAGCCGGTGGCTGCGCGCGGCGTACCGGTCCTGGCGGTCGCGGCTGACCGCGTCGAGCACGGCGAGGTCCTGGGCGGCGCGCACCATGTCCGGGTCGGCGAAGCCGGCGGGGGTGAACGGCGCCTTGTGGTACGCGACCCCGTCCGCGATGCGGGTGGGCGCGGTGGATGCGCTCTCGGTGCCGCCCGCGATGCGGGTACGAGCATCGCCGGCCCGGATCGCGTCGGCGGCGGTGATGATCGCGGCCAGGCCGCTGCCGCACTGCCGGTCGATCGTCATGCCCGGTACCGAGAGATCCAGTCCCGCGGCGAGCGCCGCGAGCCGGGCGGTGTTGCCACCCGGCCCCATGCAGTTGCCGAGCACGACGTCGCCGATGGCGAGCGGCGCGGCCGTGGCCAGCGAGGCGTCGTCGACGCAGGCGCGGACGACGGGGGCGGCGAGTCGTTCCACGGTGACGTCGGCGAGCCGGCCGCCCTTGCTGGCGATCGGGGTACGCCGCGCCGCGACGACGACCGGGAGGTTCCGCTGCTGCTCAGACAACTCGGGTCATCCTCCCCTCGATCGCGTCGTGCCTGATCCGGTCGCGGGCGGGCTTGCCGGTGGCGGTACGCGGCAGGCGCTCGGTCCAGAACCAGCGGCGCGGCAGGTGCGTGCCGGACAGCAGCGCGCCCGCCTGGCTGCGCAACTCGCGGGCCGACGGTGGCCGGCCGCCCGGGCCGGTCTCGATGACCGCGGCGACGAGGGAACCCGCCCTCGTGTTGGGCAGCCCGAAGACCACCGCTTCCTCGATCCCGTCGATCCGCTGGAGTGCCGCTTCGACGTCCTCCGGGATCACCGTCGCGGCTGCGGTGAGGATGGCGCCGTCACTGCGGCCGCGGAATCGCAGCGGATCGGCTGCGTCACCGCTGACCAGGTCACCGACCGTGCCCCAACCGTCGTCGTCGCGTCGGAACGGTCCGGTGGCCGTACCGAGGTATCCGCCGGCGAAGTACGGGGATCGGACCCAGAGCACGCCGTCGTCGACGCGGGTCTCGACACCGTCGAAGGGGCGCAGTCCGCGGCCGTCGGGGTCGACGGCGACGAACGAGAGTTCGGCGGCTCCGTAGTAGGAGACCAGCCGGATACCGGCTGCTTCGGCCCTGCCGCGCAGGCCGGGGTCGAGTCGGGCACCACCGATCAGGGCGACGCGGAGCCGATGTTCCCGGCCCGCCTCGATCCGCTCGAGGACACCGCGCAGGGCGTACGGTGTCCCGTGCATCACGGTGGCGTGCTCGAGGTCCGGATCGGAGACGGTGTGCGTCCGGGGCAGGAGGATGCTCGCGCCGACCGTGCGGGCGTGGACGATGGAGAACATCGTCACCGACGAGACCAGTGGCGAGGGGACGTAGACGACGTCGGCGGCCGTGAGATCGAGGAGCCGCTCGACTCCCAGGTACGAGGCGGACCAGGACTCGTGCGTACGGACGATCACCCTCGGCGTCCCGGTGCTGCCCGAGCTGAAGGTGGCCCATGCCATGCCCGGTACCGGATCCGCCGCCGTGACCGTCCGGCGCAGGCCGTCCCAGTAGTCACCGTTCCACCGGTCGTCGCCGATCAGTGGCACGCCGCCCGCGTTCCGCACGGCGAAGGCCGTCGCGATCGCGTTCAGCCGATCCCCGTCGAGGATCGGGACGACCCGGCCGGGTGCGTCCACACCCCCCGTCCCGGCGGCCGAGATCCGCTCACGTAGCTGCGCCTCGGTCAGCACCGTCGATCCGCAGCGGACGGCGGGTCGCTCGCTCGTCACCGTACGCTCGCGTCGGTCTTCGGCTGCGCGGCCCGCGGCCGGGGCACGGCCGCCGTCTCCGCGCCGAACGCCCGGGGGTACGCGCGCCAGAGCGCCATGGCGACGGTCGCCGCGATGGCCACCTTCAGCAGGTCACCGGGGAGGAAGGCGGCGCTGGACAACGCCGCCTTCCCGAGCGGGAGCCGGGTGACGAGTGCCTGGACCGGGATGCCGACCGCGTAGACCACGAGCGCGCCCCCGATGAAACAACCCAGCGCCGTCCGCCACCATGTCGGGGGCCGGTTGCCGAACCGCACGATTGCCCCCGCGACGAAGGCTCCGGCGATCCAGCCGAAGAGGAAGCCGGCCGAGGGGCCGACGAACACGCCCGCGCCACCACGTCCACCCGACAGCAGCGGCAGACCCGCGAGGACGAGCACGAGGAAGAGCGTGACGGCGGCCGCGCCCCGCCAACGGCCCAGGATGGCGCCGGCGAGCATGACGCCGAGCGTCTGTGCGGTGATCGGCACGGCACCGCCGAACACCGAGATCGCGCCGGGGATCCCCAGGACCGCCAGGATCGCGGCGAAGACCACGATCCTCGTGACGTCCCGCGTGTCGAGACCGCGACGTCGCTCCATGGTCGGCTCCTTCCACGCCCGCGTTGGTCACGCGAGCCCGGTCTCTCGCCCGGCGACAGGACGCAGGCGTTCGGATGGCGTGGAGAACGCTGTTCACCTGAACACCGTTCTCCTGAACGGCGTTCACTATACTTGCGGGATGCCGAGGCCGGAAAGCACAGCCGCGTACGCCCGAAACTCCCGCGACGACGTCATCGAGGCAGCCCTGGGCATCCTGGACCAGCAGGGGCTACCGGATCTCACGATGCGTCATCTGGCCGCCACTCTCGGCATCCAGCCGAGCGGGCTCTACTGGCACTTCCCCAACAAGCAGGCGCTGCTCGCCGCGGTCTCCGACCGGATCATCGCGGGCGCCCGCAGCGTCGACACCGCCGGGCGCAGCTGGCAGCAGCGGGTGCAGGCAGAGGCCGGCGCCCTGCGTGACGCGCTCCTCGCGTTCAAGGACGGCGCGGAGGTCGTCTCGAGCACCCTCGCCCTCGGCCTCGGCGCGGAGGGGCTGCAACGGCGCCTGACCGGGGCGA
Organism: Micromonospora sp. NPDC023737; assembly: GCF_040639715.1. Taxonomy (NCBI): domain Bacteria; kingdom Bacillati; phylum Actinomycetota; class Actinomycetes; order Micromonosporales; family Micromonosporaceae; genus Micromonospora; species Micromonospora sp. NPDC023737. The sequence goes on from NZ_JBFAAL010000001.1 coordinate 291,427, forward strand.
TCGACGCGGGCGGATTCGACGAGGAGACCAGCGAACTCGCCGCCGCGACCATGGTCCATTTCATCGTCGGCCACGCCTTCCACGAGCAGCAGCGCATCCAGGCCGACAGCCTCGGCGCGGTCGCGCACGCGCACGCCCTCGATCGGGAGGACCCCGCGGAGGCCGTCGACCGGCCCGGGGCGTTCGACTTCGGAATCACCCTCCTCATCGCCGGCCTTGAGCAGCAGGGGGCGAAAGCACCCGTCGATCCGGCCTCTGCCGGCTTTCAGTGATCAGCTGACCCACGCCGAGGTCGCCCGCGCCAGCACGCCGGCGACTACTCCTCCGGGGCGCCTGGGCCGACCTCACCACGCCTGAGGTGCTCGGCGTTGAGGTCGGCCTCGCTGTGCGCGTGCGCGGCTCCGTCACCGGGTTCTGCCGTTCGGCGTCCCTTGACGTCCTGATACACCGCGCCGCTCTCGAGCGCCTCTTCTTCCTGCTGCCGCCGACTCTTCCTCGGGGTGGTCACACACCCCCCTACCCCACCCCCCAACCCACAAACCCCCACCCACCCCCTCCCCGCAGGGGCCTCTTTCACGGAAAGAGGGGCCATCCGACGCGCGGAGGCCACTCTTTCCGTGAAAGTGCGGGGATTGACGGGGCAGGGGTCAGGGTGTCAGCCTGTTCTGACAGGGGTGTCAGCACAAACTGACAGCCCCGGAAGGGAACCAGCGGGATGACCCAGGCTCCGTCCTCGAGCGAAGAGCTCCTACAGGTGCTCACCGCGTTGGCGAGTCCGCATCGGCTGCGAATCATCGCGGCGCTCGCCGGAGGCCGTGTCTACGTCAGCCAGTTGGCTCGACAGCTGCAGATGAACCGACCGCTGCTCTACATGCACCTGCAGCGGTTGGAGGCGGCCGGCCTGGTGACGGGAACGCTGGAGACGACGCGCGACGGCAGTTCGGTGAAGTACTTCGAGTTGGTGCCGTTCGTACTGACTCTGACGCCGGAGGCGATCACCGAGGCCATGCGGTCGCCTCAGTCGGAGCAGGTGGAGACAGGCGGGGCGGGCACCGGTGGCCCGCAATCCGGTGGATCGCGAGAGGACAAGAGCTAGATGAGCACTGTGCTGAGCGCCGACCTGGACATCGCACACACGGCCACGATCGCCTCGACAGTGCTGGTAGTGGCTCTGGTAGCCATTCTCGGCTTCGTCGGACTCGGCTTCTATCGGGCCCGGCGATCGTCGGCAGGAGCGGAGCAGTACCAGGCGCTGGCCGAACGCGCCGCCGAGGCCGAGACGCGGATGGCGGACGCCGTCCGGGCCACCGCCGCCGAACTCAAGGCACTGCGCTCGGAGCTGGGCACCACCAGCGGCGAATTGGCCGGCGTCAAGCAGCGCCTCGGCGAGCTGGAACGCCTGTTGAGCCAGATCGGTTGACGTGCCCCCGCACCGGGCAACCCCTCGACGGAAGGACCGCCATGCGCTCGGGTGCACGGGCAGGGACGAGGAACAGGTTGCTGGCGGCCGTCGCGGCGCTGCTGTTGCCGCTGGCCGTGGCCGCCCCCGCGGCTGGTGACCCGACCGGCGACAGGTCGCCCGACGACCTGGTCGGGAGGGCGGCGGAATACCTGCGCCAGCACAAGATTGACAACCGGATACCGGGCCTGACGTACGCGATCGTGCGGGGTGACCGGGTGATAGGTCAGAACGCCTGGGGTGTCGACGGCGACGGCGGGTCGATCACCCCGCAGACCCCGTTCGTGCTGGGCTCGGTGAGCAAGTCGTTCACCGCACTGGCCGTCATGCAACTCGTGGAGGCGGGGCGGGTCGAGCTGGACGCCCCGGCGCGCCGCTATGTCTCCTGGCTGCGGCTGGCGGACGAGTCGGTCGCCGCCCGGATCACCGTACGGCAGCTGCTGACCCACACGAGCGGGCTGCCCGATGTGGTGAACCGGGGCTTGCTCGACCGGTTCGACAACTCCCCCGGTGGTCTGACCAGGACGGTACGGGAGCTGGCGACGGTCGCGCCGACCGCCCCGCCGGGTGAGGCGTACCAGTACAGCAACGCCAACTACATGGTGCTCGGCGCGCTCGTCGAGGCGGTGGCCGGGCAGTCGTTCGGCTCCTACCTGCGCCGTCACGTGCTGGACCCGCTCGGCATGACCCACGCCGTCACCAACGAGGCGGAGGCCCGCACATTCGGCCTGCCGGCCGGGCACCGCTACTACTTCGGCCGCCCGCAGCGATTCGACCCTCCCTTCGACACCGCCGGCCTGCCACACGGCTATCTGGCGATGAGCCTGGACGACCTGACGCACTACGCCATCGCCCAGCTGAACGGCGGCCGGTACGGCGACGCCTCGGTCCTCTCGCCACCGGGCATCGCACAACTGCACACCGGTCAGGTCACCACCGACGGCGGCGGCCGTTACGGGTTGGGCTGGCGGGAGAGTGTCCTCGACGGCCCCGGAGATCACATCGTCTGGCACGCCGGGGCGACTCCGCACTACTTCAGCCACCTTCTTCTCATCCCGGAATCCGACCTGGCCGTGTTGGTGATGTCCAACGTCTACGGCTTGTCCATGGACTGGCCGCTGGCCTCGGCGGCGTTCAACGTCGCCCGGATAATGCAGGGCGGCGAAGCGGTGCCGGGCGACCCGGATCCCGTCCTCAACCGGCTGCTGCTCGGGCTGGTCGTCGTCGGTGCGCTGCTGCTGGGCCTCCTGATCTGGACGACCGTGCGGATCCTGGGGCGGCGGCGAAACAGATCGAGGACGGCACGCAGACGGATCATCGCCGGCACCGCGGGCTGGGTCGTCGGTTGTGCGGCGCTCGCGGTCGGCGCGCTCTGGGCGTTACCGGCGGCGTTCGGCGGTGTCGGGCTGGCGCAGGCGATGTTGTACGCGATGGATCTCGCCCACACACTGATCGTCATCGCGGGGCTGGCCGTCGGCATCGCGGTTGTACGCCTCGGTGCCGCCGTGCACGAGCTGACCCGGCGAGGGTGACGCCGGCTGGCCGAGCAAGCTGTGTCGACAGTGGACCGAACGCGGGTACCATGCCGGCGTAGCGCACGAGTGGCAGGACGACGACCCTCTCGACAGGAGCCCCGGCATGGCTGGCCCGGACACCGAACTCGCCGCGAAGATCCAGTCCGACGTGCCGCACGCGGCGCGGATCTGGAACTACTGGATGGGTGGCAAGGACAACTTCCACGCCGACCGGGCGGCCGGCGACGCCGTGGCCGAGGTCTACCCGGAGATCGTGGTCATGGCACAGCAGTCCCGCCGGTTCCTGGTACGCGCCGTGCGCTTCCTGGCCGCCGAGGCGGGCATCCGCCAGTTCCTGGACATCGGCACCGGTCTGCCCACCATGCAGAACACCCACGCGGTCGCCCAGCAGATCGCGCCCGAGTCACGGATCGTCTACGTGGACAACGACCCGATGGTCCTCGTACACGCCCGTGCGCTGCTCGCCAACACCACCTCGGAAGGCGTCACGACCTACGTCCCCGCCGACTACCACGACCCGGAGAGGATTCTCGTCGAGGCGGCGCGAACGCTGGATTTCGACCAGCCGATCGCTGTGATGTTCATGGGCGTGATGGGCTACGAGCCGGACCTCGACGTGGTGCGTTCGATCGTCGGACGGACCATGGACGCCACCAGCTCCGGTAGCCATCTGGTGTTGTGGGACGGCACCGACACGAGCCCGTCGGTGGTCGCCGGAGCCGAGCGGCTGGCACAGAACGGCGGGGTTCCGTACATCCTGCGCAGCCCGCAGGATCTCGCCAGCTGCTTCGCGGGTCTCACGATGGTCGAGCCCGGCCTGGTGCCGATCCCGCTGTGGCGTCCCGACGCCGCCGACGCCGTGGGAATCGACGCGTACGGCGCGGTGGCCCGGAAACCCTGACCCGCACTGTGGCGGGAGCGCTCAGCCGGCTCCGGTGCGCTCGCCCCGGATCGGTAGCCAGTACGCCGGGATGAAGGCGGCTATCACCGCCACGCCGAGCAGCGGCAGGAACGCCCCGACCAGCGTTCCGGCGGCGATCCAGACGATCGCGACCCGGAAACGGCGGGCGACGAACCTGGCGCCGGCATCGTCGATGGTGGAGCCGAGCAACCGACGCCCGCGGCGGGCGTACGCCCAGATGATGTTGAAAAGGATCGCAGCCAACTCGATCGTGGCGCCGTAGAACACGACGGCGCTGCGCTCGCCGTCGCCGGAGTGGAACGCTTCGGACAGCACCGAGGCGGCGAACGGCAGGAACGCGACATCCATCAGCAGCAGGGTGTTCAGGAACATCAGCAGCCGATCCACCATCCGGATGTGATCGAACATCACGTGGTGGTTGACCCAGATCTGGCCGATCATCAGAAAGGTGACGGAGTAGGCCAGGTACGACGGCCACAGCACGCCCAGTCCGTGGAACAGCCGCCGGAAGTCCTCCGGCGGCCGGATGTCCAGCACGAGCAGGGTCACCGCGATGGCGAAGACGGCGTCGCTGAACGCGACCAGCCGTCCCGGGTTGCGGGTCCCACCGAACGCCGCCGATGGCGCGGCCACGCGGCCCCCGTGCCGTGGCACGCCTACGCCCCGGCCCGGTCGCGACGTCGGCGGTGACCGGCGCCGAACGGCAGGCGGGCACGCTTGATCGATCCGACGCTGATCTCTCTCTCCGGTGACGCCTCCGGCATGACCGGTCAACTCGCGGACGCGGGCCAGGGTGACTGGTGTCCGGGTAGCCTTTCGCCACGCCAACGCTCGAACCCGGCCGGATCCGCCTCATCGCCGGATCAATCCAACTGATGCTGATCATCGGAATGATTCGTTTGATTTGATGCTTCTCTCGCGCGACGCTTGATCCGTCAACGAACGAACACGGGTCAACGGAGGCTTCACATGAGCAACCCGCAGCGAGTAGCGATCGTCACCGGCGGTTCTCGGGGCATCGGCCGGCAGGTCGTGCAGCGGCTCGCCGAGGAGGGCTACGCCCTGGTCGTCAACTACGCGGGCAACAAGGCCGACGCGGACGCGACGATGGCCGCGCTGGCCGGGATCGGCGCGAAGGCGATCGCGTTCCAGGCCGACGTCGCCGACGAGAACGCCGTGGCCGCGATGTTCGACGCGGCGGAGCGGGAGTTCGGTGGCGTCGACGTGGTGGTGAACATGGCCGGGATCATGCCGATGGGTCCGTTGGTCGATCTCGACCTGGACACCCTCGACCGGACGATCCGCGTGAACCTGCGGGGCGCCTTCGTGGTCAGCCAGCAGGCCGCCCGCCGGGTACGGGCCGGTGGCGCGATCATCAGCACCTCCAGCTCGATCACCAAGTTCAGCCGGCCGGGCTATGCCGCCTACGCCGCCGCCAAGGGTGGGGTGGAGGCGATGACGCTGATCCTCGCCCGCGAGCTACGCGGTCGGGACATCACGGTCAACACGGTCGCCCCGGGCCCGATCGGCACGGAGCTGTTCCTGCGCGGCAAGGACGAGGAGACCATCGCCCGGATCGCCGCCGAGCCGCCGCTGGGACGGATGGGCATGCCCGAGGACGTCGCCCCCGTCGTTGCGTTCCTCGCCGGACCGGGCCGGTGGATCAACGGCCAGGTGGTGTACGCCAACGGCGGCGCCATCTGACCGCCGCACCGGCCCTGGCCGCCGCCGGGGCCTGGCGCCCGCCCCACATCCGAAGGCCCTCCCCTCACCACATCAGAGGTCTCCGACATGAGCAAGATCATCATTATCAGCGGCGCGTCCAGCGGATTCGGCGCACTCGCCGCCCGGGCGCTGGCCCGCGCCGGTCACACCGTGTACGCCGGAATGCGCGACCGGGCCGGGCGCAACGCCCGGGCCGTCGCGGCCGCCGAGGAGTACGCCACCGAACACGGTGTCGACCTGCGCACGGTGGAACTCGACGTGTCGTCGCAGCCGTCGGCGGACGCCGCGATCGCCACCGTCCTGGCCGAACAGGACCGCCTGGACGTCCTGGTCCACAACGCCGGCCACATGGTCACCGGCCCGGCCGAGGCCTTCACCCCCGAGGAGTTGGCCGCGGTCTACGACACGAACGTGCTCGGCACCCAGCGCCTCAACCGGGCCGCTCTCCCGCACCTTCGGGCCCAGCGCAGCGGTCTCGTGGTCTGGGTCGGTAGCTCCAGCACCCGCGGTGGCACCCCGCCCTACCTGGCGCCGTACTTCGCCGCGAAGGCCGGCATGGACGCGCTGGCGGTCAGCTACGCCGCCGAGCTCGCCCGGTTCGGCATCGAGACCTCGATCATCGTCCCGGGCGCCTTCACCAAGGGCACGAACCATTTCGCCAACGGCGGCCACCCTGCCGACCAGGCCACCGTCGCCGCCTACGACGAGCTCTACCCCGGGCTGGTGGAGCAGGTCGGCCAGCGGTTGGCCGAGATCGAACCACCCGACGCGAACGTCGAGTCGGTCGCCGAGGCCATCGTCGAGGTGGTGGACACGCCGGCCGGCAAGCGCCCGTTCCGCAGGCACATCGATCCCTCCGACGACGGGGCCGAGGTGGTCAACGCGGTCGCCGACCGGGTACGGGCCCAGTTGCTCACCCGGATCGGGCTGGCCGACCTGCTCGGGCCACGCCTTGCCCCCCGGTGAGTTGGGACCGGCCAGTCGGACCATGGCCGCCGAGGCGTCGCGCCGTACCGGGCCCGACGCCCGGCGGCGGTCCCGGATGGACCGTCCCTCGGAGCCTGGTGGCCTGCAACTGAGGCAGCTGGAGTACTTCCTCGCGGTCGCGGCCGAGCAGAGTTTCACCCGGGCGGCCAACCGGCTGCACGTCGTCCAGTCGGCCGTCTCGGCGGCGATCTCCGCACTGGAGCGGGAGCTGGACGCGGTGCTCTTCGAACGCAACGCCCGGCGCGTGGTGCTGACCGCCGCCGGGGAGGCGCTGGCGCCGGAGGCCCGGGCGACCCTGGACACCGCGCGAGCGGCCCGGAACGCGGTCCAGCAGGTCGGCAAGGAACTCGCCGGCACCATCGCCGTGGGTTGTCTCAGCGGCGTCGGCGGAATCGACTTCGCGGGCCTGCTGGGCGAGTTCCACGCTCGGCACCCGCTGGTCCGGCTCTGGCTGCGGACGGCGGAGTCGGCCGGGTCGGCCGGTCTGGCCAGGTCACTGACGGCCGGGGAACTCGACGTGGCGTTCCTCGGCCTCGCTGGTCGCCCGTTCCCCGAGCTACGTACCCGCCGGCTGCTGCGCCTGCCGCAGGTGCTGGCCGTTCCTTCCGCTCACCCGCTGGCGGACCGGGACACGGTCGCCCTGCCGGAGGTGGCGGACGAACAGTTCATCGACTATCCGCTGGGCTACGCCAACCGCACCGCGATCGACCAGGCATTCGCCACCGCCGGACTGCGACGCGTCATCGCGATGGAGGTCAGCGACGTGGCGGTGGCCGCGGAGTTCGTCAGCCACGGCTTGGGGGTGTCCTTCCTGCCCGCCCGGATGGCGTCGAACAGGGACGATCTCAGGACCTTGCCGCTGACCGGTCAGTCGCTGGAGTGGTCGCTGCACGTGGCGACCGCGAGCGGCCGGCGGATCACCGCGGCCACCGCAGCCCTGCTGGAGATGGTCGACGAGCACCTGGAGCCGGACGCGGAGTCCGAGTAGCTTCACCCGTGCGATCGCCGCGCCGGGACCGGCGGTTGCGGCACGGAACGAGCCGTGGGCCGCCTACTGGCCGAAGGTGTAGCGCAGGTCCGCGTTGACCAGTTCGTTGAGCCGTTTACGCAGGTGTCCCAGGAGCGACGCGTCGGGCAGGGGCTCGGCGACCAGCAGCGTCCAGCGCAGCCGCGTACCGGCACCACCGTCGGGCTCAAGATCGAAACGTACCTGGGCGTCCGGCCGCCGGGGCCAGAGTGATGACCAGACGACCAGGTGCGGACGGTCGGCGCGCAGGATCTGCGGCGATCGTTCGTCGTCGAGCAGGCGAAGCCAGGGACGCGCCGGATCCCGGTCGGGCTCGGTGAGCGCTTCGAAGACGACGTGCGGCGGAGGTGGCTGGCCGCGCACCCGACTGCCGGCTTCGATCACGCCCTCAGCCTAGGCGGCTCATCGCGCCGCCTCGACCTGACCGAGGTCGCCTGATCGGACTGCGGGTTCCGGCCCGGCCCACCGTCACGGCTCAGGTCGACGGCCGGCCTCTCGGGCGCTCGGGCGCGCCCAGGTCAGGCGTCGGCGGGCGCGGAGCGGAGCAACTTCTCCAGCTCCGGGCGAATCGCGTCGGTCCAGGGCGTCGGCCGCAGGGTGGCCGGGTCGAGGCGGACGATCACCGACAGCCCTCGGCGTCGACGGTCGCACCGTCCGGCGCTCCACGGCCGTTCAGATCTTCGTCACACGAGTGAGCTGCCCTCGCCGCCGGCTCCGTCGGTGACGGCCAGCGCGGCGTCGATGAGAGTCGCGGCGGCGGCGCGGGCATGCACGGCGGCATCGCTCGTACCGGCTATGGCGGCGGTGGTCTGCGCGCCCTCGGCGAGGATGGCGAGCTGGGAGGCGAGCGACGTGGGGCCGCCGGCCTCGGCGACGAGTTCGGCGAGCCGGGCCTGGAACTGTGCCTTGTGCTCACGGACGAGGTCGGCGACCCGCGGCGCGTTGGCGCCGAGTTCGCCGAACGTGTTGATGAAGACGCAGCCGCGGAAGTCGTCCTCGTCGAACCAACGGGCCAGCATGTCGTAGACGGCGAGCAGCTTCGCCCGCGGTGTCTCGCCGGTCTCGACGGCCGCCTCGACCATCTCGTTCCAGAGCCGCCGCCGGCGTTGCAGGACCTCCTCGACGATGCTCTCCTTCGAGGGGAAGAGCTGGTAGAGGCGCTTGAGCGAGACGCCGGCCTCGACCCGAAGCGCATCCATGCCGACCGCCTGGATGCCGCGGCTGTAGTAGAGCCGGTCAGCGGCGGCCAGCACCCTGTCCCGAGTCTCCTCGTCGGCCTGCGCGAGCATCTTCCCCTCCTGCTGTCCGGGTTCCGGTGATGACGGTCACGGCCGAATGCCCGTCGAGAGACTACCGCCGAGAACGGCCGTTCTCTACGCTACTCGACAGGACGTGAGAACGACCGTTCTCAGATGCGACCGGGAGGCCGTCATGCCATACATCACCGTCGGGACCGAGAACAGCACCGACATCGACCTCTACTACGAGGATCACGGCCAGGGGCAGCCCGTCGTCCTCATCCACGGCTACCCCCTCGACGGACACTCCTGGGAGAAGCAGAGCGCCGCCCTGCTCGCCGCCGGCTACCGGGTGATCACCTACGACCGACGGGGCTTCGGGCAGTCCAGCCAGCCCACCGTCGGCTACGACTACGACACCTTCGCCGCCGACCTCAACACCGTGCTGGAGACGCTCGACCTGACCGACGTCGTGCTCGTCGGTTTCAGCATGGGCACCGGCGAGGTGGGCCGCTACCTGAGCCGGTACGGCTCCGCCCGGGTGGCGAAGGCCGCCTTCCTGGCCTCGCTGGAACCGTTCCTGCTCAAGACCGAGGACAACCCCACCGGCGTGCCGCAGGAGGTCTTCGACGGCATCCTCGCCGCTGTCACGAACGACAGGTACGCCTACTTCACCGACTTCTACCGCAGCTTCTACAACACGGACGAGACGCTGGGCAGCCGGCTCTCCGAGGAGGCGCTGCGGAACAGCTGGAACGTCGCCGCCGGCTCCTCCTGGTACGCCTCCAGCGCCGCCGTACCGACCTGGCTCACCGACTTCCGGGCCGACATCGACAAGATCGACGTACCGACGCTGATCCTGCACGGCACGGCGGACAACATCCTGCCGATCGACGCCACCGGCCGTGAGTTCCACAAGCGGCTGCCGAAGGCCGACTACGTCGAGATCGAGGGCGCCCCGCACGGTCTGCTCTGGACCCACGCCGCCGAGGTGAACGAGGCGCTGCTGGCCTTCCTGGCCAAGTAACCCGAACCGGCCGAGGGAGGGCTCGCACCGCTCGGCGCGAACCCTCCCTCGATCATGTCCAGGCCCTGCCGTGTCGTACGTGGCAGGCAGGATGCGGGCATGTCCGAGTCCGCTCCACACCGACACCACGCCATCGACTACGTGGAACTCACGGTCACCGATCTCGAGCAGGCCAAGCGCTTCTACGCCGAGGCGTTCGGCTGGCGGTTCAACGACTACGGGCCGGCGTACGCCGGCATCCGCAGCCCGCAGGGCGACTCGGCGCCCGAGGTGGGTGGCCTCCGCACGGATCTGGAAGCCCGGCCCGCCGGCCCGCTGGTGCTGCTCTACTCGGCTGACCTGGACCGTTCCGTGGAGGCGGTGAAGGACGCCGGCGGCCGGGTGGTGAAGGGGCCGTACGGCTTTCCCGGTGGACGCCGGTTCCACTTCACCGACCCGAGCGGCAATGAACTGGGGGTCTGGTCCGAGCTCTAGCGCGAGGCGACGTCAGGGTTTCCGGCCGCCTCCCCCGCAGCCGTGCGCAGTCATCGAGCCCTGGGTGGCCGACGACTGCGGGAGGGTGATGGCAAACACGTCTCAACCCTTAATCGAACGGACTAGTCTGTTCGATTAAGGGAGGGGTCATGGTGACGAAGACGAGGAAGACCACCACCGAGGAGCGGATCCTCGCCACAGCCGCGAAGCTGTTCTACACGCATGGGCTACGCGGCGTCGGCATCGATCAGGTCATCGCCGAGTCCGGGGTCGCCAAGTCGACGCTGTACGTGCACTTCCGTACCAAGGAAGAGCTGATCGCCGCCTACCTACGGCGTACCGACGACTCCTGGATGGCGCAGTTGCAGGCCGCTGCCGCGCGCGCGGGTGACCGGCCCGCGGACCAGTTGGTCGGGCTCTTCGACGCGCTCCTGGACGCCTTCGACCGGCACGGGTTCTTCGGTTGCCCCTTCGTCAGCGCGGCCGTCGAGACGTCACTCGACTCCGAGGCCCGCGCAATCACCGTGGGTCACACCGAGCGCCGGCAGAGGTGGCTGGTGGACGTGTCGACCCAGGCCGGTGCCGCCGACCCCGACGCGCTCGCCCGACAGATCGGGCTCCTGATCGACGGCGCACTGGCCGCAGGCCGGCTGTCGCAGGACCGGGCGGTAGTGGACGAGGCGAAATCGGCCGCCCGGTCGCTCGTCGCCCAGCGCACCGTCTGATCGACGTTCGGCAGCCGACCCACCCGCCCATCCACCACAACGGTACAGATGCAAACGGAAGACGAGGTAGCGCCATGCGCGCTCTGGTGCTCAACGAATTCGGTGGCCCGCTGGTCCTGGACGAGGTCGAGAAACCCGCACCCGGCCCCGGACAGGTATTGGTGAAGGTCGCGGCGAGCGGCGTCAACCCGCTGGACACCAAGATCCGGGCGGGGAAGGCCCCCCATGCCCGCAACCTGCTGCCGGCCATACTCGGCCTGGACCTGGCCGGGGTCGTGGCCGAGGTTGGTCCGGAGGTCACCGGATTCGCCCCTGGCGACGAGGTGTACGGACTCACCGGCGGCGTCGGGGACCTACCGGGATCACTCGCCGAGTACGCAGCCGTGGACGCCCGGTTGCTGGCCCGTAAGCCGGCGTCGCTCAGCCTGCGTGAGGCCGCCGCCCTGCCGCTGGCCGCCATCACCAGTTGGGAGGCGCTCGTCGACCGGGCGCGGGCCCGCACGGGTCAGCGGGTGCTGGTGCACGGTGGTGCCGGCGGCGTCGGACAGCTGGGCATCCAGATCGCCCGCACGCTCGGCGCCGAGGTCTTCGCCACCGGATCGACCCGAAGCCTGGCGACCATCGCCCGGCTCGGCGCGACTCCCATCGACTACACCACCAGCCAAGTCGAGGAGTACGTCGCCGAGCACACCGCCGGCGAGGGCTTCGACGTCGTCTTCGACACCGTCGGCGGCGCCACCCTCGACCTGTCCTTCAGCGCGGTCCGGACCTACACCGGTCACGTCGTCAGCGCGCTCGGTTGGGGCACCCACAGCCTGGCGCCGCTGTCGTTCCGCGGCGCCAGCTACTCCGGGGTGTTCACCCTGTTGCCGATGCTGACCGGCCGCGGGCGTGAGCACCACGGCGAGATCCTGCGCGAGGTGGCCGCCCTGGCCGACGCGGGGAGGTTGAAGCCCCTGCTCGACCCCAGGCAGTTCGACCTCGGCACTGTCGCCGACGCCCACGCCGTCGTGGAGGCCGGCACCGCCAACGGCAAGGTCGTGATCAACGTGGCGGAGTGAGCGCCCTACCCGCGACCGATCCCGGATCCTCAGCTGCTCCCGGGCACAGCACGGCTAACTGCGGTTCGCCGATCTCCGGTTCCGTTGGCACCGGGGACGCGAGAATGAGGAGAGGGCTGCCGGCCCGCGGTGGCCGACCGTGTGGGTCGAGCAGCAATGGCACCTGACGGGAGCGACACGGTGCGCGGAAGCGTCAGATCATGATCACCGTCGGTGAACTGCTGCTGAGCCGGCTCCACGAACTCGGCGTACGGCACATCTTCGGCCTGCCCGGCGACTACAATATGGAGTTCCTCGACCAGATCGAGGCGTTTCCGGGGATCGAGTGGGTGGGCAGTTGCAACGAGCTGAACGCCTCCTACACCGCCGACGGCTACGCCCGACTGGCCGGCATCGCGGCGATCGTCACCACCTTCGGCCCGGGTGAGCTCTCCGCGGTGTGCGGCCTCGCCGGGGCGATGGCGGAGTCCGTGCCGATCGTCTCGATCGTGGGCGGGCCACCGGTCCGGATCATGGAGCGGCACGCGGCCATGCACCATTCGCTCGGTGACGGCGATTACGACCGTTGGGTCCGGATCGGCCGTGAGGTGACGGTGGCCCAGACCAGCCTGACCGCCGACAACGCCAGCAGCGAGATCGACCGGGTGTTGCGTGAAGGTTGGCTGGCCCGGCGACCGGTCTACATCCGGCTGCCGGGCGACGTCGCCCGGCAGCCGGCGGCGCCGCCCTCGTCGCCCCTCACCCCACCTGAGCCGGCAGTCGACCCGGAACAGCTCGACGCGTTCGTCGGTGCCGCCCGGCAGTTGCTCGCCGGCGCCGCCCGCCCGGCGCTGCTGGTGGGCAACCTGGCGATCCGCTACGACCTGCGGGAGTCGGTCGACTCGTTGCTGACCGACCGGAACTGGCCGGTCGCGACGCAGAGCATGGGGCGCGGGTTCATCGACGAGTCGAGCCCGCACTACGTCGGCATCTACAACGGCGGGGACAGCCTGGAACCGGCCCGTGCGGCGATCGAGGGGGCCGACGCCCTCGTCTGCGTCGGAACCAAGTTCTTCGACTGGGACGGGCTGTTCACCGCCGACCTGGACCTGTCGCGCATCATCGCGCTCGACACCGCCGTCAGCACCGTCGGGCAAGCCGTCTTCCCGTCCGTGACCCCGGCCGCGGCACTTCGCGCGCTGTACGAGGTCGCGCCGGTACGCGAGGCCGACTGGGAGGTGACGATCGAACCGAACCACAACCCGATCGACCCGACCAGCACCGAGCCGCTCCGGCAGGCGCTGCTCTGGTCCGCGGTCGCGGCCATGCTGCGTCCCGGTGACGTGCTCGTGCCGGAGACGGGCACTCCGTCGTTCGGCGTGGCGAACTTCCACCTACCGCCCGGCACGGACGTCCTGCTGGCGCCGCTCTGGGGCGCGATCGGGTACGCGACGCCGGCCGCGTTCGGCGCGGGGATGGCACGACCCGACCGCCGCGTCGTCCTCATCACCGGCGACGGCTCACTCCAGCTGACCGCCCAGGAGATCAGCCGGATGCTCGCCACCGGACAGCGCCCGATCATTCTGGTGCTGAACAACGGCGGGTACACCGTGGAGCGGGCGGTCGACGGCCCGCACCAGCCGTACAACGACATCGACAACTGGCGCTACGCCGAACTGCCGTCGGTGTTCGCGCGGAACGCGCCGATCAACTCGCACGTGGTCGCCACCGAAGGCGAGCTTGCCCGGGTCTTCGCCGGCCTGTCCGGCACACCCGACCGGTTGACCATCATCGAGGTGCAGCTCGACCCTTCGGATCTGCCGGCCGGCATGCCCCGTTGGGGCAGGGAGACGAGCGCCCTCGACTATCAGGTGCGGTTGTCCATGAACCCGCCCCGGTTGCCGTGGGGTGGCCTGCCCGGCCAGACGGCGAGCTGAACCCGGGCCCGGTCGGGTCGGCGGCTGCCGACCCGACCGCTTCGCCCGGCCCGAGCAATCCCGGCCATCGCATCGACCGAGCGCGCGCCTCCCGAGGGGGTGGTCACGCCTGCCGCCTCGCCGTAGCATGAGGCGACATGCATCGATGATCGACCATCTTCGGGGGACGCGTGGCCGAGCAGCAGATCCAGCGTGTGTTCATACCGCCATCCGACGGGCCCGGCCCGGACGTCCCGGCCGCCGCCGACCCGGCAGCACCGCTGAGCCCCGCGCGGATCACCGGCGTGGCAGCCGGTTTCATGACCGCCAAGGCGCTCTTCGTCGCCGCCGAGGTCGGCCTCTTCGCCGCCATTCCCGCCGAGGGAGCGACCGCGCCGGCCATCGCCGAACGCTGCCGGATCCCGGTGCGCAGCGCCCGCGCGCTCGCCGACCTGCTGGTCCCCACCGGTCTGCTCGAACACGACGGTGAGCGTTACCGCAACGCCCCCGACACCGAGGCGTTTCTCGCCGAGCGCGGCCCGCTCGACATGCGTCCCATGCTGACCTACTGGGACCTGGTCAGCTATTCGGCCTGGTCCCGAGCGTCCACCGCGTTCCGCACCAGGCAGGGCGTCCGCGGCGACCTCACCGAGGAGCAGGTCCAGGCGTACGAGGCGTCGGTGGCGCTGGTGACCGCGGAGACGGCCGTCGACCTCGCCAAGACCTTCGATTTCAGCCCCCACCGCCGGGTGCTCGACGTGGGTGGCGGCATCGGCACCTTCGCCAAGCCGCTCCTCGGGGCCTACCCACACCTCACCGCGACCCTGCTCGACCTGCCCGAGGTGGTGGCGGTGGCCCGGAAGAAGATCGCCGGTGACGCCTTCGCCGACCGGCTCGACCTGGTGAGCGCGGACGCGTTCGTCGATCCGCTGCCGGACGGGCACGACGTGGTGATCGTGGCCAACTTCCTGCACCTGTTCTCTCCGGAGCGCAACCTCGAACTACTGGCCCGGCTGCGCGCCGCCGTGACGCCGGACGGCCGGCTGCTGCTGGTCGACTGGTGGCGCGACGCCGCGGCCCCCCACCCCGCGACCCGCCTCGGCGGGGGTGAGTTCCTCATCATCAGCGGCGGCGACACCTACGAGGCGAGTGATGCGCAGCAGTGGCTCGACGCGACCGGTTGGCGGCTCGTGGAGCACCGGCCGATGGCCGCGCCGGCCGGGCTGATCGTCGCCGCACCGGCCTGAGTGGACCCACAATCGGGAACGTCGACGTACGCCTAAGGTGGACGGCATGGCAAGCGCGGCCTTCGACACCGGCGGCTCGGCCGCCCGGAATCCGCTGACCATGCTCACGCTGGACGAGCTCCGCCGGCGCACCAGCGTGAAGTGGCGGATGCACCCGCCCGACGTGCTGCCGCTCTGGGTCGCGGAGCAGGACACGCCCCTCGCTCCCCCGGTCGCCGACGCACTCCGCCGCGCGATCGACCTCGGCGACACCGGCTATTCGCACGGCACGGCGTACGCCGAGGCGCTCGGCGACTTCGCGGCCCACCGCTGGGGCTGGCACGACTTCCGCGTCGACCACACCACCGTCGTGCCCGACGTGATGATGGGCATCGTCGAGGTGCTCCGGCTCGTGACCGACCCCGGCGACGCCGTGGTGGTCTGCTCACCCGTGTACCCGCCCTTCTACGCCTTCGTCACACATGCCGGCCGGCAGGTGATCGAGGCTCCGCTCGGGCCGGACCTGCGGCTGGACCATGCCGCGCTCGACGAGGCGTTCGGCCGGGCCCGGGCCTGCGGCCGCCGGCCGGCGTTCCTGTTGTGCAACCCGCACAACCCGACCGGAGTCGTGCACCGCCGGGACGAACTCGAGGCCGTCGCCGACCTGGCCGACCGGCACGGCCTACGGGTGATCTCCGACGAGATCCACGCCCCACTCGTGCTTGCCGGGGCGCACTTCACCCCGTACCTCACGGTGGCCGGCGCCGAGGACGCCTTCGCCCTCACCTCCGCCTCGAAGGCGTGGAATCTCGCCGGCCTCAAGGCGGCGCTCGCGATCGCCGGGCCACGAGCCGTCGCCGACCTCGACCGCATGCCGGAAGAGGTCAGCCACGGCCCCAGCCACCTGGGCGCCCTCGCGCACACCGCCGCGTTCCGCGCCGGCGGCCAATGGCTGGACCTGCTCCTCGACGGTCTCGACAGCAACCGCACGCTGCTGGCGACGCTGCTCGCGGAGCACCTCCCCGCCGTCACGTATCACCGCCCCGAGGGCACCTACCTCGCCTGGCTGGACTGCACCCGGCTGGGCATCGCCACGCCGCGGCCGACCGGGGAGCCCGGCGTGGCCAGCGACCTCGCCGGGCCCGCGCGGATGTTCCTGGACCGAGCGCGGGTCGCCCTCAGCTCCGGGCACGTCTTCGGCACCGGCGGCGCGGGCTTCGTACGACTCAACTTCGCCACCTCGCCCGCGATCCTCACCGACGCCGTCACCCGCATGGGCGAGGCAGTCGAGGGCATCGCGCAGGCTGAGCCTCAGACGCCGCCGGCCCGCCCCGTGATGACAGCCGAGGCGTCGTGACCGGCCGCGCCGGCCCGGTAACCAACCATCCCCGTCATGGTGCTCGGCCGCGCTACGGACGGGACGTGACGCCCGCAGGCCGCCGGGTCAGCGCAGCCGCCGGGCGGTGAATCTCGCCGGTGGCTCGGCGATGGCGTCCTGGGCCGCGATCAGCTGGAGCTCCCGGGTGCCCGCCGCGAGGGTCGCCTCGAGTACGGCGAAGACGGAGGCGATGGTGCGCTCCAGTGCCGTCGCGGGCGAGCGCGTCGTCGACAGGTGTGCCAGGTACAGCGCGGCGGTGATGTCGCCACCGCCGTTCGGGTTGATCGGCAGCAGCGGTGTGGTGACGGCCCACGCGCCCTCGTCCGAGACCGCCACCACCTCCAGCGACCCCTCGGGCACGTCGCCGTGCAGCACGCTGGTGACCAGGACGTGTCGCGGCCCGGTGGCGCGCACCGTGTCGACGGCGTCCAGCACCTGCGGCAACGAGTTCGTCGTCCGGCCGGCGAGGAAGTCCAGCTCGAAATGGTTCGGGGTGATGATGTCCGCGCGCGGGACGACGACGTCGCGCATGTACTCCGGGATACCGGGTCGGACGAACATTCCGCGGCCGGTATCGCCCATCACCGGATCGCAGCAGTACACCGCGTTCGGGTTGATCGCCTTGACCTTGTCCACCGTTTCGAGGATCACCGCACCCATCGCCGGGTCGCCCTGGTAGCCCGACAGCACCGCGTCGGCGCTTCCGAGCACCCCGCGGTCCTCGATGCCGGCGATCACCTCGGCCACGTCGGCGGGCGCCAGCAGCGGCCCACGCCACGCGCCGTACCCCGTGTGGTTGGAGAAGTGAACGGTCAGCACCGGCCAGACCTCGTGCCCGAGCCGCTGCAGAGGGAAGACGGCCGCCGAGTTGCCGACGTAGCCGTACGCGACCGAAGACTGGATGGACAAGATTTTCACCGGCCCATCATGGCGGTTCCCGGCGGCGTCACACGCACTGCCCACCGCATTTGTCGGGTGACGCACTTCCGGCGGCTCAAGCGCGGACGGCCGATTCTCCCCCGGCCAGGACCGCGATGATCTCCGCCGGCGCAACGCTGGCCGGCCGGTCGCTGACCTGCCCGTCACCGAGTTCCACGACCCGCCACACACCGTCGGCGCGCAGCGCGAGATCCACGGTGACGAACGGCAGGGCCACCGCACGGACGAGCGGGGCGAGCCAGCCCAGGTCGAGGCGGCCCGGCGGTCGCGCCTCCGGCGTGTCCGGGTGCGGTCCCACCAGGACGCACCTGCCCTCCACCCACCAGGTCCGCACCTCCGCCGAGGTGAACGACTCGAACTCCCGCAGCACGAACCCGCCGACGAAGTCGTCGTCCCGCAGCTGCCTCATCCGGGAAGCCACCCGCCACGCGCCGTCGGCGTCCGCGACGTCCGGGATGAACGCCGCCTCGTCCCAGTGGTGCTTCGCCGACTTCACGTAGTCACGCAGGACTGCGGGGCCGGCGCCGAGCTCGAGCCGCGCGCGATCGAAGTCGGCACGGCCCGGACCGGTCGTCCACACCGAGCGCGGTGTCACCGGTGCCAGCGCCGGATACCAGCCGGGCAACTCGTGTGCCCGCCGGTACTGCTCCGCACTCGTACGCATCGTCACGCCACGCGCGGCGGCAAGCTGTACGAGAGCGCCGTATCGATGGCTGGGGAGCATCCAGCCCCGGTAGACGGCGGTCTCCCCGACGGGCAGGGACGGCACTGCTCGCTCCGGTTCCTCGCCCCGAGCCAACACGTCATGATCAACCACGGCGACGGTCAGACCGGCTTCCCGGGCCGTCCGCGCCTCCGCGGCGAAATGCTCATCGGGACGGCGTGGCCGCAGCGGATCCGAAGGAACGAGTAGCAACACGCTCCGGATCCTGCCCGGCCCGACCGCACCACCTCCATCGGATATCCAGCACGACGAGCGGCGCCTCCGGCCGATCTCATAACAGCCTGTCCGATTCACCCACCATGGTACGAATAGTTCGTTGCACAATCGGCGAGGCGGGCGAGCTGTGGCGCGGACCAGGTGGGAACGGCTCATACGGGATCCACGTCAGCCCCGAGAGATCACCTTCGTCGAACTCTTCTTCGACCTCGCCATCATCTTCGCGCTCATGCAGTTGTCGCGTCGTTTCCTGCGCGACTTCGGCTGGGAGAACTCGCTACAGACAGTGGTCCTCCTGGCGGCGGTCTGGTGGATCTGGGTAGGTGCAGCCCGTACCACCGACTGGCTCGACCCGGAGCAGCGTTTCACCCAGGGCATCGTCATCGGGATGATGTTCGCGGGTCTGGTGGCCGCCGCGTCGGTACCCGAGGCCTTCGGCCGGCACAGCCTCGTCTTCGCCGGGGCGAACGTCGCGGCGCACCTCGTACGGCACCTGTCGATCATCTCGGCGATGCATGGCCACCCGGTCGCGACGCGATCACTACGAGCCGCGATCTGGTTCGGCTCGACCGCGATCCTCTGGATCACGGGAGCGTTCCTGCCGACGGCGCCGCAGCTGGCGCTCTGGTCGATGGCGATCTTCCTGGACTACCTGGGCGTCGGGCTCGGCTGGCGGGTGCCCGGCATGCCGCCGGTGCCGGAGGAACACCTGCGGATACGGGGCGACCACATCGCGGAGCGCCACCGGCAGGTCTTCATCATCGCGGTCGGGGAGGTGGTCCTGACCAGCGGCGTGGCGCTCAGCCGAAGCGGACTCGACGGCGTCCGGATCGGCGCCTTCGCCATCGCGTTCGCGATCGCCGGACTGACCGCCCGGTCCTTCTTCCTGCCGCGTGGACTCCCGCTCAGCGAGGCCCTCGACCGGCGGCCGTCCGTGGTGGCCGTCCGCGCCTCGTACACCCACCTGCTCATGATCCTCGGGATCGTCGTCACGGCCATGAGTACCGAGGTACTGATCTCCCAACCGCTCGGCGAGGCCCGCGCCCAGTGGTCGGCCGCCATCCTGGCCGGCCCCTTCCTCTATCTGGCCGGACGCACCCTGTACGCCCGGTCCGTGTTCCAGCGGCGCCCCTGGCGGGCCCCGGCCGGGATGCTGGCCATCGTGGCCATGTCCCCGGGCATGCTGCGCCTACCGCCGCTCGCCGTGGCCGGCGCCGTCTGCCTGGTGCTGCTCGGCATCGTGTTCAGCTACGGACGGATCGGCGCCGACCCGGTCCGCGCGGACTCTCCGCTGGAACTGCTGCTGCGGAAACGGGAGAACGCTCGGCAGCTCTCCGCGTACGAGCTCTTCTTCGATCTCGCCATGATCTTCGCCCTCACCCAGGTGTCGCAGCGGATACTGGCCGACGTCAGCGTGGGCAACATCGCGGAGTCGATGGTCCTGCTGGCCGCGATCTACTGGATCTGGGTCGCGACGGCATGGTCGACGGACTGGTTCAACCCGGACGATCCGAGACTGCAACGGCTCATCATCGTCGTCATGTTCGCCGGGCTGCTGATGGCGGCCGCGGTGCCGACCGCCTTCGGCGAGAACGGCCTGCTCTTCGCCGGCGCGTACGCCGGGATCCACATCGTCCGGGGGATCGTGCTCGTTCCGGCCCTGCGGGGCTCTCCGCTGCAGGCCCGCTCGGCGCGGGTCCTCATCTGGTTCGGGATCTCGGCCGTCCCGTGGCTGGTGGGCGCCTTCCTGCCCGCCTCGGATCGGCTCTTCCTCTGGGCGGCGGCGATCGTCGTCGACGGTGTGAGCGCCTGGTTCGGCTGGCCGGTACCGAAGCTCACCGCGCCGCAGTCGCACCTGAAGGTCATCGGCGACCACATAGCGGAGCGGTACCGTCAGGTCTACGTCATCGCCCTGGGCGCGGTGGTCCTGCTGAGCGGCCGGGCCTACAGCAACTCGGGCTTCGAGGACTTCCGCACGTTGGCCTTCGTCCTCGCCTTCACCAATGCGGCGCTCATGCTGTGGAGCTACTTCCTACCGACCGCGCGGGACCTCGGGGCGGTGGTCGACTCGACCGCACCGAGGGTCGCGGTCGCGGCCGCGTACTGCCACGGGATCATGGTCGCGGGAACGGTCGTCGTGGCGGCCAGCGCCGTGATTTACATCCGCAGCCCGCTCGGCCAGGTGAACGCGGCGTGGTCGCTGCTCATCGTGGGTGGGGTAGCCCTGCACATCGTCGGGCGGACCCTCTTCGGCCTCGTGATGTACGGGGTGAGCCGTCCGTGGCGCGGCTCCCTGGCGTTGCTCCTGCTCGCCGCCATCACACCCGGGTTGCTGATGGCGCCGCCCCTCGTGGTGGCGATCGCCGTCGCGATCGTCGGGTTCGGGCTCACCCTCCTGTACGCGCGGGCCAGGTTCTCCTGACCCGCGATCCAGACGTCGTACCGTTCGCAGATCGCTCCGGCCGCGCCCGACGGCGCGGCCGGCCCTGAGCCGGCACCGCTGTCAGCCCGCGGCGCGCTGCGTCGAGATCGAGCGCACCGCGCCGTCGCGGAGCACCGCGTGCGCGCCGACGGTCTGGTTGACGATCTGCGTCACCCGTACGTCGACCGCGACGCTGGCCAGCGCCACCGCGTCGGGGCGGCTGATCCCGTACTGCCGCTGCATGAGGGTCAGCATCGAGTCCAGCGCCATGAAGGTGGCGTCGTCGAGGGTCGCGCCGACGCCGAGGGTCAGCCAGGCGTCCGCGGTACGGGCCACCGGGCCGGTGATCGGGAAGTCGTCGCGTACGTCGACGGTCAGGCTCACCTCGTCCATCGGGCACTCGATCGCGGTGCCGCCGACCTCCCCGTCCCCCTGCGCGGCGTGTCCGTCTCCCACCGAGAACAACGCTCCGTCGACCGGAATCGGCAGCAACAGGGTGCTGCCGGCGGTCAGCTCCTTGCAGTCCAGGTTGCCGCCCCACTGACGGGGCGGGACCGTCGAGTGCAGACCCGGCTCCGCCGGTGGCATGCCGAGCACTCCCATGAAGGGACGCAACGCCACCGTGTGGCCGTGCTGGTTACGGCCGACCATCGCCACCGGATCGAGTTCCCAGGAGTGCACCACGCCCTCGTCCTCGACGCCGTACCGCTCGTTGAATCCGCTCGGCCAGCCGCCGGCCACTGTGGTTCCCCAGGTCGCCGGGACGACCGCGTCGATGCGTACCTCGAGGGTCTGGCCGGCGCGGGCACCGCGGACCGCGACCGGACCGATGAGCGCGTGTCCGTGGTCCGGCTGGTACTGCGGGGCCCGGGCGCGGTCCCTGTTCCACCCTCCCTCGTAGGGGCCGGCCGACCACCAGCAGTCCAGCGTGCGGTAGGTGACGGTGTCGCCCGCGTCGATGGTGAGCACCGGTGGGAAGTCGGCGGAGAAGTGTCCGTGCAGCGTCTCGTCGCCTGGCGCGAGGATGTGTCGCATCTGGGCAGGCTAGTTGCCGGCCCGGGGAACGGGGTAGCTCCCCGCCCCGCCGGCCGGTGCGGCACGACATATGTCGTAACCGAGCAGAGCCCAACCGCTACGGATGGTCATTGACCCGACCGCTACATATCGATGACCATTCATCAGCCATGTGTCTCTGGAGCTGACGGAGGTAGGGGCATGGGATTTGCGCGGCGATTGACAGCCGTCGGAGCGATCGTCGGAATGGCGATCGTGAGTGCGCCCGCAGTGGCGAGCGCCGAGGTGGAAGCGCCCGGCATCGTGCTCGAGAACGGGGTGACCCAGCCGGTCTTCTCGTACGACGAGGCAGTTCAGGAGGTCGTCTACGTCGAGGCGCCGATGGACAGCGACGCCGACGGCCGCCGGGATCTGATCGAGGTCGACGTGGTCCGGCCGGCGGAGACCGAGGCGGGCATGCGGGTGCCGATCATCATGGAGGCCAGCCCGTACTACGGCCGGGACGCGGGTGATCCACTGCCGGATCAGACCCGCGGCTTCCCCGGCTGGTGGGACGAGTACTTCGTCCCCCGGGGTTACGCCGTCGTCCAGGTGGAGATGCAGGGCACGTCCCGATCGTTCGGCTGCCCCACGACCGGCGGGCCCGAGGACACGATCAGCATCAAGGCGGTCGTGGACTGGCTCAACGGGCGCGCCCCGGGCTTCCACCACGACGGAAGCGTGGCGGTCGCCGACTGGAGCACCGGCAACGTGGGCATGCAGGGCGTCTCGTACGTCGGCACCCTGCCCAACGCGGTCGCCACCCAGGGCGTACCCGGCCTGCGGACCGTGGTGCCCATCTCCGCGATCTCCAGCTGGTACCGGTACGTGAACGACCAGGGGGTCGCCTGGTCGACCTGGAGCGAGAACGTCGACTTCCGGTACACCGAGTACCTCGCCGACTACGTCTCCGTCGGCCGGACACTCCCCGGCTCGGTGTCGGCCCCGGCCTGCGAGTCGGTCATCACGGGGATCGGCGACGCCGAGGAGGCCAGCGACTCCGACTTCACCCCGTTCTGGCAGGAGCGGAGCTACCTACCGGACGCCAACAAGATCAAGACGGTCGGCACGTCCGTCTTCATGGTGCACGGTCTCACCGACTTCAACGTCAAGACCATGCACTTCGCCGACCTGTGGAGTGAGATCGAGAAGCGCAACATGCCCCGCAAGATCTGGCTGCACCGCGGCGCGCACGTGAACCCGACCAGCTTCCGGTTGCCGGAGTGGCAGGCGGTCATGCACCGGTGGATGGACTACTGGCTGTACGACATCCCGAACGGGGTCATGGACGAGCCGATGGCGGACATCCAGCGTCCCGACGGCAGCTGGGAGACCCACTCGACCTGGCCGGACGCCGACGCCAAGGAGGTCGACCTGCGCTTCGGCCCGAGCACGGACGGCGCGGCGGGCACCCTGTCACCGCAGGCGCCGGGCGGCAACCCCACGCAGAGCTTCGTCGACCAGCGTGAGTCACAGGCGATCAAGATCGGCAACGCCGAGCAGGCCAAGCCGGGCCGGCTCGCCTACGTGACCCCTCCGCTCGCGTCCGACGTACGCCTCTCCGGCACGCCCGAACTGGCGGTCCGGATGTCGACGACGGCCGAGACCGCGCTGCTGTCGGCCATGCTCGTCGACTACGGCGCGGGACCGACCGTCACCGTCGCGGGCAAGGAGCCGCTGGAGGTGGTCCAGGAGTCCTGCGAGCCTGCGGACCTGGCCGGCGGCACCGGGTGCGCCGAGCCGATGGAGACGAATGTGGAGATCACCCCCGAGCGCGTCCTGGCGTGGGGCCACATCGACGTCAAGAACTCGCCGGACCTGCGACGGAGCCAGCCGTTGACGCCCGGCACGCAGTACAACGTGAAGTGGAAGACCCTTCCGTCCGAGCACGTGATCCCGGCCGGGCACCGGATCGGGCTCGTCATCACCGGCAACTACGACGCGAACCCGTCGTCGAACCGGCCGGCGCGTGACACGGCCGCCATCGGCAGCGAGATCACGGTGTACCTGAACGGCAGCACCGTCACGCTTCCGGTCGTCGGCGGCAAGGCCGCCCTGGGCTTCTGACCAGGAAGCATTGCCGATCGTGTGGACCAGCGGGCGGGCCCCTCACAGCAGCTTCCAGGTGAGGGGCCCGTTCGTCTGGTCAGGCAGTCCCCTCCGAATTTCCGGCTCGCGCGGCGGCAACGGCCCGGCCGCGTTCCGAGTCCGGAAAGCGGGCGAGCATGGCCCGCACCTCGTCGGCGCTCACGTCGGCGCCGAACAGCTCGCTACCCGGTTCGAGCCGTACGCCCTCGGCCAGTGGGCCGGCGACGACCGGATCGAAGCCGAGCCGGTCGACGAGGGATGCAACGACCGCGAGGTCGGCGGAGTCGTCGCCGGCGATCGCGATGGCCTTGCGGCCGGCGGCCCCGGTGGGCCGCGCCTCGTCCTCGAGGTCGTGATATCCCATGTGGTTGAACGCCTTGACGACGCGGGAATCGGGCAGGAACGCCTGGACGGTCTCGCTCGACGAGGTGCGCGGGTCGGTGAGGTCGTCGCGGATGCCGTCGATCTCCCACCAGTAGTTCATCGCGTCGACGACGAGCTTGCCGCGCAACGCCTCCACGGGAATGCTGCGGTACTTGCCCAGCGGAAGGGCGAGGATCACGATGTCGGCGCCGGCGGCGTCGGCCGCGGTGGTGGCGACGGCGCCGGGTGTGAGCACCTCGATGGTGAGGGCGATCCTCGCCGGGTCACCGGAACCGGCGATGAGCACCCGGTAGCCGGCGGCGACGGCGAGCCGGGCGAGCACGGTGCCCACCTTGCCGGCGCCGAGGATGCCGAGGGTCTGTGGCGCGTTCCGGGCGCTGTCGTTCATGTCTTCCTTCCCCGACGCTGTTCTGATGTCCGTGGATCCGGTCAGCCGGCCAGGATGTCGCGAACCATCGGAATGACCTTGCTGCCGTACAGCTCCACGGCGCGCATCCGGGCGCTCACCGGCTGCGCGCCTGCCGTGTAGATGAGGTCGAACCGGCCGACGCCGACGCTGCGGATCGCGTGCGCCATGCGGCGGGCCACGGTCTCCGGCGAGCCGATGTAGAGGGATCCGTGCGCCACCTCGGAGTCGAACTCCTCGCGACGGATGGGCGGCCAGCCGCGCAGCTTGCCGATCCGGTCCCGCATGACCCGGTAGTACGGCCAGAACAGTTCCTTCGCCTGCTCGTCGGTGTCCGCGATGAAGCCCGGCGAGTGCATCCCGACCGGGTACGCGGTCGTCCCGAACTGCTCGGCCGCCCGCCGGTACAGGTCGATGTAGGGCGCGAAGCGCTCGGGATCGCCGCCGATGATGGCGAGCATCAGCGGGAGCCCGTAATGGGCGGTACGCACGACCGACTGCGGCGAACCACCGACGCCCACCCAGGTGTTGAGGTGACCCGATTCGGTCTTCGGGAAGACATCGGCGTTCTCGAGCGGGGCACGGACGCTGCCGCTCCAGGTGACCGGCTTCTCCTCCAGCAGCTTCGCGAAGAGCTCGATCTTCTCCTCGAAGAGCACGTCGTAGTCGCGCAGGTCGTAGCCGAACAGCGGGAAGGACTCAGTGAACGAGCCGCGTCCGAGGATCACCTCGGCGCGGCCGTTCGAGAGCGCGTCCACCGTCGCGAAGCGCTGGAACACCCGGACCGGGTCGTCCGAGCTCAGCACGGTCACACCGGAGGCGAGCCGGATGCGCGAGGTACGGGTGGCGATCCCCGCCAGCACGGTCTCCGGCGTCGAGATCGAGTACTCCGGCCGGTGGTGCTCGCCGAGGGCGATGACGTCGACGCCGAGGCCGTCCGCGAGCACCGCTTCCTCGACGACCTGCCGGATCGCCACGGCGTGGGAGACGGGCTTACCGGCGTCGTCCTCCGGCACGTCGCCGAAGGTGTCGAGACCGAACTCGAGGTCAGACATTGGTGGGCTCCTTCGCTAGCAGCTCGCGGACCCGCGGCGCCACCTCGCTGCCGAGCAGCTCGATGGTGCGCGCGCGTGCCTCGCGAGGCAGATGCATGATGTCGTACTTCAGGTCGAAGCGGCTCAGCCGCAGGTCACGGGCCACGGTGGCGATCTTCTGTGCGACCGTCTCGGGTGATCCGACGAACAGCGCCCCCTGGTCGATCTCGGCCTGGTACCGCTTGCGGTCCGGCTTGTAGAAGCCACGTTCCTCGGCGAGCGCCGCCACGACCGGCTGCCAGTACTGCCACCAGGTCTCCACGGCCTCCTCGTCGGTGTCCGCGACGAGGCCGAGCGAGTGCTGTCCGATCGGCTGCACGGGATGCCCGAACTGTTCGAGCGCCCGGTGGTAGAGGTCGACGTGTCCGGCGAACCGCTGCGGACGCCCGCCGATGATCGCGAGCATGAGCGGTAGTCCGTAGCGGGCGGCGCGGATCACCGAGTCCGGGCTCCCGCCGACGCCGATCCAGGTCGGGATCCCGCCCGGGCGCATCCGCGGATGCAGTCGCTGCCTGACCAGCGGGCTTCGGACGGTCCCGGACCAGGTGACGGGTTCGTCCTGCTGAAGCCGTACGAAGAGGTCGAGCTTCTCCTCGAACAGCCGCTCGTAGTCCGCGAGGTCGTAACCGAACAACGGGAACGACTCGGTCGCCGACGCACGTCCGAGGACGATCTGAGCGCGGCCGTTCGACACGGCGTCGAGGGTCGAGAACTCGTGGTAGAGCCGTACCGGATCGTTCGTGCTGAGCACCGTGACCGAGGTGCCGAGCCGGATCCGCTCGGTCGCCGTGGCGATCGCCGCGAGCAGCACCGGGGTCGCCGAGTCGTTGTGACCCTCCCGGTAGTGCTCACCCACGCTGAACACGTCCAGCCTGACCGACTCCGCGAGCCGCGCCTCGTCGACGAGCAGCCGCACGGTCTCGGCGTCGCTGAGAAGCCGGCCGCCGTCCGTGGCCACCTCTCCGAACGAGTCGAGCCCCAGTTCGAAGCCTTCGGTCGTCACCGTCTCCTCCTCACGCTCGCACCAGTCGGGGTACCCCCTACCGCCGAGCTCCCTCGACGATTGACATGTCAAACATGTTAGCTTTGGATTGACATGTCAACCCGGGAGGCGAACATGACGAAGGACACACCGCGGCAGCGCGGACGCCAACTGCCCACCGCGGAGGAGCTCCGGATCTGGCGCGACTTCATCGAGACGACGGACGTGCTCCGGTCCCGAATCGCGTCACGCCTCCAGAGCGAGTCCGCGCTGTCGCCGGGCGACTACGCCGTACTGCTCGCCCTCACCGAAGCCCCGGAACAGCAGATGCGCTCCTCCGAACTCGCGGCGCACATCGGCTGGGAACGCAGTCGGCTCTCCCATCACCTCGGGCGGATGGAGCGGCGTGGCCTCATCCGCCGACAGGAGTGCGCCACCGATCCGCGCGGAGCGGAGGTCCACCTCACGGCGGTGGGCGCCGAGGCGTTCCGCGGATCCACCGTGCCGCATCTGCGCGCCATCCGCGAACTCTTCGTCGACGCCCTCACCCCGGATCAGCTCCTCGCCGCCGGCGAGATCGCTGCGGCGCTGCGCGCCCACCTCGACACCCGGCAGGCGAAGTGATCACGCAATCTGCTCGTCGGCCCGGATGCGGGCGTGCAGGTGCATGTCGTGTCGACCGTCGGAGTGGACGGCGTCGCTCCGCTTGGTGCCCTCCAGCAGAAAGCCGGACTTGACGGCCACCCGGCAGGAGGCCAGGTTGCGGGTCGAGTGATCCAACGCCAGGCGATGGAAGCCGGCCTCGCCGAGGGCCCAGACGCTCAGGGCCGTGAGCGCGCCGGACGCCACGCCCGCACCACGGGCGGCCGGGAGCACCCAGTACGCGCACTCGGCGACACCGTCGTCGAGGTCGATCCCACGCATCGCGATGCGCCCCAGCACCTCGTCACCACCGCGGGTCACGGCCCAATGTGCGCCCCTCTCCTGCGCCCAGTCTCGGCGATACCGGTCGAACCACTCCCGGACCTGTTCCTCCGACGCCGGCCGGCGGGTGTGCCATCGCTGGATCTCGGGGTCACGGTAAGCGGCGAGGAAGACCGGGACGTCGGCCGCTTCCCAGGGCCGCAGCAGCAGATCGGCGGGGGCCGCGAGGACGGGTTGCGGGCCGGCGGCCAGCGTGCCGGCTGGGATGGTGGGCGGCGTCGAGAGGGCGGACGTCATCGCCCATCCTCTCCCGGCGACCGGCACGCGTGTCAAGTTCTCATGCGTACGCTCCGAGCGCGCGGCGGCTGCACGCCCGCGCCCCGATCGGCGAGAGGCGGCGACCGGACATGCGCGTGACGATGACGACCGCTGTGGCGCGGACCGGCCGGGTCAACGAGGACTTCACCGGCGCGGTACCGACGGCCGTGGTGCTGATCGACGGCGCCGGCATTCCCGGCACCGAATCGATCTGTCGGCACGGCGTGGCCTGGTACGCCACCAGTCTGGGTGGCATCATCCTCGGCGTCGTGTCACTCGTGCGGGACCGCAGCCTCCCGGCGCTGCTCGCCGAGGCCATCGAGCAGGTGACGGACGCGCACCGGGACACCTGCGACGTCGCCAACCCCATCAGTCCCTCGGCCGCCGTGGCCATCCTGCGCGTGTCCGGCGGCCACGTCGAGCACCTGGTGCTCGGCGACTCGGTCCTCGTCCTCGACCGGGTGGACGACGCGCCGCTCGTCGTCTCCGATCCCCGCGAAGTGGTCGTCAGCCGGTCCTACCGGTCCGCGATCGAGGCCAGCGTCGAGGGCAGCGACGAGTACCACCGGCTCCTACGGGAACTGCGCGCCAACCGGAACCAGCCGGGCGGCTTCTGGGTCGCCAAGGACGACCCACGCGCGGCCGAGGAGGCGATCACCGGCGGTTGCCCGGCCGCCGAGCTGACCGGTGCCGTACTGCTCAGCAACGGAGCCAGCCGCATCGTCGACCGGTTC
This sequence comes from Micromonospora sp. NPDC023737, assembly GCF_040639715.1. Lineage (NCBI taxonomy): Bacteria > Bacillati > Actinomycetota > Actinomycetes > Micromonosporales > Micromonosporaceae > Micromonospora > Micromonospora sp. NPDC023737. Next base: position 320,390 of record NZ_JBFAAL010000001.1, read on the forward strand.
GCCCTCGCCGACTGGCCGGAGGTCCTGGCCGTACTGGCGTCCAGCGGCCCCGCCGAGATCATCCGTCGGGTCCGGCAGGCGGAGGCGCGTCACGAGGTGACGGCGGACGACGCGACGATCGCGTACTGCACCGACCTCGGTGTCAGCCAGTGGTGACCGGGAGCGTGGCGTAGCCGCGCAGCACCAGGCGGTCGCGGCGCTCGGCCGGACCGGCCAGGCTCAGCCGGGGCAGCATCGCCAGCAGCAGCGGGAACGCGACCTGGGCCTCCAGCCGGGCCAGCGGCGCCCCGAGGCAGTAGTGTGCCCCGCCACCGAACGAGACCGGCTGGATGTTCGGACGGTCCGGGTCGAACCGGTGCGGGTCCGGGTAGCGGGCCGGGTCCCGATTGGCGGCGCCGAGCAGCATGGTCACGTCTGCTCCGCCCGGGAGGCTCAACCCGTCGCCGAGATCCAGTGGAACGGTCGTGAGCCGGCCGGTGAGCTGCACCGGGGAGTCGTACCGCAGGATCTCTTCGACGAACGCCGGCGCGAGGTGCGGGTCGGCCCGCAACCGGTCCGCCTGCTCGGGACGCTCCAGCAGCAGCTGGATGCCGGTGCCGAGCAGGTTCGTGGTGGTCTCGAAGCCGGCGACGAGCAGCAGTACCAGGTTGGCGAGCAACTCCTCGCCGGTCAAGCCGGTACCGCCGGTCTCGTCGTGCACGGCGACGAGCGCGCTCGTCAGGTCCTCCTGTGGGGCCCGGCGGCGCTCCTCGATCAGGTCGACGAAGTAGGCCTCGAGTTCCCGGCCCGCCACGTCGGCGAGCCGCATCTCCTCCTCCGTGCTGATCGGCTCCAGCACCACGGTCAGGTCCGCGGCCCGCTGCCGGAACCACGAGCGGTCCGCCTCCGGGACGCCGAGCAGCGCGCAGATCACCCCGATCGGCAGCGGGAACGCGAAGGCGCTCATGAAGTCCGCGCTGGCCGGCATCGACTTGATCAGGTCCTCGGCCTGACCCGCGATGACGTCGCGCATCTCGGCGACCCGGCGGGCCGTGAAGGTGGCCGAGGCGGCACGGCGTACCCGGCCGTGGTCCGGCGGGTTGGTCTGCAGCATGGACAGCACGATCGAGGCGACGCCGCGGTTACGCCGCCAGTCCGGCCAGAAGCGGTCGTAGTCGGTGGCATCGGCGATGCGCAGGGTCGGCTCGCGCAGCAGCCGGTTCGTGAGCGCGTGGGTGGTGACGAACCAGCGTCCGTCGGGCGCCTGGAAGATCGGCGAGTGAGCCCGGATCACGTCGTAGGCCGGGTACGGGTCGACGCGGCCCTCCGGCAGGAACAGCGACGCCAGCGCGGTCTGATGGTCCATCCCCGTGCCTCCCCTGTAGATGGATGTGCCGTCTTGCATCATGCCCGGCCGTGCTCACGTTGTGCTCGGCCTCGGCGGGCAGGCGTCGCGGCGGGAGGGACCTGGAAAGCCGACGCCACTCACGGCGACGCGAGATGATCTGGTCATGCAGGCGGCAGACGACACGCCGGCCCTACTGACGGTCGGTCACGGACCGTTGTCCCGTGCCGCGCTCGGCCGGCTGCTGACCGACGCCGCCGTGAGTCTGATAGTCGATGTACGCCGCTTTCCCGGCAGCCGCGCCAACCCCGACGTCCGACGGGACGCGTTGGCGCAGTGGCTGCCGGAACTGGGGATCGAATACCGCTGGGAGGAGCGCCTCGGTGGCCGACGGCATCTGCCGGCTGGTACACCCGCACACGACGTGTGGTGGACCGTCCCCGCGTTCCGCGCCTACGCCGCCTACACCCGCACACCACCGTTCCTGGCAGCGCTGGAACTCGTACTCGAACAGGCCGCGTCGGGCCCGACCGCGGTCATGTGCAGCGAGAGCGTCTGGTGGCGTTGTCACCGCCGGCTGATCGCCGACGTCACGATCCTGAGCCGTGCCGTGCCGGTACGACACCTCATGCCGGACGGACGGTTGACGTCGCACCCCGTGGCGGCCGGGGCCCGGCTGCGTCCCGACGGAGCCGTCGAGTGGACCGGCGGCTGAGGGGGAGCCACGCCGCGCTACGCGGCGGCGAGCAGGAGGATCCCGAGTGTGAGCAGCGTGGCCACCTTCGCCACCTCCAGCACCACATAGCTGAGGTGGCTTCCGGAGCGGGGCGCGTCCTCACCCGCGAGCACCCGCTTGGTCCGGGAATTCAGCCGGGGCCGGACCGCGACGAGTTGTAGCAGCAGCACCACGACCGCCAGGCCGGCCAGCCCCACGAGGGAGCCGGACGCCGAGCCGAGGACGACGGTCGCGAGCAGGGTCAGCGCGAAACAGGCTTCGATCACGTTGAGCGCTCGGAAGACCAGGCGTCCGATGCCGAGCCCGATGGGCACGGTGACTCCGGGCGCGCGGAACTTCAGCGGCGCTTCGAGGAACGAGATGGCCAGGACCATCCCGAGCCAGACGAAGACCACACCGGTGGCGAGGGCTGATGGCAGACTCATCGGCATCTCCTATCCCTGCGGGGGATCTTCGTGCGTCCGGAGCGTCGGACCGGCCACCGGGACGGGGCGCTGGCCGGGCGGACGACCGGCCAGCCGGCGTCGCATCGACCCGGCGATCCGACCGGCCTGGAGCTTCGCGTACTCGGCGTGGGGCCCGGCGTGCCGGTCGTCGATGGTGGCGGCCCAGAGTGCGAGCCAGCGCTCGAAGTGCCGTTCGGTCAGCGGTTCCAGCCGGTGCAGCGCGAAGTGGAGCTGGAGGGCGTTACGCCGGTAGGTGCCGGCCTTGAAGATCACGGTCTCCCAGAAGTCGCACATGATCGGGAGGTGCCGGTCGAGGTCGAGCTTCGCCACATCGACGAAGACGTGCCCGAGCAGGTCGTCGGCGAAGGCGCGGGAGTAGAAGTCGGTGACGATACCGGCGATGTCGCTGCGGTCCCTGATGTCGGTCCCCATCTCCGGCGCTCCTTTCTCACTGGGCGGGCGGCGAGGTCGAGGTTCCGGGCAGGCCCGGAACCTCGACGCGAGCCCTGGTCAGCGGCTACCGGCCCACGCGTCGGAGCCGAAGACCTCGTACCGGATCTGGGTGCCGGGTACGCCCCGCTCCCGCAGCCGGCCGCGGACCGCCTGCATGAACGGGAGTGGTCCGCACAGGTACACCTGCGCCTCCGGGGTCAGTGGGATCTCGTCGACCTCGATCCGCCCGGCGCGGACCTCGGTCGACCCGTCGAACTCGCGCGGCGTGGGCTGCTCGTACCAGACCAGATGCCGGAAGGAGCGCAGTCGGGCTCCGCTGCCGATGATGTCGGGTCGCAGGCAGTGTCGTTCGAGGCTGCGTTCGGCGTGCGCGACGACGACCTCGCGGTTCGGTTCCGCCCGGGAGACGTGGTCGAGGATGGCGGCCATCGGCGTGATCCCCACACCGGCGCTGACCAGCACCAACGGCGCGGTTCCGGCGGTCAGGGTGAGATCTCCGTAGGGAGCGCTCACCGCCAGCCGGTCCCCCGCACGAACGTGGTCGACGAGATGGCTCGACACGACCCCGTCCGGTGCCCCACCGACGCCCCGCACCCGGCGCACGGTGATCCGCAGCCCGCCCAGCCCGTGGGCCGCCTGGGACAACGAGTACTGGCGGATCTGCCGTCCGCCGTCCGGCAGGTCGACGGCGACACTGACGTACTGCCCCGCCCGATAACTCGGCGTCGGTGACCCGTCGGCACTGGTCAGCACGAACGAGACGGTGTCCTGCGCCTCCTCGCGTCGGTGACTCACCACCACTTCCCGCCACGGATGATCCGGATCGACCTCGGCGTCGGCGTACAGCCGGGCCTCCAGCCCGATCAGGCGGCAGGCGAACAGCCAGTAGACCTCGTCCCAGGCGGCGGCCACCTCCGGCGTGACCGCGTCGCCGAGCACTGCGCCGACCGCGTTCAGCAGGTATCGACCGACGATCGTGTACTGCTCCGGCCGGATGCCGAGCGAGGCATGCCGGTGGGCGATGCGGCGCACCACCGGGTCGAAGGGCGCCCCCTCGCCCACCAGGTCCGCTGCGAAGGCGACCACGGCGCCCGCGAGTGCCTTGCGCTGCTCACCGCTGGCCTGCGCGCTACGGCTGAACAGGCGCAGCAGTTCCGGGTTCTCGGTGAGCATGGTGTCGTAGAAGAGCCCGGTGATTGTTTCGATGTGTGCGCGGACGGCGGGCAGCGTGGCGCGCACGGTCGCTTCGTGCTTGTTGGACAGCACGGCTTCTCCGATCAGCTGTGGTGGATCAATGACCCGGGCGGGCCGGCGTCACTCACCTGGTGGTGAGCGACAGGAGCAGATCCCGGGTCGGCGGATGCAGCAGATCGCCGATGGTCACCTCGTCGAGGCTGGCGTAGAAGGCCTCCTGCGCGCGGCGCAGGGCGCCACGGAGCCGGCAACCGGCCCGCAGTGGGCAGGCGGGCGCGTCGCACCTGACCACCTCCTCGTCGGCCTCGAGCCGACGGATGAGGCCACCGATGCTCACCGATGTCGCGCCGTCCGCGAGCAGGACGCCGCCGCCACGGCCGCGGATCGTCTCGATCAGCCCCAGACGCTGGAGCCGCTGGACGATCTTCGCGAGGTGGTTCCGTGGCACCTCGAGGGACTGCGCCAGTTCGTCGACGGTGGTCCTACCGTCCCGGGTCCCCATGAGCATCACGACTCGGAGACCGATGTCCGTCGACTGATTGAGCTGCACATCGGCAGCCTAACAAAACAGGTATTCCAGAGTCCTGTTATGTGGGTCGGTTCACGCCTGCCCGCCGGAGCCCGCACACACCCAGCGCCGTAGCGCCCACCGTCGTACCCGCCTAGGGTCGAGGACCGTGCACAGGCTGTCCCGTACCGATGCGCGTCGCCTCGCCGTGCGCGCCCAACTCCTGGACGCGCGCCGGCCGACCGGGGTGTTCGAGGTCGTACGCCATCTGACGCTGGTGCAGAACGACCCGACCGCGGCCGTCGCGCCCAGCGCCGATCTGGTCCTGTGGGGCCGGCTCGGCTCCGCGTACTCCCCCGGGCAGCTCCGCGACGCTCTCGACGAGCAGACCCTGTTGGAGCTGCACGGCTTCATCCGGCCGCCCGAGGACCTCGCGCTCTACCGGGCCGAGATGGCCGACTGGCCCGGCCGTCCCCCACTGCGCGAATGGCAGGAGGACCTGCGGGACTGGGTGGCCGCGAACAACGGCTGCCGGCTGGACATCCTCGCCCGGCTCCGCGCCGACGGGCCGCTGACCTCGCGCGAACTTCCGGACACCTGCGTGGTCCCCTGGCGCTCCTCCGGCTGGACCAACAACCGCAACGTCACCAAGATGATCGACTTCCTCGTCCAGCGGGGCGAGATCGCGGCCGCCGGCCGGCGCGGCGCCGATCGGCTGTGGGACCTCGCCGAGCGGATCTACCCGGACGAGGTGGTGCCGCACGAGGAGGCGATGCGGATCCGGAACGAGCGCCGGCTGCGGGCGCTGGGCATCGCACGCGGACGTGCGCCGGTCTGCCCGGGCGAGCCGAACGACGTCGGTACGGCCGGCGAACCCGTGGTCGTCGAGGGCGTGAAGGGTCAGTGGCGGGTCGACCCCGAGTTGTTGGACCAGACGTTCACGGGTCGGACGGCGCTGCTGTCGCCGCTGGACCGGCTCGTCTACGACCGCACGCGGATCGCCGAGCTGTTCGAGTACGACTACCAGCTGGAGATGTACAAGCCGGCCGCGAAGCGCCGCTGGGGCTACTGGGCGATGCCCATCCTCTACGGGGACCGGCTGGTCGGGAAGCTCGACGCGACGGCCGACCGCAAGGCCGGTCTGCTCCACGTGCACGCGACCCACCAGGACGTACCGTTCAGCCGGGAGGTGACGGCCGCGGTACGGCGCGAGATCGAGGACCTCGCGGACTGGCTCCGGCTGACCGTGGTGCCGACGAACGCACGTTGATCGTGTCGGGCGGTGACGCTGGGCCGTCGGACCACGTCGGCTGCGGCGCCCGGCGGGGCACCGCAGCCGACGTGGTTGTGGCGGAACACTCGCCGCCTGCTGGGCGGCTCTACTGGAAGAGCTTGTCCAGCTGGTCCGCCTCGACGTCCTGTCCGGCGCCGTTGTACACGGCGTTCGTGACCACGGTCCAGGAGGCGCGCGGCCAGGTCCGGAAGGTGATGTGGCCGCCGGCGATGGTGGCCTCACCCTTGCCGACGTCGAACGTGGCGACGTTGGTGGCGCCGCCGATGGCCTTGGTCCCGTTGGCGTAGCCACTGACCAGCAGGTCGTCCTCGTCGGTATACGTGGCGGCGATCTCGGCGTCGCCGGTCACCTTGAACGCCGCGTCGTTGTTGAACCAGGTCGGCCAGGACTCGGGCATCCCCCAGGCCGCCGGAACATCGGTGTCGTAGCTCTGCTTGAGCAGCGCCCCGGGTGCGTTGAAGGCGCCCCTGTCGGTGGGCGTGACGTTCTGCACCGGGAGGCCGAGCGAGGTGGCCGCGGTCGTGGACGCGCTGCCGAGCGCCACGAGGTTGCCGCCGGACTTCACGAACTGCTGAAGCTTGTCGAGCCCGTCCGGCACACCGCGAGCCCAGGCGAACTCGGGGGGATTCTTGGCGGGGTCGAGACCACGGGTGATGCTGTTCGCCGAGATCCCCGGAGCGAGCACGATGGTGTCGTACTTGGCGCTCAGGTCGGCGTAGTCGTCCGCGGAGACGACCTGATAGTTCACGCCGATCTGGTCGAACATCCACATCATCCATCCGCCGGGCATGTTGTTCGCCCCGCGGACGAGACCCACCCGCGTGTCGTCCTTGAGCTTGACCGCGTCGACCTTGGGCACCGCGTTGGCGGCGTACACCGGCAGGCCCGTCTCCTGGCTGGCTCGGGTCAGCACCTGCCGTGCCTTCGGATCCTTCGACGGCACCAGCAGCGCACCGGCGGGCAGCTTCCGGCCCTCGACCGTGACAGCGGCCTTGGCGCGGTACGTCGGCACATCGGCCTTCTGCAGGTCGGCGATGACCTGAGCCAGCCCGTACGAGGTGGGGCTGAGGACGTAGGCGCCGCGCTGGCCGGGGTGAGCCGGCATCCGCTGCTGCACCGGCTCGATGCCCCTGACCCGGGTCGTGGCCGCCTCGAAGGGCTTCGCCACGGCGTCGACGTCGACCCCCAGCAGCAGGGCGAGATTGTCGGTGGTCTCGCTGTACGGCATGATCAGCGGGCACTGGGCGCACTTACGCGCGCTGTCCGGGTACTCGTCGATTCGCAGCAGCTGATCGATCCAGCGGCCCATCGGCTGCTTGGTCTTGAGGATGTAGGAGCCCTCGGGGTACTTCTTGTCCCCCGCGGTGAACGCCCGCGTGGCCTTCTCGATCTCCGCCTGCCCGAAATCGAGGAGCCTCATCATGTCGTACAGGGCGTACGGGTCGCGCTGATTCGCCGGAACCACGTACGCGTACGGGCCGCCGGTCCAGTTCTCGCCGTTCCGGTTGGACACGTAGAGGTTGTTGTACAGCCACGACCTGGGGTCGCCGGACACCGTCTTCATACCCGAGTAGGCGGCAGCTTCCCCGTACTCCACGATCTGCTTGAGCGTCCAGGTCTTGCTGTCGTACGGCAGCACCGACCGCAACGTGTTGTCGGCGGGCTCGAGGATCTTGTCGGAGGTGTAGGTGTACGCGAGGTCCCGGACCGACGCGATCTCGGTCAACCAGGTCGACGTACCGAGGAACGGGCTGTAGCCGATGACGTCGGCGTTCCACAGAATGCCGTACGCGTCATTCCACTTCGAGCCCTTCTTGCCCTCCGCGACCAGGTCACGCTGGGTCTGCATGCCGAGCGAGTTGGACGCGGACACCACGATCGGGTCCAACGTGTCGGACATCGGCTCGTCCCACGGCGGCGACCAGATCCGCGGGGACGTCGTCCCCGCCTGGTGCATGTAGTGCTGGGCGACCGGGCGGTACTTCTGCTCGAGCCGGACCCGGGTCTGCGACTCCTTCTGGGTCATCATGAACCAGTCGCGGTTGTCGTCATGCCCGGTGTAGTGGTGGTACAGGTCCGGATAGGTCCGGTCGTAGTTGGTGCCCGCCGTCTTGTTGAAGTGGTCGATCACCAGATGCTGACCGTCGGGGTTCTGCGACGGGACGATGAGCAGGATCGTGTTGTCGAGGACCTGCCGGGTGAAGTCGGAATTCTCCGTCGCCATCCGGTGCACGACGTTGACCAGGGACTGCGTGGAGCCCACCTCGGTCGAGTGGATCGTCCCCTCGATGTAGTAGACCGGCACGCTCTTGGCGGCGAGTTTCCGGGCGTACTCGTCGACGGCGATTCCGGCCCGCTTCGCCTCTTCCCGCATCACCCGCGGGTCGGAGAGCCGCTTGTTGATGTCGAGGATCTGGTCGATCCTCTTGAGGTTGTGCTTGTTGCTCATCAGCATGATCGGGTAGTCGTTGCCGAGTGTCGTCCGGTCGACAACCTGATATTCGGCCTCGTCGGAACGATCCGCGATGAGCTTGAAATAGCGTTTGACGCTGTTGAAGTCGGCGAGTTTCCCTTCATCTCCCATCTCGAAACCGAAGAAGTCCTTCGGCGTCGGGACACCCTTGACCTTGACGCCGGCCTGCACTGCCGCCCGCTCGCCCAGCTGGGCCTGCACGGGTACAGCCACGAGTCCGACCATGGCCGTGACGATCGCCACGGAGGCTACGTGCCGTAACCTCATGTCGCCTCCTCGCCTGGAAAACTGGTGGCGATAGAGTCCTGGCGATGCCATGAGATGGTCAACCATTACCAATCGGTAAGATCAAAATTAAGACGATCTTCCTGAAATCGATTGCCCGCCCGGCCATCCGTCCGCCGGTCGGCCGATCTTCAGACTTTTGATCCACGCCTATACCAAATATCGGGACAACCCTCCGGTCCACCGACGGTGACCACAAGTGCTCGTCAATGAACGAAAGCGCAGTGGGTCCTCGCCGACACCCGGACGCCGGCCGCGCTTGTCGGTGGTCAGGACAGCGTGGCCGACACCGCCCGCTCCGCCCGTCCGGACCGTTGCCACCCCGCCAACACCCTCCCGCACTACGCTCATCACAAAGGGACGACGAACCTGAGGGTGACCGATGTTCACGGCGGTAGCTACCGGCGTCGACGAGCCGCTGTCGATCGCCGAACGTGAGATCCCCGAGCCAGGTCTGGGCGAGGTCCTGGTCAAGATCACCGCATGCGGGGTCTGCTACACGGACCTGGACCTACTCCAGGGGCACTGGCCCATCGCGCGTTTTCCGGTCGTGCCGGGCCACGAGATCACTGGCGTGGTGACCGCCGCCGGTCCCGGCGTCTCGTGGCCGCCGGTCGGCACCGCCGTCGGCGCCCAGTTCCTCGGCGACTCCTGCCGCCACTGCGACTACTGCGTGCGCGGCGATCAGATCCTCTGCCCCCGCAAGCGGATCACGGGCATCGTCATGGACGGCGGATACACCGAGTACGCCGTCCTCCAGGCTGACTTCGTGACCCCGCTGCCGGAGGGGCTCGACCCGGTGGCGGCGGCACCGCTGATGTGCGCGGGCCTGACCGCCTTCAACAGTCTCCGGCAGGGTGGGATCACCGCCACCTCGCGCGTCGCGGTCATCGGCACCGGCGGCGTCGGCACGCTGGCGGTACGCTACGCCGTCGCCATGGGCGCCCGCGTGGCCGTCATCGGCCGGTCGCACCGGGGCGAAGCGGCGGCGCGGGAGCTGGGCGCCGAACGGTTCATCGCCACCCAGGACACCGACCCGGGCGAGGCGCTCAAGGCCTGGGACAACTGCGGCGCGAACCTCGTCGTCAACGCCGCGCCCTCGACCTCGGCCGCAGCCGCGACCGTCACCGGCCTGGCACCGGACGGCTGGCTCGTGCTGTGTGGGTACGACCCGGAGCCGCTGGTCCTGCCCACCCGGGTGATGGTCCTCAATCGACTGCACGCCATGGTCAACCCGTCTGGCTCCCCGCACGATCTGCGCGACACCCTCGAGTTCTCGGCGGCGCACGGCATCCTGCCCGAGATCGCCCCGATCGGCCTGCGCGACGCCAACGCGGCGCTCGACGCCATGGCCCAGGGCTCCTCCGCCAAGCGGTCGGTCATCGCCTTCGACTGAGCAACGGTCGAGCGAAGCGCAGCCGCACGGCGCGATCAGCTGAGCTTCAGCCAGTGGTTCGCCGGGACTCCCCCGAGTCGGCGACAGCGCCACCCGACCTTCGTGGTCGGCCGGGCACTGCCTGTCACGACCGTGCCGTGACCTGCATCTCAAGCGCGTCGGGGTGACTCGAAGTTTCCCCCGCGTTCTCCTGCTGGGCGTCGAACATTCCCCGGCACGCGGCCTGCCCGGCGCACGGTCGGACGGTGACGCGAGCCGGTGACCTGGCATTACCCGGGCATGCGGTCGGCTCCACAGCACCGAGAACCCCGGCTGCGTCCCCGGAAATCGAAAGGACCCGTCACATGGGTAACCCCCGCACGAGGTCGCGTCTCCATCCGAGATCCGCGATCGCCGCCGCGGCGACCGTCGTCGTCGCCCTGACCCCGTTCGCGGCGGCCGGACCCGCGTCCGCGGCAACCGACGCCGCTGACGCGACTCCGCAGCACATCGTGCTCACGCCCGCGGAGCACGCCGACACCGCACAATCCTTCACCTGGCAGACCGGCTCGAAGGTCACCGACGGAGAGGTGCACCTCCGCAAGGCGGGCACGAAGAAGTGGAGCGTCGCCAACGCCCGCGTCAACGAGGAGCTCGTGAGCGGCGGTGTTCCCACCCGCACGCACTCGGTGACCGTCGACGACCTCAAACCCGCCACGCGGTACGAGTACTACGTGGGCAACGCTGCCAAGATCAGCGACACCTACACGTTCACCACGGCGGGCAAGGCCGGCGATCCGTTCTCGTTCATCTACTTCGGCGACGCGCAGAACGACATCGGCAAGAAGTGGAGCCCCGTCGTCGACCAGGCGTTCCAGCGCTTCCCGGATGCCGTCGGCACGGTCAACGCCGGCGACCTCGTTGACGTGGGCAGCGACAACGGCCTGTGGAACGAGTGGTTCGGCGCGATGGACGGTCACAGCCAGACCCGCAACGTGATCGCGGCTCCCGGAAACCACGAGTACAAGCAGGCCGACCTCCTCAGGACCTTCAAGTCGAACTTCGAGTTCCCCGGTGACGGACCGGTCGCCGACGCCACGGCGACCAAGGGCATGACGGACGGCGAGAAGCAGAAGATCGCCTACCAGAAGCAGATGCAGATCGCGCTCGCGGAGACCGCGTACTACACGGACTACCAGGGCGTTCGTTTCATCACGCTGAACGCGACCCGGTCCGAGGCCCTCGAGCTGATGACGCCGAAGGACCTCCCCGAGTGCCACGTCGCGTGCCCGAACCCGATCGAGCTGTGGCTCGACATGCAGCGCGAGTGGCTCGACTCGGTGCTCCGGAACAACCCCAACAAGTGGGCGATCGCGGTCTTCCACCAGCCGGTCTTCTCGGGCTCCGAGGGCCGCGACGAAGCCGACCTGCGCGCCGCGTGGCTCCCGGTCTTCGAGCGTGACGACATCGACCTCGTCCTCATGGGCCACGACCACAACTACGTCCGGGGTTACGTGGACGCTGACGCGACCGGCACCCCCGGCATGACGACCGGCCCGGTCTACGCCATCTCGGTGTCCGGACCGAAGTACTACGAGCCCGCCCCGTACGACGACAACACGTGGACCCAGAACGGCGCGACCCAGGTCGTCCACGCCGCCCACACGTCGACCTTCCAGGGCATCAGCGTGTCGAAGGACCAGATCCACTACGAGTCGGTCGTCGCCGGGAAGTGGGACGACAAGTCGACGACGGACGTCCCCGTCGGCGGCACCCTCGACTCCTTCACCATCACCAAGTACGACGACGGTGAGAAGTACGTGACCGAGGCCGGGATGCCGATCCCCAAGCCGAAGAGCACCGGCGAGGTCAGCAACAAGCGCACGGCGGACGAGACCACCGCGCAGCAGCCCGCGAAGGTCGCGCTCGGCCACGAGCGCATCGGCACCCTCACCGCGCCGACCGTGGCGCAGCCCGGCCCGACGACCGTGAACCCGACCACCGGCGCCGTGTACGTCGCCGACGGCGCGAGCACCGGCAAGGGACGGATCGAGTCCGTCGACCCCACGACCGGCAAGGTCACCGAGTCGTTCGAGGCCGGAGCGCCGATCAAGGACCTCTCTTACGATCCGGCGTTCAACGGCGTTCTCGTCGCCTACCAGGATGGTCGGATCGCGTCGTTCATCGTCAGCCCGGGCCACTTCGGCGACCCGTACATTCCGCCGATCCCGACCGGGATGAAGGTCGTCTCGGTGCAGTACGACAGCGCCACCGGGCAGGTCTTCCTCGGCCTCGCGGACGGCACCGTGGTCTGGCTCGACGGGGACTTCAAGCCGGTGGGCCAGGCGAACGTCGGGGCCGGCCTGTCGGCCATCCGCCTCGACGACGCCACCGGCACCCTGTACGTGACCTACGACAACGCCGTCGACGGCGAACCCGGCCTCCGTCTGTTCGACACGCGTAACGGCATGCACAAGCTCGCCGAGTACGCCCTCGACGCCGGTGCCGCCTCCCTCGACGTCGACATGCAGGTCGGCGTCGCGTACGTCGGCCACGCGGCCGTCGAGGGGGATGCCGAGAACGGTGGTCTCTCGGTCGTCGACCTGCTCGGCGGCAAGGTGACCCGCTCCGACGAGCCGGAGTTCGGCACCTCGATCGGCGGTGTGGGTGTCGACCCCGCGCGGGGCATCGTCTACCTCGCGAGCGCCGACAAGTCTCCGGCCCCGGTGATCGTCGTCGGCCGTGAGCAGGCCCCGAGCATCGACGCGTCCCCGGTCGCGCGGATCGCGATCGTCGGTCAGACCGCGACCTTCGACGCCAGCGGTCACGGCATGCCCACCGCGACCGTACGCTGGGAGATGCGCAAGGGCGCCCCGGGCAACGACAAGTGGACGCCGGTCGCCGGTGCCACCTCCGACGTCCTCAAGGTCGTCGCGTCGAAGGCCGTCGACGGGAGCCAGTACCGCGCGGTCTACAGCAACTCGATCGGTGGCAAGGTCTACTCGACCAGCACCGCCTCCGCGACCCTGCGGGTCGTGGGCGAGAAGTGACCCACGGCTGCTCTCCGGCGCGGTAAGGCTGGACACCGACCCACCGGTGCGGGGCGCGTTCCGGGTAGCCGGAGCTCGTCGAGACCGCTGCCGAACCCACGGTGGTGCGCCTCCGGACGGGGCCGTCGCGATCCTTCGCGGCGGCCCCGTCCGCGCCTTTTCGCGGCGACCCTCGCCCTTACCCTCCACCCTGGGCGGGGCGGCCCGTCAGGGGACCACGCGGGTGGCCGGGCTCTCTCCCGGCAGGCCCGACATCTCGGTCTCCCCCGGGGCCACCGGAGTGCTTCCCAGCACGTCTCCGTCCGAGGAGTAGGCGGTGACGGTGGCCTGCTGGTCGTGCGGCACCGTGGCGGTTCCCGCGTTCGCCCCGTCCAGGGTGACCGGGGTTGGCGGTGCGCTGCCGACCGCGACCGTGACGCGGGCCGCGTCCGGCGGGGCTACGATCCGCACCTGGTCCGTCGGCGTGCGGCCGCGGTTGTCGGCCCGGACACGCCAGCCGATCGGCCGCTGGTCGGCGCCTTCGGCGGGCAGCAGCAGCCGCAGGTCCTTCCACCAGCCGGTTCGGTCGTCGCCGTGCATGGCGTACGCGATGACCCCGCCGCCGGCAGGCTGCACGGTGAGCAGTGCGGCGTCCTGGCCGTCCACGCTCGCCGACCAGCGCACCCGCACCGTCGTCCCGGCGGCGGGGAGGCGACTGTCGGTCAGTGCCGTTCCCACGAAGTTACGCAGGTTGACGTCCCTCAGCGGCACACCCGGGGCGTCCCGCTTCACGTCGGCGAGCAGCGCGTCCATTTCCGGTCCGGTCGGGTCCACCGCGGCGTACGGGCCGCCGCCGAGGCCTAGCTGATAAAGCAGGTGCTCGCCGCGGCTGACCCGGACGCCGGGTTCGCCCCGCAGCGGCGCGGCGGGCAGGACGGCGACCCCCACGCCGCTGCCGTCGGGCCTCGCGAGGTTCTCATACTCCACGGTTCCCCTCGGCGTGTATCGAGGGTCACCGCTGATCGTCACGGTGGAATCGGTCGGCCCGACGACGACCGCCAGACCATTCGACCCGGATCCGGCCCGCATCAGGGTCATCACGGCATTGTCGTCGCCCTCGCTGTGGCCGGCGTAGCGCAGCTGTTCGACGCCGGCCCCGGGCGGACCCACGAACCAGACCAGCGAATTCTTCGTGAGCAGGCCGATCCGCAGCGGCACCGCCACCAGCGCCACCCGGTGGCCCGGCTGGTCGCTGCCGTAGAGCAGGCGGATCCGGTCGCGGTCACCGACCTTCCACATGCCGTCCGGATGCCAGCCACCCAGGGACGAGTCCGTGCTCAGCCGCGTCCGCAGCCTGTCCAGCCAGGCATCGTCGCCGGTCAGGGCGCCGCGCGGTGGCGCGTCGAGCAGCGACGTCGGGGCGGCCGCGACGGCGATGCCGGGTGCCCAACCGGGCAGGCTCACCACGTTGGTCTGGACGCCGACGAGCATGGCCATGACCGTGGCGACCGCCGCCGTCCACCCCAACCGGATGCGCCGATGCCGCTGCTCGCGTCGCGCGAACGACGGCCACGGGTCCTCGGGTACGCCGATGCCGTCCGCGGCCTGCCTGAGCGCGGCAGTGAGCGCCGATTCCGCGAAGCTCTCGTTCATGCCGGTTCCTCCTTCAGCCGGTGCGAGGACGCCACGGCAGTTGCGCCCAACCCGGCACGCAGTCGGGCCAACCCACGCGATGCCTGACTCTTCACCGCTCCGACGGAGCAGCCGAGGACCTTTGCGGTATCCGCCTCGCTCAGGTCCTCGAAATAGCGCAGCGTCAGGATTGCCTGTGTCCTGGGCGGCAAGCGCCGCAGCGCGGCGAGGAGCAGTTCTCGTTCCTCCACCTGTCCATAGGGGTCCGGCGCCGCAGCGCTGTCGGAGGTCAGCAGCGGAACCTCCAGCGGCCGCCGCCGACGCCGCCAGGAGATCGCCGTGTTGACCATCACCCGGCGTACGTAGACCTCGGGTGCGTCCCTGCGCAGCACCCGCCCCCAGCGCCGGTGGGTCTTCTCCAACGCCGACTGCACGAGGTCCTCGGCTGTCCCCCGGTCACCGGTCAACAGGTAGGCCGTGCGGAGCAACGGCCCCCATTGTCGCTGTACGAACAGCCGGAACTGATCGTCGTCCTGCCGCGCTGTCACGCCACCTCCAGGTCGCATCCACCGCGTTTTTTCGTGCGCATGCAGAGCCAGACGCATCCGGCGGCAGCTGAGGTTGAGTCGAAACCGGACGCCGCGGTGAATTGTCTCCGGGGCATCCGGCCGGGCCGGGCGGGACAGCTCGTGAACTCCGCTCTCGACGCGGGCACTGCGGCAGGTCCCTCCGGCGAGGGAGCGCTCTCCCCCGTCGGCGGGGGTCGCGCGGGCCGGGGCGCCGGAAGGATCGGACGCATGACGACATCGGCATCGATCGCTCGCCGGACCGGCCACGGAATGACGTACGCGGTGCTCGGCTGGGCCGTGGCATACGGGGGCGTACGTCTGGCGTGGACCGTCGGTGAGGCTCCGGAGTTCCGGCAGTTCGGGTCGGACCTGCTCGGCTTCACCGGCTGGCCGTCGGTGGCGTCATGCGTGGCCGCGGGTGTGGTGGCGGTCGCCCTGGACCGGGCCGCGACATGGCGGCCGGTGCTCGCGGCGCTCGCCTGGACGGTCACCGGGGCGCTTGTCGCGGCGGCCGCGATCCTGCTGCCGGAGCTGGTGAGCCTGCTCCTGTTCGCGGCCGGGCCGTACTTCGACCCGGTGGCGTTCGCCAGCCGGCTCGGTTGCGTCACCGGAGCGGTCCTGCTCGGGCTGGCCACCGCCCGCTACCAGCGGCGGACCCGCGGCGACTGTCCGGACTGCTGCCGCACGGGCCGACCGGGTCATCGGCGGCAGGCACCCGCACGCTGGGCGCGCTGGGCCGCGTACGCCGCGATGGCCGGCCTCGTCACCCGCTTCGCGGCCCAGTTCGTGGTGGGATTCGACGGCCTCACCAACGACGCCGCCCTGATCCGGTTGGAGATCGGTCTGCTGCTGGCCGGGGTGCTGTTGCCGCTGGCACTGGTACACCGCTGGGGCGAGACCTGGCCGCAGTGGGTACCGCTGCTCGCCGGCCGCACGATCCCTCGACCGCTGCTGCTGGTGCCCGGCTTCGGGCTCGGGACAGGGATCGTCGCCTACTTCGGCATGGGGCTGGTGCAGTTGACGTCCGGATCGGTCAGCGAATTCTCCGACACGTTCCTCTGGGTGGCGATGTCGGCGTACTGCATCCTGGGGCTCGGCCTGCTCGTGGCGTCGAGCGACTACCACCTGCGTACCCGCGCCGCATGCCGCGCCTGCGGCCGGTGACCCCGGGGATAGCCGCAGCGTCCGCGCCAGGGCGTGTGTCGAAGTCTTCGGCCGGGCCGAGGCGAAGTCCGGTCCTCGTCCGGGCGCGCCGCAGGCCGGCCAGGACCTCTGACACACGCCCTAATCCTGCAGGAGATTGCGCACGTACCGTAGGACCAGGAACCAGGTCGATTCGGGACGTTCCACGGCGACCGGGTCCGCCTGCCGCATCCGGCTCAGCAGCCTCTGCTCGGCGCTCTCCGGGTCGACGCCTCCGTCGGTGCTGGCCTCGACGTCGTAGTCGGGCCGCTCCTCCTCCAGCGCGTGCAGGAAATACGCCAGCGCGTCGATGCTCGTGTTGAGCAGGTGTGGAGGGCCGTCCTCCGGGATCGAGTACACCATCCCCGTGGCGGTGTCGACGATGACGTCGTCCAACGCGATCCCGCCCAGAGTCAGCCAGGTCGACATGTCGAACGGGCAGCTCGGATACTTTCGCGAGACCGCCTGCCAGGCAGCACCGCCGATCCGCAGGTCGCCGTCGAGAAGGCGCTGGTCGGCCTGGAACCAGCCAACCTGGTCCGGCAGGCCGACCTCCCGCAGGAAGGTCCGGGTCGGCTCGTGCGCGATCACGGCGAGCACCCGGTCGTCCAGGGTGACCAGTTCATCGGCGGGAAACACGGACTCCATCACGGTCCGGTCGATCAGGGGGCTCATGGAACCGCATCCTTGTGCAGATTGGTGGTCACGGCGACCCGCCGCGCGATGGGCGGCACCGGCGCCCCAGACATGGACGTGTCTCAACGTGCCGCTTCCGCCGGAGTTCGACGCCGCCGCTCTGGCCCACCTCGGCACTAACGATCCCTACCAGTTCGGCACCGAGGTGACCGGCCGCGTCGGCTGTGCCTGGATCTCGGAATGGTTCCGCGCGAAGCGCACCGGCGACGACGCGGCGCTCAAGCGGGCCGCCGACGCGATGCTCAGCAGCCACGAGTGGCGGGTGCTGCGCCTGATGAACGAAAAGGGTGACCGGCCGGAGGTGTTCTGGGACATCGCCGACCAGGTCGCCGCCGGGAATCCGCCGATCGGCTACGCCCCAGCGTTAGGCTGCGACTAGCTGTACTTGGGCTGCCGGACCGAGGGCCCTGACTGCAAACGCGTCCCACGAGGAGCAGGCCGAGCGGTCACGGGTAAGCGGTCTGGCCGGCGGAGATCTGGGTATGCAGAGCGGCGTGGAACGGACACCGATCGCCGAGTACGGCTTTCTGTCCGATTGCCGCTCGGCCGCCCTTGTCAGCCGGGACGGCTCGGTGGACTGGTGGTGCCCGGAGCGATTCGACAGCCCATCGGTCTTCGGCCGGATCCTCGACCCCGACGCCGGGCACTGGGTCCTGCGCCCGGTCGGCGAGCGGAACGGCCGGCGCACCGAGCGGGCGTACGTCGGCGACACTCTCGTGCTGCGCACCGTGCACCGGACCGACAGCGGCAGCGTCGCGGTCACCGAGGCGCTCGCCTCCGAGCCGGGCGCCCGCGGCCACGAGCTGGGCTCCGCGTCACCCGCGGTGCTGCTGCGCACCGTCGAAGGGCTCAGCGGCCGGGTGCGCATGTCGACCGACTTCGCGCCCCGCCCCGAATACGGCCTGCTCACGCCTCACCTGCACTGCCAGCCGAACCGAGTTGTGGCAGCCGCCGGGCCCGCCAGCCTGACCTTACGGGCCGGCGTACCGCTGACCTGCGAGCGCGGCCGCGTCCACGCCGAGTTCGACGTCTCTGCCGGCCAGCTGGTCGGGTTCGACCTGGCGTACGCGCCGTCGTTCGGTGGCCCGCCGGCTGCGGAGCTGGATCCGGTCGCGGCGATCGCCGAAACCGTCCAGGCGTGGCAGGTTCTGCAGGACGGCCATCGCTACGACGGCCGCTACCCCGATCTCGTCCGCCGCAGCTCCGTGATCCTGCAGGGCCTGACCTATCGGCCCAGCGGTGCGGTCGTGGCCGCAGCGACCACCTCGCTGCCCGAGCAGCTCGGCGGTGACCGCAACTACGACTACCGGTTCGGCTGGCTGCGCGACTTCTCGTACACCCTGCACGCGCTCTGGGTCGCCGCCTGCACTGAGGACACGTCCCGGCACTTCGCCTGGGCGGTCCGCTCGGCGGGCCGACTCGGACCTGAGCCCGCGCCGATCATGTACGGCGTCGGTGGTGAACGGGACCTGTCCGAGCACGTCCTCGACTATCTGGGCGGTTACGCGGACAGCCGCCCGGTACGTGCCGGGAACGACGCCTGGCGGCAGCGACAGATGGATGTGTCCGGCGAGGTGCTGGAAGCCGCCTACCTGCTCCGGGACCGATTGGGGCAGTTCGACGAGGAGCTGCGGGAAACGCTGGTCGACCTCGCTGATCAGACGGTGGCCATCTGGCACCGGCCCGACGCCGGCATGTGGGAGGTCCGGGACGAGGAGCGGCACTACACGTCGTCGAAGGTGGGGTGCTGGGTGGCGCTGGATCGGGCGGTACGGCTCGCGCCGTGGCTCGGGGATAGAGCGGACCCTCGGCGGTGGGCCGCGGCCCGTGACGAGATCCACCGAACGGTGCTGGAGCAGAGCTGGAACGAGCGGGTCGGCGCCTTCACGGTTGCCTTCGAGTCGGACGAGTTGAACGCCTCGGTGCTGATGATGCCGCTGGTCGACTTCCTTCCGGCCGGCGACCCGCGGATGTGGGCGACGATCAAGGCCATCGAGCGGGAACTCGCCACCGACGGCGTCGTGCGGCGCTCGGCGACAGAGCCCGCCGGCTTCGTGTGGTGCTCGTTCTGGCTGGTGAGTTGCCTGGTGCTGGCCGGCGACATCCAGCGGGCGACGGAGCTCTTCGAGCGCACCAACGCCAAGGCCAACGACCTCGGCATCTTCGCCGAGCAGTACGACCTGGTGACGGGTGAGCACCTGGGCAACACTCCCCAGGCCCTGTCGCACATCGGCCAGATCCTCTCCGCTGCGCGGCTCACCGACCCGACCCTGAGGTTTTGATCCACTGGTCGACAGGATCGGCCCTTGACGCGGTCAGCGCGCGCTGGGCGACAGGAACCGATTCCGGCCGGCCGCCGAATTGCTGTTCCGGATCCTCGCCAAGTTCGGTGGCCGAACCCGCGACCTGGGCGAGGCTGCTTCGTTGCGTCACAAATGGCCCTGGCCTCAGGAGCGTAGAGCCAGTCAGGATCCGGTCGCCTGCAATCTACGGAGCGCAGCTTCCGCGAGCTGGCTGAGGTACTTGTCGCCGCCGGGATCGTTGGCCATCTCCTGAACGACAACCAGTGTGGTTCCGACCCGGACGAAGACGCCGTCGCATTCCAGCGTTCCAGCGGCGGACGTCATCCTGCAGATGACACGAACACTCTCGTCGCCAAGTTGCGGCCCTGGTGCCGTCGCGAAGCGGTAGCTGTATCCGTCGGACAACGCGACGGTGGGGCATCGGCTGATGAAGGTCCGCAAGTCGGTCAGTGCGCGCCGGGCGCCGTCATCGGCGTAGGTCCTGAGGACTTCGTTACCCACCCAGAGGCTATCGGGACCTCCGCCGTAGCTGAGGGTGGCCGCGGCGATCGCTGATGGAGTCCCGGTTAGCTGAGTGCCCGACAGTAGCGGGATCATGCTGTCCGAACAGGGCACTTCGGCGTCCGGGCGCTGATCTCCGGCATCCCGGGCCATGATCGTCGCGATGTCCACGGTGAATCCGGGCGGCACCGAGCCCGCGGCGACCAAACGCGCGGACAACACCGCGGAGTAACTCGGCCGGCCGGTCGCCGGAACCGCCGGGGAAGCCGGCTCCGCGGTTGTAGCCGAGCCGGTCGCCTGCGCAGCCGCGGAGACGGTTCCGCCCGCTGACCGGTCCGCTCCAGGAGCCGTTGAAGAACCGCAGGCGGTCACCGCACAGACGGTCACCACCGCGACTGACCTACGCAGCATCATGCTGAGCACCGGGCAGATTCCACCTCTCGGGCGAGACGCGCCAGGCTACCAGCGCCCGTGACTGTTGGGTCCGGCACCGGGCCGAAGGATCTTGGCAGGCCACGCGTCGGGTCGCGGAAGGTGCGATCCGTTCAGGAGCCTTGATAGACGCACGAGGGTACGGAGAGCGATCGCGGCGCATCCGGACGTCCCCGTTGGCCGCAGCGAGCTTGTCCCATCCCTCTGCTCTAATCCCGCCATGCATGTCGTCGTCACAGGCGCACTCGTCGCAAACGGCGCGGTCCTGCTCGTACACCGCAGGCCGACCAAGCGGGCATACCCAGATGTCTGGGATCTGCCCGGGGGGCAAGTCGAAGCGGGTGAGTCGGAACTACAAGCCCTCGCGCGTGAGATGCACGAGGAGCTCGGTGTTCACATCGTGGCGGAGTCCGCCGCACGGTTGGGCGTCGTGCATGACGGCAGTGGTGAGGACGCCGTTCACGTGGGCGTCTGGCGGATTGGCGACTGGGTTGGCTCTCCCACCAACCGCGCACCTGACGAGCATGACGACATCGCATGGGTCGGGATCAGTGAGCTGGGCGACCTTCCCCTCACACACGGCGTCTTGGCGGCAATGGTTCGTTCGCTGCCCGAGTTCGAATGCGACCGCAGGCAGCAAGATGTCACCGACTGCACCGACCGGGATGGCCGAAGGAACCAAGGCCGGCTGTCGTGCATGTGCTGCGACGGATTCGTCAATCCGGTGATGGGACCAGCCACGGCGCGGTCCCAGGCCAGTGCGAACACCGCGACGCGCGACCTGGCTGGTCTCCGAAGGCGTAACGATCAACGACGTGACGACGTCGATGGGACACGAGCAGACCTCGACCGCGTCGAACCGCTGCACCCACGCGACGGCTGAACGCGACGGCCCTCGCTTGTGAGTTCTGGGCGTTCTGTCCGGCGGCATTCGTCGGCGTCCCTCACCTCGGCGCCACCGTCCGGCGGCGGTCCTCGCTGGGTAGCTCTGCTGTCACCGATCCGGTCGGCAGCTCAGGCGCCGACTCCAACCACCCGCCGTGCGGCCTGCCGCACGCGCGTTTGTCGGATAGCTTGTCCGGTATGGGCATTGATGCTGATCGTAATCGCACTGCTAATGGCGGCTCACCGGACGGGAGCGATCGGATCTCGTCTCCGCCACCCGCGCCGGTGCTGCTCGCCGCACTGCTCGTCGCCGCTGGCGCGCTGGTGCCACTCGGGTTGCTCGTCCTGCTGCTGACCGAGTACGAGGCTCGGAATCTGGTGCCGGCGCTACTGCTCGCTGCGGTCGGCGTGGGTGTCTGCGCGTCAACCGGGTACGGGCTGTGGCGCGGCTGGCGTGGGTCCCGGATCGTGGCCGTGCTGCTCGGCGTGCTGCTTCTGCTGTCGGGGTTGAGTTCGCTCGGGTCCAGCGATTTCGGATTCCTGCCGATGGCGTACGGCGCATTGGTGACGCTGCTCGTGCTGGTTCCCGCCTCCGCCCGAGCCTGGTTCCGTCATTCCTGACGCGCCCTTCATATCGGATCGAACCAGCGGCCTCCTCGTGTGAACTCTGGGGTGGCGTAGGTGGTCTACTCGTGTTGCCAACCGAGGGGAACGCCGTGCCACCGCGTTACCGCTACGAGCAGATCGCCGACGACCTCGCAGAACGCATCAAGTCCGGCGAGTTCCCGCCCTGCTCCAAGCTGCCCAGCCGGCGAGAGTTGATCGAGCACTACGGCGTCACCGAGCGCAGCGGACGGGGCTTGGTTTCCGTCGCTCAGCGCTGCCCAATGGTTGGGCTGCTTCTCTGGTTGCTCGGCAGGCTCCTCGATACGCCCACTCGTCAGGTCAGGCCGCGCAGGGGCCGTAGTCAATCGCTGAGGTCAAGCCGACTCATCACTCGGTTAATGGCCGCGAGTGGTCATTCGTTGGAACGAGTCTTCGCCCTTCCGGGCGGCCTCGCACTGTGGACCGCTCCGGCGGTGTCCAACGTCGGCGACGGTGTCGTTGCTGGCCCACTGTTGGTGTTCCAGCTGGATCCGTCGCCGAGAAGCGCGTCACCTCGCGGCCGGCGCACGTAGAAGACCAGCCGCCCGGCTCGCTGCCGAGCGACCAGGCCAGCGGTTACGAGCCGCGAGGTGGGCCGAGACTCGGTTTGGGGCCAGTCCTGCATCCGATGAGCGGCCCAGCTCGGCCTTCCCTGCCGTCCACGATGACCCAGCGTCGCGCACCTCCACGGGGTGGGGACAACCTGCGGCGACTCGTCGACAGCACAGCTAGGCGTGAGCCAGGTCCGGCCGATCTCTGACATGCGATCGTTTGCACGGATGTCGATGTGGTTCGTGCTTCCGATCGATCGTCCGCTGGGGTTAGGGTCCCGTTCACGTTTCTCCGAAATGATCAATGAGTTCGCAGTCGGCCCGGAGAGCAAGAGGACCCCACCCCTATGCCCGAGAATGACCAGAGCTCATCCCGATTCACCCGTCGACGACTTCTCGGGACCGGGGCCGCAGCCGCCCTCGGTGCTGCGTCGTTGGCGCTGCCGCCGAACGTGCAGAAGGCGCTTGCCTCGCCGCCGAGGACCTCCGGTCGTCTCAGCGACATCAAGCACGTCGTGATGTTGATGCAGGAGAACCGCAGCTTCGACCACTACTTCGGCACGATGTCGGGCGTCTGCGGCTTCGACGACCCGAATGCGCTGATCCTGGAGAACGGCCGCTCCGTCTTCCACCAGCCCTGGGACGGTCACCCGGACGGTTACGTGCTGCCGTTCCACCTTGACACCAAGAAGCTCGCCGGCCACGCGCTGCCCTCCACCGACCACGGTTGGCAGGGCCAGCACGAGGCGTGGAACGGCGGCAAGATGGACAACTGGATCCCGGCGCACATTCCGCACGACGGCCAGAACGCACCGTTCACCATGGGCTACCTGACCCGTGAGGACATCCCGTTCCACTACGCACTGGCTGAGTCCTTCACCATCCTGGACCATTACCACTGTTCGGTGATCGGCCCGACCGGCCCGAACCGGCACATGTGGATGTCGGGCACGATCGACGTCGATGGTCTGGCCGGCGGCCCATCACTGACCACCAGTGGTCCGGCCAGCCAGTTCTCCTGGAAGACCTACCCGAAGCGGCTCAGCGAAGCCGGCGTGAGCTGGAAGGTCTACCGCCAGCCGGGCGGCCTCACCGGATCGTCCGCGATCAGCAAGTTCACCGACTTCGCCCAGGCCCAGCCCGGCGACGGCTTCTACGAGAACGGCGTGGCGACCCAGCCCCTGGGTCAGTTCGAGTACGACTGCCTGAACGACTCGCTGCCGACGGTCAGCTGGATCCTGCCGCCGTCCGGTTACGACGAGCACCCCTCCACCCCGGGCTCGGCCGCGGCCGGTGCGCAGTTCATCGCGGGCAAGATCGACGCCATCGCGTCGAACCCGGAGGTATGGGCCAAGACCGTCTTCATCCTGTCCTACGACGAGAACGACGGCCTTTTCGACCACGTCGTTCCGCCGACCCCGCCGGCCGGCACCCCGGACGAGTTCGTCTTCAAGACCTCCACCGTCGGTGAGCAGGGCCGGGGATGGCCCAGCGGCCTCGGCTTCCGGGTGCCGTGCATCATCGTGTCGCCGTGGACGGCGGGCGGATACGTCTGCTCCGAGGTCTCCGACCACACCTCGCAGTTGCAGTTCCTGGAGCACATCACCGGGGTCAAGGAGACCAACATCAGCGCGTGGCGCCGGGAAACCTGTGGTGACCTGACCGCGGCGTTCCGGTTCAACAACGGGCGGGCCAAGGCCCCGACGATGCCGGACACCGTGGGCGACTACAACTTCACCCAGTACGCGATCAACAACCTGCCGATGCCGGAAGGGCCACCGGCGAAGCAGCAGATGCCCAGGCAGGAGAAGGGCCACCGGCCTCACGTCGGCTGACACCTACCGAAGCTCATCGCGGGCCCGGCCGGAGAATACCTCCCGGCCGGGCCCTCACCCTCTACGCGGGCACCCGGTACACCACTCATCAAGACTTCGACCTGCCCGGCGCTACCTGAGCGGTAGGAGTGCCGCTCGTCGGATGAGAAGTTGCCTGATCCGACTGAAGGGTGCTGACAGGTGTTTCGTCCAATGCGCGTCGAGGCGCAATTGCCTTTGTAGAGGAACGACGGGTTCTTCCTCCGGACCCCGCCGGAGTCATGCGGGTAGCCCTCGATCAGGCCGTCGCCGGCCTGCGCGATTAGCTCGACGGCTCCGCAGGGTGATCACCGCCAGGCCCGCACCACGAAGGACGCGTTCGACCTGTGCCAACAGCAGGGCTGAGCTGTCCGAGCGGCCACCGAAGTCCACAGGCGTTCCGCGCTGTCGTGTGCCCCATGGGTGCCCCAGACAGCCATCCGCCGACCACCGTCTGACGTCCCCGACGAGGGACTTACACTGTCGCGAATGTCGGTCAGCTATCCCGTGTTCCTCGCCATCGTTGGCGGCTTGCTCTTCGCCGGGGCACTCGCGATACCTTCCGGCGTTCTCGCCATCCGCTTCCGGCTTGCGCGCGGGATCAAGGTCATCGGCACGATGCTCATGCCGGTGGTGGGACTTGGCGCGGGGATCGGCCTGCTTTGGCTGAACCCTGTCGAAGGCGAGTACAAGGTGGGGCTCTGGTTCCTCCTCCTGGGCATACTCGGACCTTTCGCCGCCGTCTATGACCTGCGTCGGGTGCTCGCACGGCGGCGGGAGGCCGAGCGCGGGCCCGTACGTCAAGCGGACCTTGACGCACGTGCGGACGCTGTCGGAACGGGCTGAGCCGGCTCTCGTGTCACGGACCGCGCCCGCGACGGTCACCGCCACAGCGGCGCAGTTGACCCAACGTCGAGGCCCCTAGAACATCGTTCGGTCGGCGCGATTCGGGTCGGTAAGAACGTCCCAGTCCTCGGCGCTCATCGGGAACGGCCCCCAGTGCGGCAGATAGAAGGGCCGCCGCGGTGGGTCGGCCACCGTGAACGGCTTGAACGCCGGATCCGCGATCACCCGGTAGACGAACTCGGCCGTCGACATGTCCAGCTGGTGCCACGGCTCGATGCCGTTCCACCGCGCGACCACAGGCCAGCGGTCGGGCTCCACAGAGCGGTCCGCCAGCCAGTAGTACTCCCCTTCGGTCTGATCGCTGCCCCACTGGATCAGCCCCGACCCCCTGGCGGGCTCGTACATCTCGTACGGGGCCCACAACCTCGCGGAGTCATGCTCACTCGCCCACTGCCGGCAGAAGGCCCAAGTCCGAAGCAGCGGCTGCGCGTGATGGTCGGTCGGCCGCAGAAGGTCCAGGTACGCGTAGAACGCTCCCGGCACGAACCGCCGGCACAGCTCCTTGAAGTCCGACGGAAGCCCGATCCCCAGCTCGGCTTCCACCTGTTCCCAGCCGGTATCGCCCTCAGACTCGTGGTGCCATCCGGTCACGTCGATGACCCGGTCGATCCACGTCAGCTGATCATTCACGGCCGGCAAAGTAGCAGCACAGGCGGACATCTCCTCGCCTGGACGTCCCGCCTGCTGACCGTTGCTGTACTTAGCTGCTGTACGGACGGCAAAAAGGCCATCACCGATGCCCGGGAATGGCCTTTTACCTGCGTGGGCGATACCGGGATCGAACCAGTGACCTCTTCGGTGTGAACGCGGACGCGGGCCACCATCGGGTGTCGTCGGATGCTGTTGTGCAGTGCCTGGCACGGCCTACTTGCCGCCCCGCGCGGTCCGGTACCGGTCGCTGCTGTTGCTTTCGCTGCCTTCTGGCTGCCTCGCCTCCGACGTAGTTCAGGGCGAGCTGTCGGGCTGGGCGAGGATCCTGGAGGCGGCCCGGGTGGAGAAGGCCGATCAGCTGATCACCGAGGTCGCCCGATCCACCACCAAGGCCATCGCTAGATTCAAAGCCCGTAAACCAGAGCCCCCACGACGGGCAGCCGCCCCGCTCGCCCGTCCAGCGCAAGGAGTAGCAGCCCGGTGAGCTTTCACATGCACCTGCGGGCCACGGCCTCCAACGAGATTCCACAGGACTTCTCGTCGCTGCTTGACTTCATGTGGGCCGCCTGGGAGGCGCACCCGGAGGAGTACGCGGCTGGCATCGCCGATTCCATCGAGAAGGACTTCGGCCACGTCGAAAAGCTTTACACCATGGGCACGGGCCATGGTGACGCCACGAATGCCGCCAGCACTTTGCCGATCTCCGGCGGCCGCCAGATATACAGCAGCCCTGCGAAGGACCAACCGCCGTTCGTCATCCTCAGCCCCGCCGAGACGCGAAAAACGGCCGAGCTCCTCCACATCGTCTCCTTCGACGAACGCTGGCAGATCGCCGGGGCGAAACTCTCCAAGCCATACGTCAGCTGGGAGGACGAAAACGCGGCTAGAAACATC
Source organism: Micromonospora sp. NPDC023737 (assembly GCF_040639715.1). NCBI lineage: Bacteria > Bacillati > Actinomycetota > Actinomycetes > Micromonosporales > Micromonosporaceae > Micromonospora > Micromonospora sp. NPDC023737. The sequence goes on from NZ_JBFAAL010000001.1 coordinate 347,207, forward strand.
TTCCTCGGCTACCACAACAACTTACGCACCTTCTACGCGCGGGCCGCGCAAGCCGGGCACGCGGTGATCAAAGCCTTTTGGTACTAGACGCCATCGGGCAACGCAGCCCAGGACAACTAGCCGCTCGACGTGCAGCCGGCTACCCTCGACACAAGATCGTCTCGCCGGATGTGTCACCCACGTCCCGATACCGATCTGTCATGCAGGTCCTGAGACCCGACATTCCGGCGGTCGGCCGTGTCCTCCGCCAACTAATCCACAACACCTCAGCGCGCTGATGGCGGCATGAGACTGCGGGGCGTCGGCCCCTCGACGCGGCGAAGCGAAGCACCCAGGTGCCGGGCGACGTCTCGCGAGGGAGCGAGGACTCAGCGGGCGGGAACCGGATCGGTCGACGGCCACTCCCGCCTGATCAGCCCGTAGACCCACGAGTCGGAGACCTCGCCGTTCACGACGCAGTCTTCCCGCAACGTCCCTTCACGCACAAAGCCGAGCTTCTCCAGCACGCGGGCAGATGCCACGTTGCGCGTATCGGCCTCAGCCTGGACGCGATTCAGGTCCAGCGTGTCGAATGCCCACCGCAGCAACTCGCGCGCGGCCTCCGTCGCGTAGCCATGGCCCCAGGCCGCATCGTCGAAGCAGTAGCCCAGCGACGCGCTGCGGTAATCCGGGTTCCACCGGTTCAGGCTGCACCAGCCGATAAACGCCCCGTCGGAGACACGATCCACGGCCAGCCGCGCCCCGGTGCCCACCTCTGCCATCTGCCGGCAAGCCGTGATGAACCGCTCGGCGCGCACGCGTTCGCTCCACGGCGGCGCGTCCCAGTAGCGCAGCACGTAGGCGTTGCTGTGCAGCGCGAAAAGGTCGTTCGCATCCGCGTCGTCGAAGGGACGCAGCCGAAGGCGAGCGGTGTGCAACGTGGGCGTGGGCAGCGACATGTGCGTCATTTTGCCTCCCGTGATTGATGGCCGATCTACCCGGCATCTGATGCCGCCCACTCGCAACGGGTTTCTCGGCGGGCGGGAGAGTGGCGTGCCCGCTCACCGGCAGATTCGCGCGTCCCGAGGCGCACCGACGTGCACCTCGATCCCTGCTGTCAAGCATCAGGTGGCAGGGATGTCGCACGTCAGTTGTCGGGCCACGTGGGCAACGGGCCGGCCTCGGCGTTACCGCTTCGGCCAGAGATCTCAGCGAGCGGCGCGGAGACGTCTTAATGGCCACTCGTCCCGCGGAGTGCTCCTCGAACGCGTGGCGCATCAGCATGAACGGCCGCCGCGCCCCGGCTGGCTGCCGGCCCACGAACCTCAACCACCTCGGCGCTACCGTCTACGGCGGCCCCGGGTTTCCCGCTTTCCGCGCCAGCCGCCGGGCGTTCTGGCTGGCCGGCGTGGAGCGACAGCCGAGCGTCGGACGCGCGCCCAGGCGGCGGCGCATGCGGCCCGTTCAGGGCCGCCTTGATAGATGTACGGAAAGCCCTCCCACATGCGCCGGCAGCCGGCTGTGCTCCGTCGGTGAGGCGCGACACTCGTCCGCCGAGTGCCCTGCGAAAGTCGATGGCGCGGATCGCGGCATGAATCAGTGTCAGCGGCCACCTTCGGTCCACCGCCAGCGGTACCGCTCAGGGATCCAGGCTAGGGCGTCGGCATTGGTCGGCTCCGTCAGAGCGACTACGGACTCGTCGAACAGGTGCCACTCGTGCCGGGAATACGCCTCGGCGGCGATGAGCAACGTCGAGGCGTGGTCGCCGTGCAGCAAGACCTCGCTCACGAGCCCAGCGTCGTGACGGCCCTCGACAACGGTGTCGTAGACGACTTCCACCTGGTTGATTGGGCCGCGTACGAGCGGAACCCCTCGGCGGGACCGCAGCGAGCCGGAGTCGAACTCCGGCAGTCGGAGTTGCACGGTCGGGATGAAGCAGAGGCCGAAGAGCGCGTCATCCTGGTAGACGCTGACCTCTGCCGATGCGTCGGCGCCGATGGCGCGTAGCCAGGCGTAGGGCGTCCGTGCGGCGTCGGGTTCAGCCCACGCAATCGCGACATCGCCAGGACCAGACTCAAGGGCCCGTTCCACTCCCTCCCACGACTCGACACTCATGGAGGCCAGCAGAAGTGCGGCCGAGATGTTCTCAGTGATCCAGCCGTGTCGGTCAGCCAGTCCAGCGGCAGCCAAGAGGTCTGCCACAGCCTCGCGCGTCATGGCGGCTAGGTCGTCCGCCGAAGGCATGATGTGCCCGCGCGCTGCGGAGAAGACCGGGAACGGGCCACCGTCCTCGCGGAAGACTGCCCAGGCCGGTTCACCGGTCCGGCTGGTGAACTCCCAGCCAAGGCCGTCTCGGGCGCTCACATCACTGGCGATAACCGCATCCCACAGAGAGCGCCAGTCCGCCATCAGTCAACTCCTTTCGGGTGTGATGGCCTGTCGTCAGACGGCATTCGCACGGTAGCGACTGTGCGCGGCGAACCGGCGGTGGTGTGCGGCTCGACTCAGACGAGGTGCGAGAAGGCCAACGTCAAACCGATCACCGTTCACGACGCCAGGCGCACCTGCGCCACGCTCCTGGCCGACCTCGACGTCCACCCCAGAGTCGCCATGCAGGTGCTGAGGCACGCCCGCTCCTCCGTGACGATGGAGATCTACACCCAGGTATCGATCAAGGCGACCAGAGACGCACTCAAACGCCTCGGCGACTCACTCGCGCAATACCGAGCTGCTGTAGTTAACTGCTGTACAACAGCAGAAAGGCCACCTCCCGAACCCGGGAAGTGGCCTTTGACCTGCGTGGGCGATACTGGGATCGAACCAGTGACCTCTTCGGTGTGAACGAAGCGCTCTCCCGCTGAGCTAATCGCCCTCAGCGCGGATGACTTTACCTGATCGTCCGCCCCGACCGCGAATCCGGGGTCAGTGCGTCGCGAGGTAGTGCATCAGGCGGGCGATCACGTCGATGCCGAGGCTGTACTTGAGCGACAGCCAGAGCACCACCGCCACGAAGATCAGGCCGACCGAGCCGAGCACGATCCGTACGCCGAGGGATTGTCGCGTCACCCACTGTGTCCAGCCCTGCACGTGGCGGCGGGTGAAGCCGAGCAGCCTTCGGGCCCAGTGGTACTCGACGGCCCAGATTCCGAGGCCCGCGATCACCAGCAGCCAGCCGGGTCCGGGTAGTGGGATGAGAGCGACACCCACGGTGACCACGATCGCGCCCGCGATCGTGATGAAGATCTTGAGGGTGATCCGGCCGGTCGGGTTGGCGCGGATGAGTTCGAGGGTGGTGGAGGCACGTGTCCGCCAGCGTGGCCGTGGGTCAGCGAGGGCTACACCCCCCGCGTCGGCCTCCGGCCACCTTTCACCGGAGTCCGGCCGACCGGTCTGGTCGTGCTGATCCATCGGCACCGCGTACCCCCGCTTTTTGGCTGTTCGGACCGCGACTTTCGGTGGGCGAGGCGCCGCGATCGGATCCACTGAGGATCGGTTCGTGACCATTTCACCCCCCAGTGTCGCTCGGGACCGTCACCCCTTCCGACGACTGGACGTTACCGGAGTAAGTCGACGACTGAGCCACCCGATCCCGGGCGGGACGACGCACTGGGCAGAACCGGAAATCCTACATGAATTTTCACATTCAGGAGGCCTTTCCGAACCCCTTCCCACCACTGGGTGAAGTCAGCGTATGGCGGAGCGTAGCCAGGAGTAGCACCTGAGTATGGGAAAAGCGGGACACGCGCGTTCCGCAGCGGTGCCGGGGGGAGAACGTCCATGAGTGTCATCCGACCGACGACCGTAGAGGTCGAGACGTCGCTAAGGCTCGTCGCGCCTGACGCCACCGCCTTGCCGGTGCGTGCCAGCTTGCGTTACGACCCTGCTGACCCGTATGCGGTCCATGTCCTGTTCCATGCCGAGTCGGCCGGAGGCGAGGCGGTGAGCTGGTCCTTCGCCCGCGAACTGCTGGTCACCGGGCTCGACGAACCGGCCGGCATCGGGGACGTCCGGGTATGGCCGTGGGCCACCCCGCGCGGCGACTTCGTCGCGCTCGCGCTGTCGTCACCCGACGGCAACGCTCTCTTCGAGGTGCCGCGGAGCGTCCTGGTGCGCTTCCTGCGGCGGACGTACGTCGTCGTCCCGCGCGGCCGCGAGGCCGAGCACCTGGACGTCGACACGGCGGTGAACCGGCTGCTCGCCGGCCGCTGAGTACCCGCACACCGGGCAACACCGGCCATTCGGCCACAGGAGCCGCGCGGACCTGCCGAGTCCGCGCGGCTCCGGCATGCCCAGGTGTACGCCGACGCCCGCCCCGGGGGCCGGTTCGCGGTCAGCCGTGGGTGGTGATGCCCCCGTCGACCGGAATGACCGCTCCCGTGAGGTACGCCCCGGCGCGCGACGAGAGGTAGATGGCCGTGCCGGCCATGTCCTCCGGCCGCCCGATCCGCCCCAGCGGCACCTGCTGCTCGATGGTCGCCCGGGACGTCGGGTCGTCCAGGGCGAACGCCATCATCTTGCTCTCGAACGGGCCGGGCGCGATCGCGTTGACGGTGATCCGGTCGCCGGCGAGCTGGTGGGCGAGGCTGCGGGTGAGCATGTGCACGGCAGCCTTGGTCGCCGAGTACGCGTACACCTCCATCCACGGCACCCGGACGCCGTCGATGGAGCCGATGTTGATCACGCGGGCGGGGTCGCCGTCGCTCGCTGCGGCGCGCAGGGCCGGCAGCAGCGCGGTGGTGAGCCGGAACACGGCCTTGACGTTCACCGCCCAGAGCTTGTCGAACGCGCTCTCCGGGTACGCCTCCAGCGGCGCGCCCCAGGTCGCACCCGCGTTGTTGATCAGAACGTCGAGCCGGTCGTACCGCTGGCGGATCGCGGCGGCGAGCGCTTCGGCGCCGGCGTCGGTGGACAGGTCCGCCGGAATCGCCTCGCAGCGTCCCTCCGCGGAGAGCTTCTCGGCCACGGCGGCGCAGACGTCCGCCTTCCGCGACGAAATGATCACGTGCGCGCCGGCCTGCACGAAGCCCTGGGCGATCATCAGGCCGATGCCTCGGGAACCGCCGGTGACCAGGACCGTCTTGCCTTCGACCGAGAACAGATCCGTCATGCCCATCCCATCGCGAGTCGCCGGGTCGCCGCCGGCCGTCCAGCTGGCGGCGGCCGGTCGAGTGACGACGCGGCACTGTCGTCGCCGACCGGCACTACCGCCGGGTAACGTAGCCCGGCCCGGCGGACCGGGACAAGACCGTGCCGCCGCGGTCCGTCGGCGGACGCACCACGTCGAAGATCCGCGGCGCGGCAGAGAGATGCAACGACCTGCGTTGCGGGCTAACGTCGGGTGCGATGGTCTCCTCTGGTCAGTACCCCCCGGCAACGGTCAGCACGGCTCTCCCCTCCGCCGCCGCCGAGATCGACACTCTCGGGCTGGCCGGCCTGGCCGGCGATCCCGGCTGGCGGCGGCCGGTGCTGGTCGACCGGGACCTGCTGGTGCTGACCACGAGCGGGCACGGTGACGCCGAACTGGACTTCGAGCCGATCCCGTGCCGCCCCGGCACCCTGCTGCGGGTGCACGCCGGGCAGGTGTTGCGCTGCCCCTGTCCACAGCTGGACGCCACGGTGGTGCGCTGGAACGCCAACGCCCTGCGGGGCCTCGACGTGGATCCGGACGCCGTACCGACCTGGCGGCAACTCGCCGGCGAGGACGAGGACGCGGTGATCACCGAGGTGAGCCAGCTCGCCGTGGACTGTGCCCGGCACCGGGCGGTGCCCGCCGCGCGAGGGCTGCTGCGCCATCAGCTCGCCGTGCTGCTGCTCCGGCTCACGCTGGCCGGCGGCGGGCCGTCGACGTCCCGGCCCGAGGAAGCCACCTTCCACCGGCTCTGCCGGGAAGTCGAACGCGGCTACCGGCACACCCGCCGGGTCGAGGACTACGCCGCGCGGCTGGGCTGCTCGGTGCGTACGCTCACCCGGGCCTGTCTGGCGGTGACCGGGCGCAGCGCCAAGCAGGTGATCGACGAGCGGGTGGCCCTGCAGGCCAGCCGTTTGCTCGCGGCAACCGACGAACCGATCGCCCGGATCGGCCGAGGCCTCGGCTTCAGCGAGCCGACCAACTTCGGGCGGTTCTTCACCCGCGAGACGGGAACGAGCCCCGGCGCGTTCCGGGCCGCCCGCGAGCAGCCGCTACCCGGCCAGGTCGTCCGGCCCCGTACGCTCGTCGAGCCGAGCCTCGATCGCGCGCTCGACGCTCTCCCCAACGCCCGGCGACCGCGCTGAATCCACCGTGGACCACGCGGGCGTTTCCCGATCCGCCGCTGCGGGCATCTTCGATCCCGACACGACAGGCATGGCGGGGAAGGGAGCCCGGCGATGGGTGTGATGTTCCGCAAGCGGCAGAAGATCGGGCCGCTGATCCTCAACTTCACCGAGAACGGCTTCTCCTCGTGGAGCGTGAAGATCGGCCGGTGGTCCTGGAACTCCCGGGCGCGGGCGCACCGGGTCGATCTACCCGGCCCGCTGTCCTGGAAGCAGGACAAGTCCCGCCGCTGAGCTCCGGAGGACGTGTGGGGTGCCGGTGGCGACACCGGCACCCCGTTCGCCGTCGGGTGTCGGTGCTGTTCAGGCTGCTCCGGCCGAGCGGGTGAGGACCACGTCGCCGCCGAGCCGTCCCTCGGCCGGGTCACGGGTGACCACGCCCGCCGCGAGCAGGTCGGTCAGCGCCCGCAGCGCGTCCGACGAGCGGTAGACGGTCGCGGTCAGCGCGTGGCGGCGAAGCTCGGTGACCGTACGGGGGCCGGTTCGGGCCAGCTCGGCGAGGAGTTCCCGGCCCAGCGGGTCGAGCTCCGGATCGCCGCCGGCGTCGGGCAGCCGCCCAGCCGGGTCGCGCAGCCGTACGTCGCCGGCCACCCAGAGCGTCTCCTTGAACGCCTCCAGGCTCCGGTCCGACCCGGTGCCGAACGTGATCGACGCCGTCTCGCCGCCTGCGGGCACCAGATCCACCTCGGTCACCAGCGGAAAGCCGGCCGCGTCCAGTTCGGCGCGGGCGCTGCGGCCGGCGCGGAGCAGGAGCTCGGCGGGTCGGCCGCCGGCCGCTGCTCGTAACACCGCGGCGTCGGGGACACCGGAGGCGCCGACGGCGTCCACGAAGGAGAAGAGCGGGGCACCGGCCGCCCCGCCCGCCTTCAGCGCGACCGGCAGCCGGCTCGGGTCACCCGGCACCACGTGCACGGCGACGTCGGCCGGCAGCCCGGCCTCGATCGGGCCGAGCCGGGCCGGCAGGTCGGCCGCCGCCTCGGCGAGCACCAGCACGGTGAGCCGGAGCCCGCGTAGCCGGTCGGCCTGCCCGGCGACGAGCCGCAGCGCGGCCTCGGCGGAGTCGACGTCGGGGTGCGCGTACGCCAGGGCCACGGTGGCCCGTCGAGAACGGTGCAGGGCCGTCGGCAGCCAGGTCTCCAGCTGGCGGACGAGCAGTTCGCGGAGGGCGGCGGCGGTCGGGTCGGTCGGCATCCTGCCGTTCTACCGCACCGGCCGGTCAGGCCGGCACGGAGATGCCCACCCCGCCGCGGGTCTGCCCGCCGTAGCGCTGCCGCTCGCGGTCGAGGTCGAGCCGTCCGATGCGCTTGCGTGCGGCGCGGGCGGCGTCGTCGAGCAGGTCGGCCGGGACGAGCCAGACCACCTCGAACTCGAGGCCGTCGGGGTCCTGCCCGTAGAGGCTCTTGGTGGTGCCGTGGTCGGAGCTGCCGACCAGCGCGCCGGCCGCGGCGAGCCGTTCGGCGGTGACGGCGAGCTCGTCGAGCGTGTCCACCTCCCAGGCCAGGTGGTAGAGGCCGACGGTGCCGCGCCCCGCGGTCGACCGGCCGGCGCCCGCGCCGATCTCGAACAGGCCGAGGTCGTGGTCGTTGGTCGAGCCGGGCGCCTGGAGGAAGGCGCCGCGGAAGCCGTCCGGGGCCATCTCGACCGGACGGAAGCTCAGCGCGTCGCGGTAGAAGGCGACGCTGCGGGCGAGGTCGCTGACGTAGAGGACGGCGTGGTTGAGCCGGTGGATTCCCATGCCCCAACGGTAGCCCGATTTAGTTGAGCGTTCAACTACTGACGTTATGATGGGTGTCATGACGCGGTGGTTGAACACGGACGAGCAGCGCACCTGGCGGGCGTTCCTCGCCGCCTCCCGCGGCGTGATGGACGCCCTCGACCGCGAGCTGCAACGGGACGCGGGCATGCCGCACGCGTACTACGAGATCCTGGTCCGCCTCTCCGAGGCACCGGATCGCCGGATGCGGATGAGCGAGCTGGCCGAGCTGACCGGATCGTCGCGCAGCCGGCTCTCGCACGCCGTCGCCCGCCTCGAGGCCGCCGGCTGGGTCCGTCGCGAGGACTGCCCCACCGACCGGCGCGGCCAGGTCGCACACCTCACCGAGGCCGGCTTCGAAACGCTCGCGGCCGCCGCGCCCGGCCACGTCGAGGGCGTACGCCGGCACCTGTTCGACGCCCTCTCCCCCGCCCAGGTCGACCAGCTGCGCAGGATCAGCGAGACGCTGGCCGCCCACCTGACCGGATCCTGACGCATCCACACCGGCGCGGGTCTTGTACTTACCGTTCTCGGATGAGCACGATGGGGCGTGCCCTCCGGCTTCGGCGAACTGACTGACCAGGCGCATCACCTGGTGTCCACCGGCGACCTGGCCGGTGCTCAACGGCTGCTCTCCGACGCGCTGAGCGACGCCGATCCACGCCCGGCGAACGCCACCACCGAACTGGCCGAGGCGGCGAGCCTCCAGGCGCGGGTCCTGGTCGCCCTCGGCGAGCCACACTCCGCCCGAGGTTGGGCCGCGTTCGCGTACGCCGCCCACACCCGGCTGCACGGCCGTTCCGACCCGCGTACGGTGGCCGCCGCCGCGACCCTGGCCGCGGTGCTGCACCGGGTGGGCAGCCATCCACGGGCCGCCCGGCTCTACCGGGACGTCATCATCGAGCTGACCGCGCAGGACGGGCCGGAGTCGCTGCGGGTGCTCGCCGCCCACGCCGACCTGGCCACCGTCGAGTACGCCCGCGGGCAATGCCGGACCGCCCGGGACCGCCTGCAGGACGCCTGGGAGCTGCACCGCGAGGTCTACGGCGACGGGCATCCCAGCGGCATCAAGATGCTGGCCCGGCTCGGCGCGATGCAGCGCGACTGCGGGCAGTTCGGCGAAGCGCACGACAGCCTCGCCCTGGCCCGGGAGCTCTGCCGGCAGCACCTCGCCGGCGACGACCCGCTCGCCGGCCAGGTCGCCACGCTGGCCCGGGCCGCCGCCAACCCGGATCACGTCTGTTCGGACTCCCCGCCGGCCGCGCACGACGCGCCGGTCGTGCCCGCCGCCCGCACCCCGTCCTACGGGGACACGCCGGGGTACCCGCCGTCGGAGCCGGAGGGGCGGACCGTACCGGTGCCGCGCCAGCCGGTGGACGACCCGGCGGGGGCGGAGCAGGCGAGGGCGGAGCAGGCCTGGTGGTCGCCGGACTCCGACCAACAGGTCCCGGGCGCCGGCGCCGAGCCGCCCGGTGGATCGGGCGGCGGCGCCGGGACGCTGCCGCCGCACGGCGATGCGCGGCTCGGGGCGGAGTGGACGACCTCAGCCGGGGACGGGCCGCCGCCCCTCTCCGGAACGGAGGCGGGTGGCTACCCGCCGGTCGACGACGCCGCCCCGCCGGCCGGGAGCGCCGTGCCACCGGCGGTGATGGCGCTCGGCGGCGGGCAGCAGGAGGCCGACGGCGTGCACCGGGTACGCCGCGACGTCGAGCCGTACGAGCCGTCGAGGCTGCTGCCCGTGCCGGTGCGCCGCACGCCCTCCACGTCGGGGCGGCGACTGGTAACGCTCGTGATCGCCGGGGTGGCCGTGGTGCTGCTCGGCGCCGCGGCGGTGATCGCCGGCGTGTCCCGGGTCGGCGGCGACGACCCGCCGCCCGAGCTACCGCCCGGCTCGGCCGGCTCCACCCCGACGAGCACGACCGCGAGCCGGTCCGCCGCGGCGAGCCCGACGCCCCGCATCGGCGCCCCTCCCGCCGGGGTCGACCTGCGCGACAACCGGGACAACGTCGCACTGCGCTGGACCTACCCGGCCGGCGGCGAGGGGCCGGTGGTCATCTCGGGTGGAAGGGCCGGCCAGCCCAAGAGCGCCCTCACGGATCTGCCCGCAGGCACGAGCGACTTCGTGGTCTACGGGCTGAGCCCGAGCAACGACTACTGCTTCACGGTGGCGGTCGTCTGGTCCACCGACACCGTCGCCACCGCCGACGAAATCTGCACCCACCGCCGCTAACCCCACCGCCCCACCCCACCTTCCGCCCCAACCCCGCCCTCCCCCCCGCCCAAGATCCGCGCACCTTCACGGAAAGAGTGGCTATTCCGCGGCGAATAGCCACTCTTTCCGTGAACTAGTTGCTGCGGTCGTCGGTGGGTAGGGGCGGGAGGCGGAGCAGTACCCGCAGTCCGGGGTCGGCGTCGGCGAGGCTGACCGTGCCACCGGCCCGGCGCACCAGCTCGCGGACGATCGACAGCCCCAGGCCGGCCCCACCGGCGTCGCGGGCCCGCGCGTCGTCCAGCCGGGTGAACCGGTCGAAGACCCGATCGCGGTCCGCGGCGGGAATGCCCGGTCCGTCGTCGGTCACCGTCACCAGGTGGTACGCGCCGTCCGGTACGGCGGCCAGCACCACCCGGGTACGCGCGTGCCGAACCGCGTTGTCCACCAGGTTGGTCAGCACCCGGCGCAACTCGTCCGGGTGCCCGACGATCCACAGCGGCTCGTCCGGCGGCGACGCGTGGACCGGCGGCGACGGGTAGCGGGCGGCGACCGCGGTGAGCAACTCGCCCAACTCGACCGGGCCGACGCCGCTCGACCGGGCCCCGCCGCTGACGCCGCTGCCCGCCCCGGCCGCGCCGCTGACACCGCCGCCCGCCCCGGTCGTGCCGGCATTCCCGTCCTGGTCGGCGTCGGACTCGTCGAGCCGGGCCAGCAGCAACAGGTCGTTCACCAGCCGGCCCAGCCGTTCGGTGTCGGCGAGCAGGTTCTCGGTCACCGCCGCCCAGTCCGTACGGTCGCCGAGGCGGCGGGCCACCTCCAGTTCGGTGCGGATGTTGGTGACCGGACTGCGCAGCTCGTGGGCCGCGTCGGCGAGGAAGGCCCGCTGTCGTCGCCGAGCCGAATCCAGCCGATCCAACATCCCGTTGAGGGTGACGGCCAGCCGGTGCACCTCGTCGCGCGAGGCGGGCACCGGAAGACGGTCGGGTCCGGCTCGTCCGGTGATCTCCTCGGCGCCGCGACGCAGCGCCTCCACCGGCCGCAGGGTCGCGCCGACCACCCGCCAGGCGACCGCGGCGAGGACCGCCACCAGCAACGGAAAACTGATCAGGAGGATGCTCCCGACCACCTGCGTGCTGTGCCGTACGTCCGTCATCGACTTCGCGACCAGGACGGTGAGCGGGTCGGTGGCCGTACCGGCGGGCACCGTCACGACCCGGACCGGGCCGGCGAGCCCGGCCCGCTCCCCCGACACCGACAGGCGCTGCCGGCGGTGCGGTTCGAGCCGCTCCGGGCGGACCATCGGCACCAGGCGGTCGGCGTCGATCGACGCGGCCCGTACCCGCCCCTGGGTGTCGATCACCTGGACCCGGACCTGCCCGCCGGCCACCGGCAGTGGATCGGGCAACGCGTCCTCGGCGGCGAGCAGGGCGACCGCGTCCGCGGTGCGGAACGCCTCGCTGTCCACGCTGCGCTGCAGCACGTAACCCAGCACACCGAGCAGCACCAGCCCGCCGAGCGCCAGTCCGACCGAGAGACCGAACACGCCGATCGCCATCAGCCGGCCGCGCAGCCCGAGCGCGGGCAGCCACGGACGCGGCAGCGCGCTCACGTGGCGAGCCGATAGCCGGCGCCGCGGACCGTCTCCAGTCGCTCGCGGCCGATCTTGCGGCGCAGGTAGCCGACGTAGACCTCGACGGCGTTGGGTGCCGTCTCCACACTCGCGTCCCAGACGTGGTCCAACAGTTCGGTCTTGGAGACCACCTCGCCGGGGCGGCGCATCAGGTAGTCGAGCAGCGCGAACTCACGGGCGGTAAGTGCCACCTCCGTGCCGGCCCGGGTCACCCGCCGCCGCGCGGGGTCGAGCCTGAGGTCGCCCACCGCCAGCACGACCGGGCGTTCCGGCGCGCCGCGCCGCAGCAGCGCGCGCAGCCGAGCCAGCAGCACCACGTACGAGAAGGGCTTGGTGAGATAGTCGTCGGCCCCGCAGTCCAGCCCGTCGGCCTGGTCGTACTCGCCGTCCTTGGCCGAGAGCATGAGCACCGGAAGCCAGTGTTCCTCGGCACGCAGCCGACGGACCACCTCGTAGCCCGAACAACCCGGCAACATGACGTCCAGGATCATCGCGTCGTAGCCACCGCCCCGCGCCGCGTCCAATCCGGCCGGCCCGGTCGGCGCCACGTCCACCGCGAAGCCCTCAGCCTGCAGACCTCGTTGCAGCGAGGCCGCCAGCCGCGCCTCGTCCTCCACCACCAGCAGCCGCACGGATCAAGGGTGCCACTGCGCCGCACTCCGGCCTCCTCGCCCTCGAAGCCGGGCGAGGAGGCCGGAGCCGTCCCGCGTCAGGGACGGTCGATCAACCGACCGGCGTGCAGGGTCGCGGTGAGCAGCTCTGGGTCGCCGGTGCGGTCGTACGACTCGACTGCCGTGTCGGCGAACTTCAGGACGTGCTCGTCGCCGTGCTCGGCCGCCTGCTGGAGCGCGTCCGCACGGGTCGGCTGCGGATGGCGTCGGACGATCTCCGCGTACGGTGCCGGCCGGGCCGGGGCGTACGTGGCGACGACCGCCACCACGGCCGCCCAGGCCGCCGTGAGGCTCGGCAGCCACTGTTCGGTCGGCAGGACCGGGAGCACGTGCCGCACGGCGTTGGGCGCGGTGGCGGCGTGCACCAGCAGGACCGGTGAGCCGTGACCGAACCCGAGGTAGGCCTTGGCTGCGAGGTCGACGAGCGATTCCACCCGCGCCGGGACCTGCTCGGCGGACGGGGCGGGTTCCAGCGCACGCAGGCTCGCGGTCCAGCCCGGGCTGCGCTCGAGCCGGTCGAGCCGGTGAGCGATGAAGCCGCTCTGGTCCTCGAGCCGGGTGACGGCCCGCAGGGCCTGGTCCGGTGTGAGGGTGCCCGCGGGCGCGACCGTCCCGCCGAGCTCGCGGTAACGTGCCGCCCAGAACGCCAGCCCGTGGGCCAATTCGTCGAGGGTCTGCCGGGCCGGTGGGCGATCCGTGCCGCGCAGCGTACGCACCGCGTGCCCGACCCGGATGACGCCGTGGGTGGAGCCGGCCACGATCCCCGGCAGCAGTCGCGGCCACCACTCGGCGAGCACCTCCGACCACGGGCGTTCGGTCAGCTCGTGCCGGAAGAACGCGGTCCAGTCCGGCAGCCGTCGTGCCTGGCCCAGCGCCACGTTCCACTCGCCGCGCCGGACGGCCTCGCTCGTGCCGGGCAGCTCCGCCAGGCGGCGTACGTAGCGCCCGAGCCAGCCCTCGACGTCGATGTCGAGCCCCCGCCGGACCATGACCTCCACGGCCATCGGGCCGTGGTTGGTCAGCCCGTGGTTGCCCTCCTCGTCGCCCCCGAACTCCGGCCCGTACGCGTGCAGCCGTTCGTAGGCCGCGGGCAGGGCGTCCGTCGTCGCTCCGCTGGTCATGGCGGCGGGGAGCCTCAGCGGACGACGTCGTAGACGAGCTTGGTGATGCCGTTGGCGTACGTCTCGGACTCGAGCAGCTTCAACATCTGCTTGTCCTTGTCGGTGTCGCTGAACATCCGCTTGCCGGCGCCGAGCAGCAACGGGTAGAGCAGCAGATGGTAGCGGTCGATCAGGCCGGCGTCGGAGAGGTTGCGGGCGAGGGTGGCGCTGCCGTGGATGAAGATCGGGCCACCGTCGGTCTCCTTGACCTTCGCGATGTCGTCGAGGCTGCGCAGGATCGTGATGTCACCCCAGTTGTCGACGAGGGCGTCCTCGCCGAGGGTGCCGGACACGACGTACTTCGGCAGCTCCTTGAGGTCGGCGAACTCCGCCATGTCCGGCCACACCGGCGAGAACACCTCGTAGCTCTTCCGGCCGAACATCAGCGCGGTGGCCTCCTGGGTCTCCCGGCCCTTGAGCTCGTACGCCTCGGGCACGACCTTGATGTCCTTGTAGGTCCAGCCACCGCTGCGGTGGTTCTCGGTCGGGCTGCCACCGCCGGGCGAGTCGACGACGCCGTCGAGCGAGACGAAGGCGGTGTAGATCAGCGTGCGCATTCTCAATGTCCTATCCGTTGTCCGAATGGTGACCTCAGTCTGTAGTGGTGTCCCACGCCCGGCCACGATTAGGCTCAGACCTAATCGGGAGGGGTGGCTGATTGATCCACCTGCACTTCACGGCGGCCGACCTGGCCCGGGTACGCTTCGCCGCCTCGCCCCTCACGGAGACCGTCGCCAGCCTCCGTGCGCTGGCCGCCGGGAGTCGGGGACGGCACCTGCACCGTCCCTGGATCGACCGGTTCGCCGAGTGCGCGGGCAGGCTGCGCAAGCGCGATCTGGACCTGCTGCGAGCGTTGGTGCGCCCGGCGGGCTACATCCCCGACTTCCTGGTACCGCCGCCGGGTCGCCGGTCCCCGACCTTCGCGGACGCCCTCGCGCAGGTCGCCGACGCCGACCCGGAGGCGGTGGCCAAGGAGTTGGCGCACCTGGCGTCACACCGGGTCGCCCAGCAGGGGCCCGGCTGCGAACGGCGGCGGGCACTGCTCCAGGCGCTGGTGGACCGGCCCGACGCGGGCATCGGACCGATCACCGAGGCGATCGAGGCGTACCACCGGGTTGCCATCGCCCCGCACTGGCCGCGGATCGACGCGCTGCTCAACGAGGACATCGCGTACCGGCTCGAGGCGCTGGCCGACGGTGGCGTCGACCGGATGATGAACAATCTGCATCCGTCGGTGACGTTCGCCGACCAGACGCTGACGATCGCCAAGTACTACGAGGGCCACGCCGACTGCGGCGGACGAGGCCTGCTCCTCGTGCCCTGCGCCTTCGCCTGGCCGGATGTCCTGGTGCGGACCGCGCAGCCCGAGTCGCCCAGCGTCTCCTACTCCCCGCGCGGTCTCGGCCGGCTCTGGGGAGAGCACTCCGAGCAGCCCGACTCGGCGCTCGCCGGCGTGCTCGGGCAGACCCGGGCCGCCCTGCTGGCCCAGCTCGATCTGCCGATGTCGACCAGCCAGGCCGCCACCCAGATGGCGCTCTCCGCGCCGACGCTCAGCGTGCACCTTCAGGCGCTGCGCGCCGCCGGACTGCTCACCTCGCGTCGCGCGGGCCGGCAGGTGCTCTACTCACGGACCGCACTCGGCGACCAACTGCTCAGCGAGGCGGGCCGACCCTCCGGCGCCTGAACGTGCCCATCCGGTGGTGTCGGGCGACACTCCCGACACCGGACGAGCGCTCGGATCGGCCGCTCTCAGCGCCGTCACAGCGTGAACCAGGCAGTATGTCATCAGGAGGTGTCACATCATGTCCGTCCTGAAGAGCCGTCCCGTTCTGCGCTGGCTGGTGCCGGTGGCCGCCGCCGTCACCGTGATCGGCGGTGGCGCCGCGGTCGGCACGTTCGCCGCCGAGGCCGAGCCGAGCCTGCCGCCCCGCACCGCCGCGCAGCTCCTGGTAGATCTGCAGACCTCGCAGCTGGAAGGGCTCTCGGGCACCGTCGTGCAACGGGCCGACCTGGGCCTGCCGTCGATCGCGGGCCTCGCCGCGGGCAGCAACGACCTGGCCGCGCTGGCCAGCGGTACGCACACCCTGCGGGTCTGGCACTCCGGGCCGGACCGGCAGCGGATCGCGCTGCTGGACACGCTCGGCGAACGCGACCTCATCCGCAACGGCCGGGACGTGTGGACCTGGGACAGCCGCGGCAACACGGCGACCCACCGCACCCTGGGCAGCGAGGCCGCCGGGAAGCGCGGGACCGGCGGCGACGCCGCGCCGGAGCTGCCGGCCACGCCCCAGGAGGCCGCCGACCAGGCGCTCGCCGCCATCGAGCCGAGCACCGTGGTCAGCGTCGGGCGCGCCGCCACGGTCGCCGGGCGGGAGGCGTACGAACTGGTGCTGGAGCCGCGCGACGAGGCGTCGCTGGTCCACCAGGTGCGGATCGCCATCGACGCCGACGAGCACGTCCCGCTGCGGTTCGAGATCTTCGCGACCGGCAGCGACCAGCCTGCCTTCGAGGTCGCGTTCACCCAGATCGACTTCCGGCGCCCGGACGCCGACCAGTTCACCTTCAACCCGCCGCCCGGCGTGACGGTGCGGGAGGAGAAGGCCGATCGGACGGACCGCCCGGCCGCCAGGCCCGCGATGCCGGAGCACCCGCAGTTGCGTACGGTCGGGACCGGCTGGACCACGGTGCTGGTGGCGCAGGTCGGCGCGAAGGGCGCCGCCGGGACCAAGAGCCCGGCCGGCGGTGAGATCGCCGGCGTGCTCGGCTCGTTGCCGGAGGTCAGCGGCGCCTGGGGCAGCGGACGGCTGTTCACCGCGAAGCTGTTCAACGTGCTGCTCACCGACGACGGCCGGGTGCTGGCCGGGGCGGTGACCCCGGAGCGGCTCTACGAGGCGGCCCGCGGCTGACCTGGCCACCCGCCCGATTCGACAGGGGCGGACATCGAGAGACGACGGCGCCGCCGGCACATCACCGGCGGCGCCGTCGCACGTACCGGACCGGTCGCGAAGTCCACCGGTCCGTTCGTTTGGCCGAGACGGCGGCGGCACGCTATCTTTCAGAATTCAGGCATAAAAAAAGAACGGCTAAAAAATGCCGTTCCAGCAACAATTATAGTTTCTAGGGAGACGGCTTGTCAAGGCACTCCGGCGGTACCGGCGAATTGCCGCTCGACGACGAGATCGGCCGCGAGCAGGAGTACGTCTCTGTGCTCTACCAACGCCTCGACCAGCTTCGTGAGCAGGCCGCCAGCCGGCTCACCGACGAGCTACGGACGACCGGCGGCACCCTCCAGGCCCGTTCCCAGCGCGACAGTTCGGTGCGCATGTACGCCGAACAGGTCGAGCAGCTCTCCGCGGTCGAGAACGGGCTCTGTTTCGGCCGGCTCGACGGCGAGGACGGTTCGCGTCGCTACATCGGCCGGATCGGCATCTTCGACACCAGCGGCGACTACGACCCGCTGCTGATGGACTGGCGGGCGCCGGCGGCCCGCCCGTTCTACCTCGCCACGGCCGCCAACCCGCAGGGCGTACGGCGCCGACGGCACCTGCGTACGCGGCAGCGCAAGGTGACCGGCCTCAACGACGAGGTGCTGGACATCAACACCGCCTCTCCCACGGCACACGAGGAGCTGACCGGCGAAGCGTCGCTGTTGGCGGCCTTGAACGCCGGGCGTAGCGGCCGGATGCGGGACATCGTCGAGACCATCCAGGTCGAACAGGACAAGATCATCCGCGCCGATCTTCCCGGCGTCCTCGTGGTCCAGGGCGGCCCGGGCACCGGCAAGACCGCCGTCGCGCTGCACCGGGCGGCGTACCTGCTCTACACGCACCGACGCGAGCTCTCCACCCGGGGCGTGCTGCTGCTCGGCCCGAACGCCACGTTCCTGCGCTACATCTCCCACGTGCTCCCGGCGCTGGCCGAGACCGGTGTGCTGCTGCGTACCCAGGCCGACCTCTTCCCCGGTGTACAGGCGCGCCGCGTCGAGCCCGCCGAGACCGCAGCGCTCAAGGGCCGCGCGGTGATGGTCGACGTGCTGGCGGCCGCGGTGCGGGACCGGCAGCGGGTGCCGGACGAACCGATGGAGATCGAGGTGGAGCGGGAAGCGCTCACCCTGGACCCCGAGACGGTACGCGCGGCCCGTGATCGGGCCCGCCGCACCGGCCGACCGCACAACCTGGCCCGGGCGCTCTTCGACGTCGAGATCGTCCACGCTCTCGCCGAGCAGGTGGCCGAGCGCATCGGCGCCGATCCGCTGGGCGGCGAGAACCTGCTCGACGAGGCCGACCGCGCTGAGATCCGCCGCGAGCTGCGGGAGGAGCCGGAGATCCGGGCGGCGTTGGACGAACTGTGGCCCGTGCTCAGCCCACAGCGACTCCTCGCCGACTTGTACGCCGACCCGGACCGCATCGCCACCGCGGCGCCGATGCTCACCGCGGAGGAGCGCTCGCTGCTGCACCGGGAGCCGGGCGGCTGGACGCCGGCCGACGTGCCGCTGCTCGACGAGGCCGCCGAACTGCTCGGCGAGGACGAGCGCGAGGCCGCGGCTCTCCGGGAGCGCATCCGCTCGCTCCAACGGGAGTACGCCGAAGGCGTACTGGAGATCGCCCGCGGCTCACGCTCGATCGACGTGGAGGACGAGGCCGACGGCGGTGAGATCCTCGGTGTGACCGACCTGATCGACGCCGAACGGCTGCTGGAACGGCAGGAGGAGACGGACCGGCTGACCACCGCGCAGCGAGCGGCGGCCGACCGGAAGTGGGCCTTCGGACACGTCATCGTGGACGAGGCGCAGGAACTGTCGCCGATGGCCTGGCGCCTGCTGATGCGCCGCTGCCCGAGCCGGTCGATGACCATCGTGGGCGACGTGGCGCAGACGGGCGCGCTCACCGGCACCCGGTCCTGGCGGGAGGCGTTGGCGCCGTACGTGGCCGACCGGTGGCGGCTGACCGAGCTGACCGTCAGCTACCGCACCCCGGCGGAGATCATGGCGGTCGCCGCCGACCTGCTCACCGAGATCGACCCGACGCTGACCCCGCCCCGCTCCGTACGCGCCAGCGGCGTACCGCCGTGGGACCGCACGGTCGCCGCGGACCGGCTGACCGTTGAGCTGGTCGACGCGGCGGCCCGGGAGGCGGCCGGGCTGGGCGACGGCCGGCTCGGCGTGATCGTGCCGGCCGGACTGGTCGACGAGCTGGGGGCGACGCTCACCGCGGCGCTGCCGGAGGCCGCCATCGGCGACAACCCCGAACTGGAGAGCCGGGTCGTCGTCCTCACCGTGGCGCAGGCGAAGGGGCTCGAGTTCGACTCGGTGCTGGTGATCGACCCGGACCTGATCGTGGCGGAGTCGCCGCGCGGCCGCAGCGATCTCTACGTCGCCCTCACCCGGGCCACCCAACGCCTCGGCGTCCTCCGCCCGGCCACGACGGCCTGACGGAGGACACCACCGGTCGATCATGAGGTTGGCGTGGGCTTTCGATCTCGGACAGTCCCGCCAACCTCATGATCACCGGGACGGGTCCGTCTCGGTGGTGAAGTTGCCCACCTGGCTGGCGCTGCTGGACTGGTCACTTGTGGATCCGCCGGCCGGGGTGCTCATGCCACCGGTGGTGGCGTCCCCGGTGGTCGTCGGCGCCACCTTGCCGCGATGTTGCTCCGGCTGCCGCGCCACCCGCCGCGCGCTGGCCGGGCCGGCGGTGCCGCCGGTCGTGGTGACCGCTCCCTGCCCGCCGACGGGCCCGCCGTCGCGGAGCACGGTCGGGTCGATCCGCTCGTGTGCCGGGTCGTCCGGGTCGACATCCTGAATCGCCCGCTGCACATCCGTGCGCGGCACCGTCACCTCGTCGACGGCGCCCTTGCCGTAGATCCCGCCGGCGATGCGTTCCTCGGCCCGCCGGGCGGCCTCCTGTCGCATGTCATCCTCACGCACGTCAAACCACCTCGCAGAAACGTCGGTCTCGCTGCGTGCCCGCCGCCGGGGACGTCAAACACGGCGGCCGCGCCGCGGATCCCGCGTCGAACAGCGACGGACGGCCCGGTCGCCGCAAAGGACGCCGTCGCGCCGGACCCTCAGCCGGCACGACGAACCTCCGTCAGGAGAAGGGAACGCGCACAACCACTCACGCATCGACGAGGTGGACATACACCGTCCCTACCGGTTAACCCGCGCGTTTCCCGCTGTGCGCCTCCCCGCCGTACCCACTGCCCATGCTGACCCGCGACCGGCGGGAGTGGCCTGCCGGAGGAGGAGTGACAGCGTGCGCACAGTACGACGTATCGCGGTCGCGGCCCTTGCGGCGGCGACCGTGACAACCGGGCTCACGGCGCCCGCCGCAGCGAAGCCGCGTCCGGACCGGACGTTCGACCTGCAGGCTCACCGCGGCGGCCTCGGGCTGCGGGTGGAGAACACGCTCGCCTCGTTCGGCAACGCCCTCCAGCTCGGGGTCGGCACCCTCGAACTGGACGTACAGATCACCGAGGACGGGCAGGCCGTGGTGACCCACGACCGCAGGATCAGCGGCGCGAAGTGCGTCGACACCGCGCCGGTGACGCCCGGCGATCCGGAGTACCCGTACGTCGGGAAGTACGTCAACACGCTCACCCTGCCCCAGGTACGCACCCTCGACTGCGGCTCGAAGACGCTGGCGGACAAGCCGGGTCAGCTCGCCGTGCCGGGTGCGCGGATGCCACTGCTGCGCGAGGTCTTCGACCTGGTGAAGCGGTACGACGCCGACGACGTGAAGCTCAACGTGGAGACCAAGGTGGAGGCCGGCGCGCCGGCCGAGACCGCGCCTCGGGAACAGTTCGTGCAGGTCACCGCGGCCGAGATCCGCCGCGCCGGCCTGCTCGGGCAGGTGACGATCCAGAGCTTCGACTGGGGCGCGCTGATGCGGATGCGCCAGGTCGAACCACGGCTGCCGCTGGTGGCCCTCACCAACTACGACTTCCTGCAGACGGGCCAGCCGGGCGCTTCGCCGTGGCTGGGCGGCCTCGACATCGACGACTTCGGCGGCGATCCGATCAAGGCAATCCGCAGCTTCGGCGCGGCCGCGTTCTCACCCGTGCACGGCTTCCCACAGAACGGCATGGTCACCGACCCCGACTATCAGCCGTACGTCACCAAGGAGATGGTGGCGCGGGCCCACCGCTACGGCATCAAGGTGATCCCGTGGACGGTGGACGACGTGCCGACCATGGCGAAGCTCATCGACGACGGCGTGGACGGCCTCATCACCGACTACCCGGACCGGCTGCGCGGCCTGCTCGCGCAGCGCGGCTACCGGCTGCCGAAGGCGTACGCCTCGCCCTTCGACATTCAGGCGCACCGCGGCGGCCGGGCCGAACTGCCGGAGAACACCCTGCCCGCGTTCACCAACGCGCTGGGGAACAAGGCGATCTCGACCCTGGAGCTCGACACGGGGGTCACCGCCGACGGCGCGCTCGTCGTGCTGCACGATCGCGCCATCAACGGTTCGCACTGCGTCGACACCGCGCCGGCCCGCCCGGGTGACCCGGAGTTCCCGTACGTCGGCAAGCTGGTGCACGAGCTGACCCTCGCACAGATCAAGACGATCGACTGCGGCACCAGGACGCTGCCCGAGCTACCCGAGCAGGTGCCCGCTCCCGGTGCCCGGATCCCCACACTCGACGAGGTCTTCGCGCTGGTGGAGCGCAGCGGCCGGAACGACATCCGGATGAACATCGAAACCAAGATCAGCCCACTGGTCGACGACACCGAGCCGTACCGCAGTTTCACCCGCAAGCTGGTGACCGCGATCGAGCGGGCCGGGTTCACCGACCGCGTCACGATCCAGTCCTTCGACTGGCGAACCATCACCTACGCCCGCCGGCTGAACAAGCGCATCGACACCGTCGCGCTGCTCTGGCAGTACGGCCCGGCCGAGTGCGCCAGCCTCGCCGACGAGTGCTCGTTGCAGGCGGTGTACGGCGACCGGTCCGTGAAGAGCCCCTGGACGGCCGGGCTGGACTGGTGGAAGTACCAGGACCTCGGGAAGCTGATCCGGGCCGCCGGCGCCGGCACCGTGTCGGCCAACTGGCAGGTGCACGACCCGGCGCAGGGCACCGTCGCCTCAGCCGACTGGTACCTGCGCGAGAACCCGGCGTACTTCCACGGACCGGATGTGCGGACCCTGCAGAGCCGGTACGGGCTGAAGGTGGTTCCCTACACCGTCGACGACGCGTCGGTGATGCAGCGCGTGATCGAACTCGGTGTGGACGGCATCATCACCGACGACCCCGCCCTGCTGGTCGGCGTCGCGATCCGCAACGGCCTGCGCTGACGTACCACGCCGGTGGTGCCCGCCCAGGGCGTCACCGGCGTCGGTGCGACGCAGACCACCGCCGATTTCCGGACCGGCACCGGGTGTTACCTCTCCCTGAGCCTCGGGTAGTCGGTGAGCGTCCCCGCCACGAGACCCGAAACCATGCCGTGGCCGAAACGCGGTAGCGGGGCGGGGAGCGCACGACTCATCGCATCCTGAGGAGGACAAGATGAGCACCCAGGCTGCATCCACCAGGCCGATGAACCGACCGGCCGCCGACGTTCAGAACCGTCAGGCCATGCAGGAGACGCCGACGCGTCCGATGCCGGTGATCAGTGACGGGCATCGGGAGCAGATGCCGCAGACCGGCACCGAGACCAAGCAGGCGTTTCTCACGACGGAATTCTGGATTTACGCCGTCGTGATGGCGGGCGTGGTGATCGCCGCGTTCTGGGGCGGTTCGGACACCAACGGGTTGAACATCAACAACCCGGTTCAGTCGTGGTGGATCATCGCCGCGCTGACCGCCGGTTACCTGGTGAGCCGAGGTCTCTCGAAGGCCGGGTCGCCGAAGCGGTCGCTCAGCGAGCGGCGCACCGGCCGGCGTTGACGCTTCCTACGGACGGCGGCCTCCGGGAACTCCCGGAGGCCGCCGTCCTACGCGTCCCACTTGCGAAACCGATGGACCTACTCGTCGAAGCCGAGGTCCTCGCCCAGGTCGCCCTCGAAGGCGTCCTCGATCAGCTCCCCGGCGACCAGGCCGCCGGCGACGCCGAGCGCGCCGGCGGCGAGCATCCCGCCCATCCCCGGGCCACGCCCGTGTCCGTGGTGTCCCTGGTGGCCGCCGTACGCCGGGGCGTGCCCGAAGCCGCCGGCGTGCATGCTGCCGTAGTGCGAGGTCGTCTCGCGTAGCCAGCCGTCGACGACCTGCGTCCAGTCGAGCCGGTCGGCGTCGGCGTGCGCGACCTGGTAGCGGCCGTAGCTGTCGTGCCCGGAGCTGAGGAAGCCGCCCCGCTTGTCGCACTCCAGCACCACGTCGACGCCGTACTGGTTGGTCACGAAGGTCAGCTCGACTTCGCGGACCGTCTGCGCGTACTGCGGCGCCGCGAAGAACTCGATCTCCTGGTAGAACGGCAGCGTCTGCTGCACGCCGTAGATCTGACCGCGTTCGAGGTCGGCGTTCTTGAACCGGAAGCCGAGGCGCTGGAACGCGTCGAGGATCCGCTCGTGCACCGGCAGCGGGTGCACCGCCACCTGGTCCAGATCGCTCTTGTCCACCGCGCGGGCCACCGCCAGCTCGGTACGCAGACCCATCGTCATGCCGCGCAGCCGCTGGCCGTAGACGTCGGTGATCGGCGTCTCCCACGGCACCGGCAGCTGGAACGGGATGGCCAACTGCTGCTTCGGGGCCAGCTCCAGCGGGCCGCTGACCACCATGCGGTGGAACTCCACCATGCCCGCGTACTCGGTGTCGTGCCCCTCGATCTCGACCCGGGTGACCAGCCCGAGCACCACCTGCTCGATCTTTGCCGGCGTGTCCCCGCCGAGCAGGTTGACCTGCCCGTCGAGGCCCAGACCCGGACGGGTGTTCGGGTTGGTCAGCACCGTGTCGACGCTGGGGCCGCCCACACCGAACGCGCTCATCATCTTCTTGAAGACCATCGGAACTCCCGTGCGACCGCCGAGGGCTCCACCGTGGAGCCGGACGTTGCTCGATCGCACCCTATCGAGCACCCCTGTGAGGTCCCTGTGAAGCGCGCCGGTACGGGTGACGGCAGGCGGGTCGGCCGGTGGGTCGCCAGCTACCGCGCGTCACGGCCGGCGGTTGCCGCGCGTTGGTCGTGACACAAGGGTCCGGCGCAGTTGCTTCCCCGTGCAACCCGCCGAGGGGGACACCGCGTGACTAACTCGAATCGTGGGGACGGAGGTTTCTCATGGCTGATCGCGACGCCGCGTTCGCGGAGTACTTCGCGGCGCGGTCGGACGCGATGCGTGCCACCGCCTATTTGCTCTGTGGCGACTGGCACCGGGCGGAGGACCTGGTGCAGACGGCGTTCACGAAGCTCTACCTGGTCTGGAACCGGGTGGCGCGGCACGAGGTGCTGGACTCCTACGTGCGCCAGATCCTGGTCCGCACGTTCCTCGACGAGCGACGGCGCGGCTGGTGGCGACGAGAGCAGGTGGGCGGCGCGGACACCGATCGGCCGACGCCGCCGCACTCGCCGGAGAACCGGTTGGTGATGCTCCAGGCGTTGGCCGCCGTGCCGCCGCGCCAACGTGCCGTCCTGATTCTCCGGTACTGGGAGGACCTGTCGGTCGAGGAGTCCGCCACGCTGCTGGGCTGCTCACCCGGGACGGTGAAGAGCCAGGCCGCCCGGGGCCTCGACACGCTCCGCGGCCTCCTCCCCGTCAGTCACAACGAGATCCAGTAGGAGGCCCGATGAACGGGGACGAGCTGCGTGCGGCGCTACGCGGCGAGATGGCGGCCAGTCACCCACCACCACCACTGGGTACCGCCGGCATGCTCGGCGTGGCCCGGCGGGCCCGCGCACGCCGCCGTACCATCTGGGCCTGCGCCGGATCCGCCGCAGCGGTGTTGGCCCTCGCCGGCGTCGCCACCGCGAACACCCCGGACGGCAGCTACTCCGGCCCCGCGGGTCCAGCGCCGGCCACGCCACCGACGAAGCCGGCCGGCCCCGCGTCGGCCGTGCCGCCCACGTCGAAGGATTCCGCGACGCCGTGGCCGACCGGACCGGACGGCCACCCGCAGGAAGACCGGACCGCACAGGCCGGTTCGAGGTACGACCAGGGTGTCCGGCTGCTCGGTGAGATCGTCTCCGTCGTACCCACCGGTTACACCGCGCCCGAGGACGCGCCGGGCCGGCCGGCGGACGCGATGCCGCTACGAAGCCACCAGGCGCAGTTCGAGGAGCGGGTGGACGGTGTCGACGTCTGGAGTTACATGTCGTCGGCGGCCCTCGCCCAGGGCGATCGGACCGGCCGGCTGCTCGTCGAGACACACACCGCGGGCAATGAGCTACCGAGCGAGCCGTGCGCGCTCGCCCGCGGGTTCTGGGGCATGCAGGGCGAGTGCCAGGTGGTGACCGTCGAAACGGCGCAGGTGGGTGTGGTGGCCCGGCCCACCGTGGACGACCGGTTCGACCAGTGGGCGGCCTACCGGCATCCGGACGGCGTGGTGGTCTTCGTCGCTCAGGGGCGGACGCTCGACGCGAACGAGCCGGGTCTCGTCACGCTGCCGTTCTCCCTTCGGCAGCTGGCGGGCCTCGCCGTCGACGAACGTTTCCACCTGGAGTGAGGGGCCGGGCGGTCGACTGTCCGCGCCCAACGGCACGGCAGCCGACGGCCGGCGGGACGTCCGCTCGTCGAGCCGGTGCTACGTCGGCTCGACGAGGACCAGCTCACCGACCTGCTCACCGATGAGCGTCCGCCCCTCCGGGGGCAGCCCGGCGTCGGTGATCAGAATGTCGGCGGCCTCCAGCGGCGCGATGGTGGCGATCCCGATCGTCTCCCACTTGGTGTGGTCGGCGAGCACCACCAGCCGGCGGGCCGCGCCGATGAGGCATCGGTTGACGCCCGCCTCGAGCAGGTTCGGCGTGGTGAAGCCCGTACGCGGGCTCATCCCGTGCACGCCGAGGAAGAGCAGGTCGACGTTGAGCGTGCCGATCGCCGACTCGGCCACCGGGCCGGTGAGCGCGTCCGAGGGCGTACGGATGCCGCCGGTCAGCACGACCGTCTGGTCGGCCCGGGGATCCTGGTAGAGCGCGTCGGCCACCGGGATCGAGTTGGTCACCACGGTGAGGCCGCGTACCTCGGAGAGCAGCCGTGCCAGCGCGGCGGTGGTCGTACCGGCGGAGAGCGCGACGGCCATGCCGGGCTCCACGAGCGAGGCGGCCCGCCGGGCGATGGCCCGCTTCTCGGCCTGCTGGCGGATCGACTTCGCCGCGAATCCCGGCTCTTCGGCGGAGCCCGGCCCGGCCAGCGTCGCGCCGCCGTGCACCTTGTCCACCAGGCCCCGTTCGGCCAGCACCTCCAGGTCCCGCCGGATGGTCATGTCCGACACGCCGAACCGGCTCACCAGGTGGCTGACCCGGACGCCGCCGTGCTGCCGGATCAGCTCGAGGATGGCGCTCTGCCGTTGCTGGGCGAGCATCCGGTCAACCTCCTTCGACCCGTCGCCGCCGGTGGGTCAGGCCGTCGCCGCGGCGTCCTCACGGACCACCGCGACCTCGCCGGCGGGCACCAGCAGCTCGCCGTCGCACCGTTCGCCGGTCAGCAGGTCGACGCCGGCGGCGGCGATCCTCGCGGCGTCCTCGGTGTGGTTGACCACGAACAGCCAGCTGCCTTCGCCGGCACGGCGGCGGACCACCTCCACGCCGGCCGGTGCCGCGGCGGCCGGCCGGACGCCGGACTCGGCAACCAGGCGGGCGACCAGCCGGTCGGTGGCCGGCTGCGCCAACCGGGTGCCGACGTACCAGGCGGCGCCCGCGCCCACCGCGTGCCGGGTCACCGCGGCCACGCCGGGCAGCGGCCCGTCGGCGTACGAGGCGAGCACTTCCGCGCCCTCCGGGTGCAGCCACTCCGTCCACACGTCGGCCGTGGTCCCGTCGTCGAGCCGGACCTGCTCCCCCTCGCGCAGCGGGAAGAACTCCTCGGTCCGCACACCGAGCAGCTCGCGGAACGCGCCCGGGTAGCCGCCCAGCCGGATGTGGTCGTGCTCGTCGACGATGCCGCTGAAGTAGGTGACCAGTGCGGTGCCACCGGACTCGACGAACCGGCGCAGCGCGGCGGTGTCGGCGTCCCGGGTCAGGTAGAGCGTGGGCACCAGGACCAGCCGGTACCGGTCCAGGTCGGCCGAGGGGTGCACGACGTCGACCGTGATCCCGGTGCGCCAGAGCGAGTCGTAGAGCGCGGTGATCCGGTCCAGGTACGTGACGTCGGCGCTGGGGTGCGAGTCGAGTTCGACGCCCCACCAGGCCTCGTAGTCGAAGAGGATCGCCACCTGGGCGTCGACCCGGCTGCCCCGGATCTCGGCCAGCGCTTCGAGGTCGGCGCCGAGCCGGCAGACCTCACGGAAGACCTTGGTCTCCGGGCCTGCGTGCGGCACCAGCGCCGAGTGGAACTTCTCCGCACCCGCCCGGGACGCCCGCCACTGGAAGAAGAGCACCCCGTCGGCGCCCCGGGCCACGTGCGTCAGGCTGTTGCGGCGCAGCTGGCCGGGGGTCTTGGCGATGTTGCGTGGTTGCCAGTTGACCGCGCTGGTGGAGTGCTCCATGAGCAGCCAGGGTTCGCCACCGGCGACACCGCGGGTGTGATCGGCGGAGAACGCCAGCCCGACGTGCGCCCTCGGATCGGCGGCGGTCAGGTAGTGGTCGTTGGCGACGAGGTCCACGTCGCCGGCCCACGAGTGGTAGTCGAGGTGCTTGATGCCCGTGCCGATCATGAAGTTCGTCGTCACCGGCTGGCGGACCAGCCCGCGCAGCACCTCGCGCTCGGCGCGCAGTTGCGCGCGCTGTTCGTCGGAGGAGAAGCGCAGGAAATCGAGTTGCTGGGTGGGGTTGGCGAAGGTCGGCGCGCTGCGCGGCGGATTGATCTCGGCCCAGTCGGCGTACCGCTGGCTCCAGAAGGCGGTGCCCCAGGCGGCGTTGAGCCGCTCCAGGTCGCCGTAGCGCTCGCGCAGCCAGGCCCGGAACGCCTCGGCGCTGACGTCGCAGTAGCAGTGCACGTTGTGGCAGCCGAGCTCGTTCGACACGTGCCACATGACCACGGCGGGATGCTCGGCGTACCGGGTGGCGATCGTTTCCACCAGTGCGAGCGACCGCTCCCGGAAGATCGGGGAGCTCGGGCAGTACGCCTGCCGGCCGCCCGGCCAGAGGATCGTGCCGTCGGCCCGGCGAGGCAAAGTCTCCGGGTGGTGCCGCGCCAGCCAGGGTGGCGGGCTCGCGGTGGCGGTGGCCAGGTCGACGTCGACACCACCGGAGTGCAGCAGGTCGAGCACCCGGTCCAGCCAGCCGAACTCGTACCGGCCGGGCGCCGGTTCGAGCAGGGCCCAGGAGAAGATCCCGACGGAGACCAGGTTGACCCCGGCCCGGCGCATGAGTTGGACGTCCTCGGCCCAGGTCTCCTCCGGCCACTGCTCCGGGTTGTAGTCGCCGCCGTAGAAGATCCGATCGCCCTGCCATTGCCGCATGGCAGCAGAGCGTGCCCCTATCGATCCCTCAAGTCAACAGATTCCAACATAGAAAGGTTTCCAACGTTTACCTCGTAACAGCCCAGTCACGACTAGGCCATCGATCCCTTCCGGCCCTCTTGACACGGACGTCGGGACGGGTAGCTTGAGGCGCCACTGGGAGTTCGTGTTCAGCAATGTGGATTAACGGTGGATCCAGTGTGCGATCACGAGCACCCATCCCCCACCCCCGACCTTGGGCACAGCGCACCTCTTCATCCGCAGGAGGAACCATGTCCCGTCCCCGTACCCAGGCCGAGTATCTGGCCAGACTCGTACCGCCCTCCGTCGCCGGCCTCAACCGCCGTTCGCTGCTGGCCGGCGCGGCCGGCGCGGGCGGCCTGCTCGGCACGGGAATGCTCGCCGGATGCGGCGACTCCGACTCCGGCGGGTCCGGATCCAAGACGGTGTCGATGGGCTCGAACGCGTCCGACCCGACGCCGAAGGACGTGCTCGCCAAGGTGTCGGGCGCCTTCAAGACGTCCTCGGGCATCGAGGTCGCGATCAACACCGTCGACCACAACACGTTCCAGGAGAACATCAACAACTACCTGCAGGGCAAGCCGGACGACGTGTTCACCTGGTTCGCCGGCTACCGGATGCGGTTCTTCGCCGAACGGGGACTGGCCGGTGACGTCTCCGACGTCTGGGGCAAGCTCTCCGGCTTCTCCGACGCCTTCAAGAAGGCCTCCACCGGCGACGACGGCAAGCAGTACTTCGTGCCGTTCTCGTACTACCCGTGGGCGGTCTTCTACCGCAAGTCGGTCTGGCAGCAGCACGGATACCAGGTGCCCAAGGACCTGGACGAGTTCACCGCGCTGGCCAACCAGATGAAGAAGGACGGCCTCGTCCCGATCGCCTTCGCCGACAAGGACGGCTGGCCGGCGATGGGCACGTTCGACATCCTGAACCTGCGGATCAACGGCTACCAGTTCCACGTCGACCTGATGGCCGGCAAGGAGGCGTGGACCTCCGACAAGGTGAAGAAGGTCTTCGACACCTGGGCCGGGTTGCTGCCGCTGCACCAGCCGGACTCGCTGGGCCGCACCTGGCAGGAGGCCGCCCAGTCACTGCAACAGAAGAAGAGCGGCATGTACCTGCTCGGCCTCTTCGTGGCGCAGCAGTTCAACGCCGACGAGCAGGCCGACATCGACTTCTTCACCTTCCCGGAGATCGACTCGGTGGTCGGCGCCAAGGCGCTGGACGCGCCGATCGACGGCTACATGATGGCGCGCAAGCCGAAGTCCGAGGCCAACGCCAAGAAGCTGCTGGAGTACATCGGCGGCGTGGACGCGGCGAACATCTCCGTGCAGACCGACCCCGGCACCCTCGTCGCCAACACCGGCGCGGACACCAGCGGCTACAGCGCCCTGCAGAAGAAGGCGGCCGAACTGGTGGGCTCGGCCACCGAGATCGCCCAGTTCCTCGACCGGGACACCCGGCCGGACTTCGCCTCCACGGTGATCATCCCGGCACTTCAGCAGTTCATCAAGGACCCGAAGGACATCGGCGGGCTGCTGACCAGCATCGAGAACCAGAAGAAGTCGATCTTCACGAGCTGACGGCGAGAGGGGGAGGACATCATGTCCGACCTGCCCCTGATCCAAGCGGATCGCGCCGTGGAACCGCCGGCCGCGACCACCACCACGAGTGGTGGTCGCGGCCGGCGGCTGCGGCTCCTGTCCCGCACCGACCGCGTGGTGATCACGCTGATGGTCCTGGTTCCACTGCTGCTGGTCACCGCCCTGGTATGGCTGCCCGCGCTGGCCACCGTGGTGCTCTCGGGCACCGACTGGGACGGCATCGGCCCGCTGGACGACATCGACTTCGTCGGCGGACGCAACTACCGCGACGTCTTCACCATCTACCCACCGTTCGTGCCGGCGGTGCAGCACAACCTGCTCTGGCTCGCGGCGCTTTTCCTGGTGGCCACGCCGTTCGGCATGTTCCTGGCCGTACTGCTCGACAAGGAGCTGCGCGGCGGCCGCTTCTACCAGACCGCGCTCTACCTGCCGGTGGTGCTCTCGCTGGCACTGATCGGCTTCGTCTGGCAGCTCATCTACTCCCGCGACCAGGGCCTGCTCAACGCGGTGCTCGGCACCGACGTCGACTGGTACGGCGACCCGGGTGTGAACATCTGGGCGGTCATGCTCGCCTCCGGCTGGCGGCACGTCGGCTACATCATGCTGCTCTACCTGGCCGGGCTGAAGGGCGTCGACCCGTCGCTGCGCGAGGCCGCGTCCGTCGACGGGGCCTCGGAGGCGAAGGCGTTCTTCCGGGTGATCTTCCCGGTGCTACGCCCCATCAACATCATCGTGCTGGTCGTCACGGTGATCGAGTCGCTGCGCGCGTTCGACCTGGTGTGGGTCGTCAACAAGGGACGCAACGGGTTGGAGCTGCTCTCCGCCCTGGTAACCCAGAACGTGGTGGGCGAGGCCAGCCGGATCGGCTTCGGCTCGGCACTGGCGACGATCATGCTGGTCGTGTCGCTGGTGTTCATCACCGTCTACCTGGTCACCGTGATGCGCGGGGAGGACCGATGACCACCAGCACAGCGACCCGGCCACCGGCCGCCGAGGACGCGCCGCCGCAACGGCGCCGGCTCACCCCGCAGCGGGTGGTGCTGCACGTCTTCCTCATCGCGGTGGCGATCGGCTGGCTGTTCCCGGTCCTCTGGGCCGTGCTCACCTCGCTGCGGTCGTACGACTACACCGCCACCCACGGGTACGTCTCGTTCGGCGGCTGGACCATCGACAACTACGTGACCGCGTGGCAGACCGCCGAGTTCGGCAAGCACTTCCTCAACTCGGTCTACATCACGGTCCCGGCGGTGCTGCTGACGCTCTTCCTCGCCTCCTGCGTGGCCTTCGTCATCGCCAGGTTCAGCTGGAAGATCAACCTGGTGCTGCTCGGCCTCTTCACCGCGGCCAACCTGCTGCCCCAGCAAGCCCTGCTCATCCCGCTGTTCCGGCTCTTCACCGAGGTGCCGCTGCCCGAGTTCATGAGCGACTCGGAGCTGCTGTACGACAGCTACTGGGGCCTGATCCTGATCAACGTCGCCTTCCAGTGCGGCTTCTGCGTCTTCGTGCTCAGCAACTACATGAAGGCGCTGCCACGCGACCTGTACGAGGCGGCGATGGTCGACGGGGCGAGCGTCTGGCGACAGTACTGGCAGGTGACCATGCCGCTGTGCCGACCGGCGCTGGCCGCGCTCGCCACGCTGGAGGTGACCTGGATCTACAACGAGTTCTTCTGGGCCACCGTGCTCATGCGCAGCGGGGACAAGTTCCCCGTCACCAGCTCGCTGAACAACCTACGCGGCGAGTTCTTCACCGACAACAACCTGGTCTCGGCCGGTAGCGTGCTGGTCGCGATCCCGACCCTGGTGATCTTCTTCCTGCTCCAGCGACACTTCGTCCGGGGCCTGACCTTGGGAGCCAGCAAAGGATGAGCGTTGTCCACCTGCGCCGCGCGCGGACCAGCCTGGTGCTCGACGCGCGCGGCCCGGGACTGCCCCGGGTCGTGCACTGGGGCGGCGACACCGGCGACCTCGACGACCACGGACTTCGCCAGCTCGCCGACGCCACGGTGCCGCCGGTGGTGCCCAGCAGCTTCGACGTTCCGACGGTGCTCTCCCTGCTGCCCGAGGCGAGCGCCGGCTGGAGCGGACGGCCGGCACTGGCCGGGCATCGCGGCCGTACCGACTGGTCCACCTCGTTCCGGCTGGACCGGCTGGAGGTGGACGACCCGGCGGACCCGGCCGCTCCCGCGCGGGTCGGCGTCCACGCGTCCGACCCCGAAGCCGGCCTGTCGCTGACCATCGAGCTCACCCTGGACCCGACCGGCCTGGTGCTGCTGCGCCACCGGCTCCGCAACGACGGTACGAGCCCGTACGAGCTGCGGGAGCTCACCCCGGTGCTGCCGGTACCCGCGGTCGCCACCGAGCTGCTCGACCTGACCGGCCGGTGGTGCCGGGAACGGTCGCCGCAGCGGCACCCGTGGCCGATGGGCACCTGGGTACGGGAGGGCCGGCACGGGCGCACCGGCCACGACGCGACGTTGCTCCTGGTCGCCGGCACGGCCGGTTTCGGCTTCGCCACCGGTGAGGTGTGGGCGGTGCACACGGCGTGGAGCGGCGACCACGTGACCTTCGCCGAGCGCAGCCCCACCGGCACGGCGACCCTCGGCGGCGGCGAACTGCTCGCCCCGGGCGAGGTGGTGCTCGGCCCCGGTGACTCGTACGCCACTCCCCTGCTCTACGCGGTCTGGTCCGACGCGGGGCTGGACGGGCTCAGCGACGCCCTGCACACCCACCTGCGGGCCCGGCCGCAGCATCCCCGTGCGCCGCGACCGGTCACCCTCAACGTCTGGGAGGCGGTCTACTTCGACCACGACCTGGCCCGGCTGCGCGCGCTCGCGGACCAGGTGGCCGAGGTCGGTGTCGAACGGTTCGTGCTGGACGACGGCTGGTTCCGGGGCCGGCGGGCGGACACCGCCGGGCTCGGCGACTGGTACGTCGACGAGGGCGTCTGGCCCGACGGCCTGCACCCGCTGATCGACCACGTCACCAAACTCGGCCTCCAGTTCGGCCTCTGGGTCGAGCCGGAGATGGTCAACCCGGACTCGGACCTGTTCCGCGCCCACCCCGAGTGGGTGCTCGCCGCTCCGGGGCGGCTGCCCCTGCCGTGGCGCAACCAGCAGGTGCTCGACCTGGCCCAGCCCGAGGCGTACGCGTATCTGCTGGACCGGCTCGACGCGCTGCTGACCGAGCATCCCGGCATCAGCTACCTGAAGTGGGACCACAACCGGGACCTCACCGAGGCGGGCCACCAGGGCCGGCCCGGTGTGCACGCGCAGACCGAGGCGGTCTACCGCCTCCTCGACGAACTGCGCCGCCGACACCGGAACGTGGAGATCGAGAGCTGCTCCTCCGGTGGCGCCCGGGTCGACCTGGAGATCCTCGCCCGCACCGACCGGGTCTGGGCGAGTGACTGCAACGACGCCCTGGAGCGGCTCGCCATCCAGCGCTGGACCGGGCTGCTGCTCCCGCCGGAGCTGATCGGCAGCCACATCGGCTCGGAGCGTTCGCACACCACCAACCGAGTGCACGATCTCGGCTTCCGGGCCACCACGGCGCTCTTCGGCCACCACGGCATCGAGTGGGACATCGCCTCGATCAGCCCGGTGCAGCGGAGGGAACTGGCCGCCTGGGTGGCGCTGCACAAGCGACTGCGCCCGCTGCTGCACACCGGCCGTACGGTCCGGGTGGACCACCCCGACCCGGCCGTCTGGGCGCACGGCGTGGTGGCCCACAACGGTTCCGAAGCGGTGTACGCGGTCAGCCGGCTGGCCACCTCCGTGGCCCAGGTACCGGGCGCGGTCCGCCTGCCCGGCCTGGACCGGCGGCGGCGGTACACGGTGCGACCGGCGCAGGGGGTACCGGCGCCGGCGACGGTGCAGCGGGCCGAGCCGGGCTGGCTTCCGACCGGGGTGACGCTGACCGGGGCCGCCCTGGGCACCGTGGGTCTGCAACTGCCGGCCCTGCACCCCGAGCAGGCCCTGCTGTTGGAGGTCACCGCGGTCGACTGATTTTGTTCGAAGATTTTCGGCCGGGCATGTCGAGACGGCGGGCCACTGCTTCTACCTGAGAGTGAGAGCACCGACAATGAGGTGCGTAGGCGTGAGGAGCCGACCGTGAAGTACATGTTGCTGATGCAGTTCAGCGCCGCCGGGACCGAGTTCCCCCCGATCGGGACGTGGACGCCGGAGGAGATCCGGGCGCACATCGCCTTCATGGGCGACGTCAACGCCAAGCTCACCGCGGACGGCGAATGGGTCCAGGGGGAAGGGCTCGGCGGCCCGGAGCAGGCCCGGATCGTCCGGGCCGGCGAGGGCGGTGTGCCGGTGGTGACCGAGGGCCCCTTTCCGGAGACGAAGGAGTTCCTCGCCGGCTGGTGGATCGTCGACTGTGCGACCCCGGAGCGGGCCGTGCAGATCGCCGCGCACATCTCCACCGCCCCCGGGCCGGGCGGACGGCCGCTGAACATGCCGATCGAGGTGCACCCGGTGATGTCCGCCCCGCCCCAGGAGCTGTGACGGCTGGCCACCACCGACCGACGCACCGAGGACCTGCTGCGCGAGCTGGCGCCGCAGGTCCTCGGCGTGCTCGCCCGGCGTTTCGGTGACTTCGCCACCGCCGAGGACGCCGTCCAGGAGGCGCTGCTGGCCGCGGCGAGACAGTGGCCGGACGAGGGGACGCCGGCGAACCCGCGCGGGTGGCTGATCCAGGTCGCGTACCGCCGGATGATCGAACTGGTTCGCGCGGAGGCCGCCCGGCGCAACCGTGAGGATCTGGTGGCGCGGCGGGAGCCGGACGACCGGCGGGCCGCCCCGGCGGCGGACGAACAGCTCTTCGGGGAGCGGGACGACACCCTGGTCCTGCTCTTCCTCTGCTGCCACCCGGCGCTCTCCCCCGCCTCGGCCATCGCGCTGACCCTGCGCGCGGTCGGTGGCCTGAGCACCGCCGAGATCGCCCACGCCTTCCTGGTGCCCGAGGCCACGATGGCGCAGCGCATCAGCCGCGCCAAACAGCGGATCCGCTCCTCCGGGTTGCCGTTCCGGATGCCCGACGAGGCCGACCGTGGTGACCGGTTGGCCGCCGTCCGGCACGTCCTCTATCTGATCTTCACCGAGGGACACACCAGCAGCGCCGGACCCGACCTGCGCCGGGTGGACCTGTCAGTGGAGGCGATCCGGCTGACCCGGACGCTGCACGAGCAACTGCCCGACGACAGCGAGACGACCGGACTGCTCGCGCTGATGCTGCTCACCGAGGCGCGTAGCCCGGCGCGTACCGGCCCGTCAGGTGAACTGATCTCCCTGGCGGAGCAGGACCGCAGCCGGTGGGACGCTTCGGCCGTCGCCGAGGGCGTCGCGCTGGTCACCCACGCGCTGCCCCGCGGCCCCGTCGGGCCTTACCAGATCCAGGCCGCCATCGCGGCGCTGCACGACGAGGCGCCCTCGGCGGAGCAGACCGACTGGCCACAGATCCTCGCCCTGTACGAGGTCCTCGAACGACAGTCCGGCAGCCCGGTGGTGGCGCTCAACCGCGCCGTGGCCACCGCCATGGTGCACGGGCCGGACGCCGGCCTGGCCGCCATCGCCGAACTCGGAAACGATCCCCGGCTGGCCGGGCACCATCGGGTGCACGCCGCCCGCGCCCATCTGTACGAGATGGCCGGTGATCGCGACCGCGCGATAACCGAATACCGGGCGGCGGCGGCCCGGACGAACAGCCTGCCCGAGCAGCGGTACCTGGCCATGCGTGCCGCCCGGCTGGCCGGTGCGCGGAGCTCATCGAACGACGAGTGACGGGGTACGACATGGCGTACGTCCTGCTGGGCATCGCGATCGCGGCCGAGGTGATGGCCACCAGTCTGCTCAAGTCCACCGCGGGGTTCACCCGGCTCTGGCCGACGCTGGCCTGTCTCGGCGGCTACGGGCTGGCGTTCGTGCTGCTGTCGCAGGCGGTGAAGCAGATCCCCGTCGGCGTCGCGTACGCCCTCTGGTCCGGGCTGGGGACCGCGACGATCGTGGCGATCGGCGCGGTCTTCCTCGGTGAGCCGGTCGGCGCGGTGAAACTCGTCGGCATCGCGTTGATCATCGCGGGCGTGGTCATCGTGAACCTGAACGGCACCCACTGACCCGACTCCTCGGACAAACTGGCCTGAACCGGACCTGAGGGTTGACCGTGCCCCGACGGGGTATTCGCCGAAGATCAGCCGGTGGGGAAGGAGACGCCACATGGTCAGCGTGGGTTACACCCTGTTGTGCGAGCAGGCCGGGCCGAAGGAGCTCGTCGACCACGCGGTGCGGGCGGAGGCAGCCGGGTTCGATCATCTGGTCGTCTCCGACCACTACTACCCCTGGCTGGACTCGCAGGGCCACTCCCCGTACGCCTGGTCGGTGCTGGGCGCGGTCGCGCACGCCACCGACCGCGTCGACCTGATGTCGTTCGTGACCTGCCCGATCCGCCGCTACCACCCGGCCGTGGTGGCCCAGAAGGCCAGCACCGTCGGCCTGCTCTCGGACGGCCGGTTCACCCTCGGCCTCGGCGCGGGCGAGAACCTCAACGAGCATGTGGTCGGCGGCTGGCCGCACGTGCAGCAGCGGCACGAGATGTTCGAGGAGGCGCTGCAGATCATCCGCCCGCTGCTCAACGGCGAGACCCTGACCTTCTCCGGCAACCACTTCGACGTGCCCGACGCGTACGTCTGGGACCGCCCGGACACCCCGGTGCCGATGGCGGTCGCCGCCTCCGGCCCGCAGTCGGCCAGCCTCGCCGCCGAGTACGGCGACGGCCTCATCGCCACCGAGCCCGATCCGCAGATCATCGCGCTGTACGAGGACGCGGGCGGTGGTGACCGCAACCGCTACGGCCAGCTGGCGATCTGCTACGGCCCGGACGAGGCCGAGTGCCGCAAGATCGCACACGACCAGTTCCGCTGGTTCGGATTGGGGTGGCGGGTGATGCCGGACCTGCCCAATCCGGGGGCGTTCAACGCCGCCACCCAGTTCGTCCGCGAGGAGGACGTGGCGCAGGGGATCACCTGCGGTCCGGACGTCGAGCGGCACGTCGAGGCGTTCCGCGCCTTCGTCGAGGCCGGCTTCACCCACGTCGCACTCGTCCAGGTGGGCGGCGAACGCCAGCCGATGTTCCTGGACTGGGCCCAGGAGCAGTTGCTGCCGCGGCTGCGCGAGCTGTGAACCGACCGACAACGAAGGAACCCCGATGCGAATCGGCAACGTGGAGATCCGCCCGCTCGGTGGCGGCCTCGGCTGCCTGCTGATGATCCTCTTCTCGGTGCTCGCCTCGGTGGTGCTCACCGTCCTGGTCAACCTGCTGCTCTGACCACACCGGCCGCCGGGCCGGCGACCACCGCTCGACCTGAAATCCGGCCGGCCTGCCGGTCAGGCCGGGTCCAGCGCCACGTCGGCCACCACCGGGTAGTGATCCGACGCGTGCTCCGCGACGCCACCCCGCACCACCCGCACCTCCCGCACCCGACCGACCAACGCCGGCGAGCCGAGCAGGTAGTCCAGCCGCATCCCGACGAACTCCGCCCCGCCGTGCCAGGTCGGTACGGTGAGCCCCTCGTCCGATCCACCGACCGCGGGTTGCAGGTCGACCAGGCCCGCGCCCAGCAACACGGCCACCGCCCGGGTGTCCACCGTGCGCCCGTCACGACGCAGGTGCCGACGGCGGTACTTCGGTTGGAGCCGGCTCAGCTGCTCGCTGTGATCCGTCGCCGGGTCGAGCGCGTTCAGGTCGCCGCCGACCAGCGTCAACTCGCCCGGCGCCCGCCGGACGGCCCCCGCCAGCCAGTCCACCTCGACCCGCCGCCAGCCGCCCGAGTACGGACTCAGGTGGGCACCGAGCACGGTGAGCGGCCCCGCTTCGGTGGCCAGCACCACCCGGGCCGCCGCGTAATGGAACGGCCGGCGCAGCGGGCCGGCGGCGAGCGTACGCAGCGGTGGGCGTACGAGCACGGCCACCGGCTGACCCACACAGCTGCCCGCCCGGTGCGGGCGCAGACCCAGCCGGTCGGCGAACCCGGCGAGCACCTGGTCGTCGAAGCCGCGCAGCTCCTGCAGGAGCAGCACGTCGGGCCGCTGCGCGTTGATCAGCCCGACGATCTCGTCCCGCCGATCGGAACCGTCGGCGTCCCGACCGCCGGTACGGATGTTCCAGGTCATCACACGCAGCACGGCACCCTCATTCCGTCCGGGCGGCCCGGACCAGTTCGTCGTCGAGGGTGTCCACGTCCTCCGCCTCGAGACTCGGGCGGTTGCCCGCGTACACGTCGGCGTTGGGCCGCACGATCCAGTAGAGCAGGCCGATCCAGAGCGCGCTGAGCAGGATCGCGCCCATGAAGTCGGTGGGGTGGTGCATGCCCCGGTAGATCCGGGAGGTGGCCACTCCCAGCGGCATGACCACGGCGAGCACCACGGTCAGCCACCGCCACCAGCGGTCGGTACGAGCCATGACCAGCACGGCGATCGCCGTGTACAGGCAGATAGTCGCGGCGATGTGACCGGACGGGAACGACGACGTGGGCATCGGCCCGTCCAGGTTCTCCACCGGCGGGCGGGGCCGGTCCACCGCGTGGGCGCTGGTGAGGAAGAGGCTCAGCTCGCCGAACATGGCCAGCGCCACGAAGAGCACGGGCCGCCACCGCCGCCACACCGCGAGCACCAGCGGGCAGAACACCAGCGAGACGAGCAGGATCGCGTGGGTGTCGCCGAACTTGCTCCACCACCAGCTCAGCTCGGTCAGGGCCGGGGTGTGCCGGTGCGCGAACCAACGCGGCACCTCGGTGTCGAGGGTGGCCAGGAACGTCACGCCGGCGTGGTAGCTGACGTACATCCCGAAGCCGTAGAGCACGCCGAAGACCAGCACCCACCCGACGAGCAGTTCCGCCACGGCGGAGCGTGGGTGCTCCAGTACGTGTTCCTCGGCCGGCGCCGGTGCGATGTCGTGCCCCGCCTCCGGCTCCAGCCCGTCCGCCAGCGCAGGCGCCCGCCGGCCGCGCTCCCGCCGCCAGAGCCGGAAGGCGTACGCGGTGACGCCGAGCCAGGCCGCACCGAGCAGCCAACCGGCGAGCACGTCGGAGACGAAGTGCACGCCCAGCGCTATACGGGTCAGCCCGATGAGGACGACCAGCACGGTGACCAGGGCGATGGCCGGCCTACGCCAGCGGGGCGCCAGCGCCGGGAGGAAGACCAGCAGCAGCGCCCCGTACGCCACGAACGACCCGAGGGCGTGCCCACTGGGGAAGCTGTTGCCGGGCGCGCTGGCCACCGGCACGTCGACGATCGGCCGGAGCCGGCCGACCAGCGTCTTCAGCGACGGATCGAGGATCAGGCCACCGACGCCGGTGACGATCAGGTAGACGGCCAGCCGGGGCTGGCGGCGAATGAGCAACCCGACCACGGCGATGGTGACCAGCCAGATCAGGATCGGCCGTCCACCGAGGTCGGTGACCGCCTGGAGCACGGTCACGACGGGGCTGTGCGAGGCGACCAGGTGGTTGAACCACTCGGCGACCGCCCGGTCGGCGGTCTGCAGCGGGCGCCAGCGGAACCGGACCAGCATGAGCAGCAGGCCGAACGCGGCTCCGGCGCCGATGATCGCCGCCAGCCCCGCGACGCTCCGCTCGGCGAAATGCCCGATCGGTCGCCGCAGCACCTCCCTGACCGCGGTCATCCCGCACCTCCCTCGATCTCCCTGGCGAGGCGGCTTTACCCGGTTCGCGCGGCGCGTACACAGGAGGGTCAGCCGCCCGGCGCGGCGGTCGGGGTCGCGACGCTGCCGGTCTGGCCCGGGGGGGTTGCCGGTCGGGGCCGGGGCGCGTCAGGTGACGGTCATCTCGCCCGGGTCCACCGCGCGTTCCTCCTCCGGCTCCCACAGGTCCGGCTGGGCCGGCTCGCGCACACCGATCCGCAGCGCCTCGAGCTGGGCGGTGAACGCGAGCCCGCCGAAGAGCGCCATGCCGGTGAGGTTGGCCCAGATCAGCAGCGCCATCATCCCCGTCAACGCGCCGTACGTCTGCCCGAACGCGTCGCTGAAGCCGACGTACGCGGCCAGCAGCAGGCTGGTCGACCACCAGAGC
This sequence comes from Micromonospora sp. NPDC023737, assembly GCF_040639715.1. NCBI lineage: Bacteria > Bacillati > Actinomycetota > Actinomycetes > Micromonosporales > Micromonosporaceae > Micromonospora > Micromonospora sp. NPDC023737. Next base: position 387,122 of record NZ_JBFAAL010000001.1, read on the forward strand.
ACGGTCGCGATGCCGGCGCCGAAGAACAGCCAGGACAGGCCGGGTTGCCGCCGCCGGGGCGCGTGCCGGAAGAGCACCGCCACCGCGAGCACGGTCAGCGCCAGGCTGATTGGCCAGCGGACCACGTCCCAGACGCCGTGGACCCACTTGCCCCACGCGTAGTGCCGCTGGACCGAGTCCCCCATCGGTCCACCGCCGACGAGGATCAGGAACCCGGTCAGCGCCGGCACGCCGGCGGTGACCGCGAGGACGGCGGCCCGCAGGTACTTCCAGAGGGCGGGCCGGTCCCGCTCGACGCCGTAGATGCGATTGGCGCCGCGCTCGATCTGGGCCATGGTGGTGGTGAGCGCCACCAGGCCGGTGAGCAGGCCGAGGGTGAGGGCCAGCTCGCCGGCGCGCTCGGTGCTCTCCCCCTCGCCGAGCAGTTCGGCCACGACCGGCTCGCTCGCCCCGGGGGTGACCGCCAGTACGGTGTCGGCGACCACCTGGCCGCCCTCCTCCACACCGAGCTCGCTGATCAGGCCGGTCAGCGCGATCATGAACGGCACCACGGCGAGGCAGAGCTGGAGCGCGAAGGCGCGGGAGTGGCTGAAGCCGTCGCCGTAGCGGAACCGGATGAACGCGTCCCGCAGCAGGTGCCAGCCGCCCTGCCGGCGCAGGGTGTGCCAGGCGTCGTCGGCGGAGAGCTCCTCGTCGGCCATGAGGCGGGTCTCCGGCACCATCCGGGTGCTACTCACGGCGCGCCTCCTCGACCAGTTCCTCACCCCGCTCGGCGGCGCGCTCGGCGTCGACGGCGAGGTCGCGCGCCCGCTCGGGTTGCGGCACGCACAGCCAGAGCGACTTCGGCCTGATCACCGCGCGCAGCCGGCGGCCGGGGGCGATGAGGTCACCGTCGAGTTCCCGGGGCTGGGCGCGGCTGGCGGTGACGATCACCCGCCGGCCGCGGAACACCTCCATCCTCGGCACCCGGCCGCGGCCGCGGATCACCGCCCAGCCGAGGGAGAGCCAGTGCCGCAGGGTGCGCGGGGTGAGCACGGCGACGTCCAGCCAGCCGTCGTCCGGTTCGGCCTCGGTGAGCAGCCGGATGCCGCCCTGCAACCGCCCGACGTTGGCGACCAGCACCGAGCGGGCCCGGCGGCGCACCGGGGGCCGGTCGTCGACCCGGATCGACACCCGCATCGGACGGTCGCGCAGGTGGCGGGCGGCTCCCACCACGTACGCGGGCCAGCCGATCCGCGCCTTGGTCGCCTCGCTGGTGGCGGCGAGCATCTGGGCGTCGAAGCCCATGCCGGCCATGACGGTGAAGTAGCGCCCGTCGACCTCTCCCACGTCCAGCAGTCGGCGGCCGCGTTCGATGGCGACCTGCAGCCCGGCGGCCAGGTCGGTGGAGAGGCCGAGGTTGGCGGCGAGGAGGTTGCCGGTGCCCTGGGGCAGGACGGCCAGCGCCACGTCGGTGCCGACCAGTCCGCTGACGCAGGACATGACAGTGCCGTCGCCGCCGCAGGCGAAGACCACCTCGACGCCGGCCTCGACCGCCGCCTCGGTCTGCCCTCGCCCCGGGTCCTCGACGCTGGTCTCGTACCACAGCGGCTCGGGCCAGCCGGCGGCGGCGAGGACGTCGTTCACCGTACGCCGCAGCCGGTCCGGATCGGCCACCTTCACCGGGTTGACCACGACGGCGGACCGCAGCCCGCCGTCGTCACACGCCGTCCGCGCGCCCCGTCCACCAGTCACGGCGTCAGTGTGCAGCAACGGGCATCGTCTAGCGAGCCGTGGCGGGCGAGCGTAGGAAGTGCCACAGACAGGTTTGGGTCAGGTGTGCGTGCGCCCCAGCGGCTGGACCGGGCGTGCCCGCCGGCCCGCCGCTGGTCGGGGGGTCGACCGCGCCCGGACCGCGGGGGCGGGCGGGCCCGGGCGCCGGATCACGCGGCCGTACGCAGCGCCTGCTCCACCCGCCGGCGCAGGTCGTCGAGGTCGGCCCCGGCCTCGGTGAGCACCAGTGCCGCCAGCCCATGGCCCTCGCGGAGCAGACCGAGCAGGATGTGCTCGCTGCCGATGTGGTTGTGCCGCAGCCGGATCGCCTCGCGCAGCGACAGTTCCAGCACCTTCTTCGACCGGGGTGAGAACGGACCGCCGGCGTGGCGGCGCCGCCCCCAGCGGCGGCGCGGTTCGGGCATCGCCTCGCGCAGCGCGTCGGGGCCGAACGTCTGCTCGACGCGGGCCACGATGGCGGCCAGATCGATGCCGATCTCGCGTAGTGCCGCCGCGTCGGCGTCGCCGAGGCCGACGCCGCCGACCTCGACGTGCCGCCGGATGCCTGTCCGCAGGTCGTCGGCGTCGACGCCGGCCTCGGTGAGCACCCGGCTGGCGAGGCTGGCCTCGTCGGAGAGCAGGGCGAGCAGCAGGTGCTCGGTCCCCACCGGCCGTTGCCCCTCGGCTCGGGCCTCGTCCCGCGCCCGGCGGACGATCTCGCGGGCTCGGTCGGTGAACCGTTCGAACATCACGCCTCCCAGGAAGTGGGCACCGCAGGTCGCCCGCCATGCTTCTTGTGGACCGCCTGCCGGCTGACCTCGAGCGCGTCGGCGATCTCCTGCCAGGACCAGCCCTGCCGGCGGGCGTTGTCCACCTGGACCACCTCGAGCCGCTCGAGCAGCCGGCGCAGCGCGCGGACGGCGCGCAGGCCGACCCGGGGGTCGGGGCTGCCCGCGGCTGCCGCGAGTTCTGTCGCCTGAGTCATGTTGTCAACTTACGTTGACAGCCCCGTCATGTCAACCCTGGTTGACATTCCGACGGCGAACCGACCCGCCACCCGTGGTCGCGCGACTACCCTCGGTCGAGGAGCGTGGTCGTGCCGGGCGCGACGCCCGGGAGGTGATGTCCGATGACCGCAGCCACCGATCGGGCGGTGCTGGTCGGCCTCGGCACGGAGCGCAACCTCCCGATGGTGCGGCTCGCCGCCGAGGAAGCCGTCGGGCACGGCCGGCCGCTGCACCTGGTGCACGCCTTCGACTGGCGCAGCGCGTTCGAGGCGGAGACCGTGGCGGCCCCCCGAGAGGAGGCCGAGGACCTCATCGCGTGGGCCAACGACCTGGCCCGCGACGTCGGACCGGAGCTGGCGGTGACCGGCGAGATCGTCGAAGGGCCCCGGATACCCGTCCTGCTGCGCCGGTCCCAGCAGGCGTTCCTTCTCGTCGTCGGCGACAGCGGCATGTCCACCCGCGAAGACTGCGTACCGGCGGAGGCGCCCGCCGTGCAGTTCGCCGCCCAGGCGAGCTGCCCGGTGCTGGTGGCCCGCCCCGACCCGCCTCCGCAGGGCCCCGTTCTGGTCGGCTTCGACGGATCACCCAGCTCCCACCAGGCACTGAAGTGGGCGTTCGACTGCACGCAACGGCGCGGCAGCCGGCTGCTCGCCATCCGGGCGGTGGAACCCGACGAGGACGACGAGGAGATCTCTCGACAGCTCACCGAGGCGGTCGACAGGTACGCCGGCCACCACCCCGAGGTACCCGTGGAGTGCCACACGATCCGCGGTGACCCCGGGAGAGTGCTGGTCGAACAGTCCCGCTCGGCGCAGGTGGCGATGATCGCCCCGCGCGGCGACGAGCCGGGCCGGGGCATGCTCGGCGCGGTGGCGCAGGCGCTGCTCTACCACGCCGCGTCGCCGGTGATCGTCGTCCGCGGCATGACCGGCACCGCCCCGTAGGAATCCTCCGCTCACCCGACGGGACCAACGAAATGCGCTTCCGGATGCAGCACCCCCCGAACCGCGAGAGGCTCAATCACCATGGACACGGCTCTCGATGCGCAAGGCCCGCTGACCGAGGACGAGCTGCGCCGGCTGGACGCGTACTGGCGAGCGGCGAACTACCTCACCGTCGGACAGATCTACCTGCTGGACAATCCGCTGCTCCGTCAGCCGCTGACCCCCGAGCACCTCAAGCCCCGCCTCCTCGGCCACTGGGGCACCAGCCCGGGGCTGAACCTGCTCTACGCCCACCTCAACCGGGCCATCGTCGCCCACGACCTGAACGCCATGTTCATCACCGGGCCGGGTCACGGCGGCCCGGCGATCGTGGCGAACACCTGGCTGGAGGGCACGTGGAGCGAGCGCTACCACGACGTCGGACGCGACGAGGCCGGCATGGCCCGGCTGTTCCGGCAGTTCTCCTTCCCCGGCGGCATCCCCAGTCACGTGGCCGCGGAGGTGCCGGGCTCGATCCACGAGGGCGGTGAGCTGGGGTACGCGCTCAGCCACGCGTACGGGGCCGCGTTCGACCATCCCGACCTGCTGGTCGCCTGCGTGATCGGCGACGGCGAGGCGGAGACCGGGCCGTTGGCCGGCAGTTGGCTCTCCGACGTCTTCCTCAACCCGGCCCGCGACGGGGCGGTCCTGCCGATCCTGCACCTCAACGGCTACAAGATCGCCGGACCGACGGTGCTGTCCCGGATCCCGGAACCGGATCTGCTCGAACTCATGCGCGGCAACGGCTACCGGCCGTACGTGGTCGCCGGCGACGACCCGGCGCAGGTGCACCAGATTCTCGCCGCCACGCTGGACCGGGCACTCGCCGAGATCGCGACCATCCAGCGGCTGGCCCGCTCCGGCGGACCCGTCGAACGCCCCCGCTGGCCGATGATCATTCTGCGGACGCCGAAGGGCTGGACCGGCCCGCGCGAGGTCGACGGCAAGCCGGTCGAGGGCACCTACCACTCGCATCAGGTGCCGCTGGCCGAGGTACGCACCAATCCGGGGCACCTGGCCGAACTCGAGCGCTGGTTGCGCAGCTACCGGCCGGAGGAGCTCTTCGACGCCACCGGCGCGCCCATCGCCGAGCTGGCCTCGCTCCCGCCGCGCGGCGACCGGCGGATGAGCGCCAACCCGGTCACCAACGGCGGCATGGTGGTGCGGGAACTCGCCCTGCCCGACTTCCGCGACTACGCCGTCGACGTGCCCCGCCCGGGCGAACCGATGGCCGGCGCCACGGGCGTGCTCGGCCCGTGGATCCGCGACGTGATCGCGGCCAACCCGGAGACGTTCCGGCTCTTCGGGCCGGACGAGGTCGCCTCCAACCGGCTCGGTGCCGCCTTCGAGGTCACCGACCGGGCCTGGGTCGCCGGCACCGTGCCCGGCGACGACCACCTCTCCCCGGACGGGCGGGTGATGGAGGTGCTCTCCGAGCACCTGTGCCAGGGCTGGCTGGAGGGCTACCTGCTGACCGGACGGCACGGGTTGTTCACCAGTTACGAGGCGTTCATCCACATCGTCGACTCGATGGTCAACCAGCATGCGAAGTGGCTCAAGGTCACCCGGGGCATCCCCTGGCGACGCCCGCTCGCCTCGCTGAACTACCTGCTCTCCAGCCACGTCTGGCGGCAGGACCACAACGGCTTCTCGCATCAGGATCCGGGCTTCATCGACCACGTGGTCAACAAGAAGGCCGAGGTGGTCCGCATCTATCTGCCGCCGGACGCCAACACCCTGCTCTCCACCATGGACCACTGCCTGCGCAGCCGGCACTACATCAACGTGGTGGTGGCCGGGAAGCAACCGGCCCCGAACTGGCTGACCATGTCCGAGGCGATCCAGCACACCCGCCGGGGACTGGGCATCTGGGACTGGGCGAGCAACGACGCCGGCAGCGAGCCGGACGTGGTGCTCGCCTGCTGCGGTGACGTGCCGACCCTGGAGGCGCTGGCCGCCGCGGACCTGCTCCGCCAGCACCTGCCGGAGCTGAAGGTGCGGCTGGTCAACGTGGTCGATCTGATGCGGCTCCAGCCGCCCAGCGAACACCCGCACGGCCTGTCGGACAGCGAGTTCGACACCATCTTCACCGCCGACCGGCAGATCATCTTCGCGTACCACGGCTACCCGTGGCTGATCCACCGCCTCACCTACCGCCGTACCAACCACGACAACCTGCACGTACGCGGCTACAAGGAGGAAGGCACCACGACGACCCCGTTCGACATGGTGATGCTCAACGACCTGGACCGCTTCCACCTGGTCATCGACGTCATCGACCGGGTGCCCGGGCTGGCCGCCCGCGCCGCCCACCTGCGTCAGCACATGGTCGACACCCGGCAGGCCTGCCGCGACTACACGCGCCAGCACGGTGAGGACGACCCACGGGTGGCGGAGTGGCGCTGGGTCCGGGAGACCGACCCCGGGTTGCGAGGCGGCACGTGAGCGGCACCGAGATCCTGGTCGGCTACGACGGTTCCCCCGACTCGGCGGTGGCACTGCAGTGGGCGCTGGACGAGGCGGCACGCAGCGGCCGCCCGGTCCGCCTGGCGTACGTCTTCGAGTGGGCGACCGTGGTGGGCTGGCTCGGCCCCGGCGTTGCCCCGGGCGTCTGGCCGGACGAGTCCGCCCGGCGCGAGGTCGAACGGCTGGTGCACCGGGCGGCGGGCGACACCGCGAACGCGCACCCGGATCTGGACGTCACCGGCGAGGTGCTCGACGGCCCGCCCGCGTTCATGCTCCAGGAACGGTCGGCGGACGCCGGGCTGCTGGTGCTCGGCAGCCGGGGACACGGCGGGTTCGTCGGACTCCTCGTCGGCTCCACCACGGTCAATGTCACCGCCCACGCGCACTGCCCGGTCGTGGTGGTACGCGCGCCCGCCGGGAACGTGCCGGCCGGGTCACCCGACGGGCCGGTCGTGGTCGGCGTGGACGGGTCCGAGCAGTCGCTCGCAGCGTTGGGCTTCGCTGCCGAACGGGCAGCCCAGCGACGGGTACGGCTGCGGGTGATCCGAGCCTGGTCGCCGCAGGGCGCCGGCGACGCTTCCGGCGACATCGACGAGCGGCTGGCGGGTGAACGCGGCGCGCTGGCGGAGTCCCTCGCACCCTGGCAGCGCACGTTCCCGGGGCTGGACGCCACCGTCGAGGTGGCGATCGGTAGCCCCGCGTCCCTGCTGGTCGAGGCGAGCGGCGGGGCGCAGCTGGTGGCGGTCGGCACCCGCGGGCGGGGCGGGCTGCGTGGCATGCTGCTCGGCTCGGTGAGCCAGCAGCTCATCCAGCACGCGCGGTGCCCGGTGGCGGTCGTCCGGGAACGCTGAGCTCGGCGGGCCGCGCTGGCGTCCGGATCGGACCCATGGCCCGCCGGACCGGCCGCACGGACCCGGTGTCCCACGACAGCCGCCGCCCAGCCCCGCCGGATCAGACCGGGTCGACGGCTCCCGCGGCAGCCAGCACGGCCGCTTCCCGCGCCGGATCCAGGCCGACCGGCGTCCGCGCCGGACGGCCGGCGCGCGGCGGCACGCCGCCCACCTCCTGCAGCCAGCGCCAGGTGTCCCCGACCGTCTCGACCGCCGGGCGGCAGCTCAGCCCGGCCGCGTACGCCCGCTCGACCGCACGCTCCTGCAACCACCGGTACTCGTGGCCGCGCGGGATCCAGATCGGCAGGTCGTTCCAGGGCACGATGCCGGCGGCGAGGATCGGCTCGGGCGGCGTCCAGCGCAGCCGCACGTCCGCCCCGGTCACGCGTACGCAGGCGTCGAGCAGCTCGCCCATGGTGGTGTGCCCCGTCCGGCTGACCACGTTGTACGCCCCGCCGCGCGCCCGGGCGCCCTGGTCGAGCAGCCAGCCGGCGAGATCGCGTACGTCGACGTACTGCACCGGCAGGTCGGCCGGGCCGGGGGCCAGCACGTCCCCGCCCCGGGCGACGCGCCCCAGCCACCACGGCAGCCGGCCGATGTCCTCACCCGGGCCGAGGATCAGCCCCGCCCGGGCGAGCAGCGCCCGCTCACCGAACACCTCGCGTACCGCCCGCTCGGCACCGGCCTTGTTCTGCGGGTAGTCGCCGTCCTCGGCGTCCGCAGCGGCCTCGACGGTGGGCGCGTCCTCGTCCGAGCCGGGCGCTACCGGCTCCGCGTAGACCGAACCGCTGGACACGTAGCCGTAGTGCCCGACCGCGCCGGCCAGCGTACGGGCCGAGTCGAGGATCACCCGCGGCGCGCCGTCCCAGGTGTCCACCACGAGATCCCACTCGCCGCCGGCCAACGCCGCCAACCCGTCGGGGGTGGTCCGATCACCGCGCAGCCGGCGTACGCCCTGCGGCACGTCGCCGTGCAGCCCCCGGTTGAACACCGTCACCGACCAGCCTCGGCGCACCGCCTCCGCGACCGTCGCCCCGCCTACGAACCCCGTACCGCCCAGCACCAGAAGCCTCATGGCTCCACCGTGCCCGGTCGCCGGCCGGGGATCGAGCGTTGTTCACGGTGAGCGGATCTGCCGACGGCAGAACTCAGCTCTCGATCAGCTCGCGGCAGCGGCGCAGGGCGGCCAGGGCGACCGGGGCGTCGCGTCCCTCGATGCCGGCCGCCAACTCCCGCACGACAGCTACCGCTCGGGCCGGCTCGCCCGCCGCCACCGCCGCCTCGGTCAGCACCAGGACGGCTTCGGCGGCCCAGGCCCAGATTCCCTTGCCGCGCACCAGCATCAGGGCGTCGGTCGCGTGCCGGGAGGCCTCGTCGGGTCGCTCGACGAGAATCAGCCGGGCCAACGCCGAGCGCGCCTGCACCAACGGCCAGATCGCTCCGACCCGCTGGGCGGTGGCGACGACCTCGCGCAGCGTCCGCTCGGCCCGGCCGATCTCGGCGCCGGTGGCCGTACGGGCCAGCACGGTGGCCAGCTCGGCCCGCGCGTCGAGCAGGGTGACCGGCATCCGCTCGGCTGCGGCGACCAGTTGCTCGAGCCGCTCGGCCAGCCCGGCCAGCCGCCCGGCGGCCCGTTCCAGCGACAGTCCGGTCGCCTCCACGAGAGTGGTCAGCCGCTCGTACCCGGTCTCCTCGACCAGTTCCCGGCCGGCCGCGAGGAGCGCGGCGGCCTGGTCCAGGTGTCCGGCGTGCAGTGCGCCCTGCGCCCAGTTCAGGCAGGCCCGCGCGTGTTCCCGGGGCCGGTCGGCCAGCACCGCGGAGGCGCGCAGCTCGGCGATGACCGTCCAGGCCGCCGGGTCGCCCAGTTCCAGCAGCAGCGAGGCGCGGGCGATCCGCACCGCGAGGTGCGCGGCCGGGTCGCCGCTGGCCTCCGCGGCGGCCTCGGCCTCCACGCACCGGGCCAGGTGGTCGTCGACGTGACGGCCGACGACCGTGTCGGGGGCCGCCAGCACCGCGAGGGCCGGCGCCCGGCGGCGCGGCGTCCGCAGGTACGGCACCGCGCGCTCGATCTCGGTGTACCCGCGCAGCGCCTCCCCCTGCTGGCGCAGCAGGCGGCCGAGCACCAGGCCCAGCTCGCCCCGGGCGCCGGGTGGCAGTCGCCGGTCGGCCAGCAGCCGTTCCAGCACCGGGATCGCGGTGGCCTGGCTGAGCCCGTCGATGGCGGATCGGCCCAACTTGCCGGCGAGCCGGACCCGGACCGGCCGGGGCAGCTCCGCGACGTCCATCGTCTGGAGCAGGAAACCGGCGGCGGTCGCGTCGTCGCCGCGTTCGGTGGCCAGGTCGGCGGCGGCCTCGGCGTTGCGGACGAAGTCGGCGTCGCTGCCGGCCAGCCGGTAGTGGTACGCCAGCTGGGCGACCGGTCGGGGCAGCTTCTGCTCCAGCACCCGTGCGATCCGCAGGTGCAGCCACTCCCGGGTCTGCCGGGGCACCAGGTCGTACACGACCTGCCGGGCGAGGTCGTGCCGGAACCGCAGCCCGTCCCCGGCGTCGTGCAGCAGCCCGGCCCGGTGCGCGGCGGTCAGCGCCGCGCCGACGGTCGCCCGGTCCTGGCCCAGCACCGCCGTGAGGATGCGCGGATCGGGGGCGAGGCTCAGCACCGCAGCCGCGCCGAGCACCTCCCGGGCGCTCTCGTCGAGCGGGCGCAGCCGCCACAGGAGCACGTCGCGCAGGACGAACGGGACGCTGTCGTCGGCGAGCGGGTCGCCGCCCCGCTCGGCGAGCGTACGCAGCACCTCCTCGACCACGAACGGAATCCCGGCCGTACGGTCGAGCAGGGTCGTGGTGAGCTGCTGGGGCGGCTCGCCGAGCCGCAGTGTCCGCGCCGCCAGCCGGCGTACGTCGTCGGCCCCGAGCGGGCCCAGCGGGACACGGGTGACCGCCCCGGGGGGCGTACGCGCCAGCGCGTCGTGGATCGGCGTGCTGCCACCGGGCACCGGTGTGCGGGCGGTGAGCACCACGGCCAGCCCGTCCACCGGGTGGCCGCTCAGGTAGGCGAGGAACTCGCAGGTCGCCGGGTCCGCCCAGTGCAGGTCCTCCAGGACCAGTACCGCGGGCGAGAGCCCGGCGAGCAGCGCGGCGACGGCCCGCAGCAGCCGGTGCCGCTCCGCCGCCGGGTCGGTCAACGGGGGTGGCGCGGCGGGGAGCACGTCGGCGAGTTCGGGCAGCAGCGGAGCGAGTGCCCCGGCCACCGGGTTGAGCGGACCGAGCCGGTCGCCGTACGCGCGGACGGCGTCCAGCAGGACGCCGAGCGGGAAGGGCTCGGGCACGTCGTCGCACTCGCCGATCAGGTGGTTCCCGGGTAGCGAGGCGAGCAGCTCGCGGACGAACCGGCTCTTGCCGATGCCGGGTTCACCCTCCAGCAGGACCAGGCACGGCGGGGCGCCGATGAGCCGGCGCAGCAACGCCAGCTCGTCGGCACGCCCGACGAACTCGACGGGCCCGCGCAGGCGTGCGGGGCGGATCGGGGATGTGACCCCGCCGCCCCGCACGTCGTCCTCGCCGCCGCCGGTCACCGTGATGGCGAGCACATCACCTCGGCGTCGACCGGGAACGGCCCGGCGCGCCGGCGGTGACCTGGGTCACGTCGCCGGCCCGCCGGGCCGGAGGTGGGTCAGGACTCGACGGTGATCGGCACGGTCTTGAGCGGACCGTCGCCGTTGCGGAACTCCAGCTGCCCGACGTAGCGGACCCCCGGCTTGAGGCCGGACCACCGCAGCGTCAGGTTCGCCTTCGCGCCCGGCTGGACCGTGCGCTGCTTCGGATCGATGGTGAGCTTGCCGGTGGAGCTGCCCGGCGCGCCCGGCAGGTAGGTGGTGACGGTGTACCCGACGCCGTCCTGATCCGCGGGCAGGTTTTCGACGAACTCCTGCTCGACGACGAGGACGTAGTCCCCGGCGGCCGGCAGGTCCACCTTGGCGCCGCGGCGGGAGCTGACCGTGGCGGTGACGAACTTACCGGCGGTGTCGTAGACGTAGACGCTGTACTCGGTACACGCCATCACCCCCTCCTCGTCCTCCCAGTCGATGGCCGAGCAGGCGGGCAGCTGCGAGGTCACCAGCACGTGCGGGTCAGGGGTGCCGGCCGGCACGTGCAAGGTGCTGCGGTACATCGACGCGGGCAGCGGGTTCGGCAGGTTGTCCAGCGAGGACCAGTCCCACGAGGCGCCCTCGCCGCGCAGCGTGACCGCGTCGCTGGTGCCGGCGGTCAACCCGGTGAGCTGCGCGACCAGCTTGCCCTGGTAGCCGGCCTCGGTGGCGATCTCGACGCTGCCCGAGGTGCCGGAACCGGTGATCGAGTCGGGGGCGATCAGCCCGCTGTTGTGCACGACCAGCGGGATCCGTACGTCGTGCCGGTACTGGTCGCGCCAGGCCAGCGCGCCGTCGGCCCAGGTGTCGAACGCGCCACCGTTGTTGGTGACCTCCACCGTGAAGCGGGCCGTCTTGCCGGGGCGGACGGTCAGCTTGGCCGGGGTGACCTTCACCTTGTAGCCCGCGGGCGCCTCGACCGACGCGGTGTACGTGCTGGTCCGGTCGCTGACGTTGGTGACGGTACGGGTGACCTTCTGCTTGCCGACCATCCGGCCCAGGGCGATCGACGGGTAGTTCAACTGGACGGTGTCGATCGCACCGATCTCGTCGCAGCCCTCCACGTTCGCCCCGGTCTCACTGGCCCGGTCCTCGTCCAGCCCACACAGGTACCGCAGCCAGTCCTGCGGGGTGGAGTCGTAGACCAGGCCCGGGTCGAACGCCCCGCCGGGCCGCACCTCACCGGCACCGTAGTTCAGCGGGCTGGCGTCGTACGTGCCGATCTTGATCGGGTTGCCCTTGTCGGTACGGTCGGCCGCGCTGGTCATCAGCGCCGAACGGACCGCCGTCGGCGACCAGTCCGGGTGCTTGGCCAGCACCAGCGCCGCGATGCCGGCGATGTGCGGCGCGGCCATCGAGGTACCGGACTCCAGGGCGAAGTCGTTACCGCCCGCCGACGGCGAGAACGCCGCGACGACGTCCACGCCCGGGGCGCTGATGTCCGGCTTGAGCAGGTCACCGGCGCTCAACTTCGACGGGCCGGCGGAGGAGAACGCGGCGACGGAGGGCGCCTCGACCGTCTCCAGGGTGCTCGCCGAGATGGTCGCCGTGGCGTTGCCGGCGGCGACGTACGCGAGGACCGTCGCGGCGTCGACCTCGTTGATGTGCACCGACGGAACCGCGTGGACGTCGGCGTTGAGCGAGTTCAACGTGTCGTTGTACATCACCATGCCGACCCCGCCCGCGCGCGCGACGGCGATGCTCTTGTCGGTACGCGGGATCTCGCCGCGCAGACACATCACGATCTTGCCCTTGACCTTGGCCGGGTCCAGGACGTCGTCGGCGCAGAGTTCGGCGGCGTACGTGTTGTTCGGGTCGATCGCGCTGTCCCGCGCGGTGACCAGCGGGGCCGGCCCGACACTTGTCTCGCCCATGCCCACACCCTCGACGGTGGTGCCGTTGCCGAGGGTGAGCGTCCGGGTGTACTGCTGGTCGGTGGCGGTCGCCGCCACCGTCGTCACCCACGGGCTGGAGTTGTCGACGGTGCTCGGGGTGGGGCCTGCGTTGCCGGCTGCAGCGGAAACGAACACCCCGGCCACGGCGGCGTTGAAGAACGCGGCGTCGATCGCGTTGAGGGTCTCGTTGTCGTCACCGATCGAGTAGTTGATCACGTCGACGCCGTCGGCGACCGCGTCGTCGATCGCGTGCACGATGTCGATCTCACTGCCGACCGCCGAGCCGGCGCCGTCGTCGTACAGCGCCTTGTAGACCGCGAGCCGGGCGGCCGGCGCCATGCCGGAGATCGTGCCGAGGTCGCGGCCGCCCGAGGTCGCCCGCACGCCGTTGTTGCCGGCGGCGGTGCTGGCCGTGTGGGTGCCGTGGCCGTTCCGGTCGCGAGGCGAGAGGAAGTCGTCGGGGAACGCGTCGGCGATCCCGCTGTCGTTGTACCAGCGCGCCCCGATCACCTTGTTGTTGCAGCTGACCGGCGCCTCGACGCCGACGTCACAGGCGCCCTTCCACTTGGCGTCGACGACCGCCTGATCGGGACGCGGGGTGGGCAGCGGCGCGAAGCTCGCGCTCTCCGGCCAGAAACCGCTGTCGATGACCCCGATGATCATGCCTTCGCCGGCGTGCCCGACGTCGCCGAACTGCTGCTGCCACACGCCACCGCGCCCGGTCAGGCCCAGGTAGTCGGGGGTGTGCGAGGTGAGCGCGTGCACCCTGCGGTCCGCGTACACCGCGCGTACGCCGCGGGTGGCGCGCAGCCGGGCCGCCTGCGGCCCGGTCAACTCCGCCACGAAGCCGTTGAACGCCGTCTCCATCGAGACCCGGGGCTGAGCCGTGACGCCCACGCCCTTGAGCACGTCCGTGCGTTTGCGGCGCAGGTGCTCCCGGTAGGCCGTGGCGTTCCCGGAGTTCTTGTTGAGCTTGCCGCCACGGGCCGGCTTGGTCGCCGCGATCCCGGCCACGCCGCCGGTGTAGGTCGCCAGCGGCTGCTCGTCGAGCTGGACGAGGTACCGGGCCGTCGGCCCGCCGCTGCCGGTCGGCGCGGCCGCGGCGGCACCTCCCGCCACGCTCGTCAGGCTCGCCGCGACCAGTGCGGCGGCGGCCAGCAGGCCGACCCCGCGCACGGTGCGCCCGGACCTCTGCACGTTCGGTTCTGGCACGTCGTTGTCCTCCGCGTTGTGTGCCGGCCGTCACGCGGATGGTGACGGTGGCCGAAAGGTAGGAGCGACGAACGATCATGCGGAAGCGCCCGTAACCCAGCCGTTACCTTGGAAACAGTCTCGTAACGTCACGGGTACTTTCCATGTCATTTGGCGGGCCGCGAGCCGCATCGAGCGACCGTTCGGTCACCCCCGACCGACCGCCGGGAGACCCGGCAGACGTCGACCGGTTCACCGTCCACGGCGGATGTTCACCGGCCCGTCCACCGCTCGTCCGCACCCCGCCAGGGCACCTATCCGGTAGCTGACTGTACGGAATGCGCCGGTCACCCGGCGCATACGCTCCGACGTGCCTGCCCGTCCCACCAGGCATTCTTCCCGTCGGCAGCCCCGATCCCCGGGATCCGGGCCACCAGCTCGAATGAGGTCCGTATGACCAAAGTGGTGTACGCCGCCGAGCCCGCCGTGGGCTGGCGACGGCGTCTGGGGGCGATACCGGTCGTCCCGGTACTCGTCAGCGCGTTGCTGCCCGTCCTGGTGCTCAGCAGCCCGGCGGCGGCGGCCGATCTCAACATGACCGTCCGGGTGACCGTCGAGCGCGTCGAAGGCCACGACTTCGGCGAGGACCCCGACTTCTACAGCTACGTGGAGATCGCCGGAGAGTCGTTCAACAACGAGGACACCCCGGCGACCGACCCGTTCGAGGACACCTACACGATCGAACCGAACTGGGAGTTCTCCAAGCAGGTCGCCCTCTCCAGCGGCACCGTCCCCATCTACCTGGAGATCCGCGACGAGGACGGCTTCCTCCGGTTCGACGACGACATCGCCGACCTCGATCCCGACGGCGACGACCCGGACGACCCCTCGGACAACGACGACGACACTGACCAGTCGCTCAGCTTCACGCTCGACCTCAACGCGTGCACCGTGACCGGCGACCTGAGCGGCGGCTGCGGCGTGTTCACCAGCACCGGAACGCCCGACGAGTCGGCCTCCATCCGGCTGCGGGTCGAGGTGACCGAACCCCCGGCCGCCCCGGGCATCCGGATCAGGTGCATGCACACACCGCTCTTCCCGCAGGTCGGCGACACCGTCACCATCACCGCCGAGTTCCTCGACGGTGCCCTCACCCCGGCACGGGCCGACACGCTGGAGATCTGGGTCAACGATCGCACCACCCCGGACGTGAGCACGGCCAACTCGCTCACCCTCACGTACAACCACACCATCACCGGCGGGGGCAGCTTCAGCTACGGCTGCCGCGGCGTCGACGACAGCGTCCCCATCTTCACCGGATGGCGGTCGGTGGCGGCGACCGCCGGCGACGGCGACGAGGTCCCGGTGCTCTACACCGGCAGCACGTACAGCCGGGTGGACTGGGTGTTCGTCGGCGACTCCGACGACTACAGCGGCGCCGCCGACCCGCAGTTCCAGTCGGACGTACAGCAGATCATCTACAACTCGTTCTACAGCTACGACCCGTTCCTCGTGCATCAGGACGCGATGAGCTTCTGGCTCCAGGTCGGCACCGGCCAGGCGGACCCGGCCGAGGACGGCTGCGACCACGTCGTACCCGACTCGGGTTGGGCCGACAGCGTGATGGTGGTGCACGTGGACTCGTTCCGCGACTGCGCGATGGGCGGCTCGAACGTCTTCTCCGGTGAGAACACCAGCTTCAGCACGATCCGCCACGAGTCCGGGCACCGTCCGTTCGGGCTCGCCGACGAGTACTGCTGCGACGGCGGCTACTACCAGCAGGACGTCTACCCCAACGTCTACGACGAGCCGGAGGACTGCGCCGACGACGCGCCCGACCTCGGCCGGACCGCCTCGGACTGCCGGGAGTTCGAGGAGGAGATCGAGAACTGGGACGACTTCGACTGGTCGGTCTCCGACCCGGCCACGAACGACCTGATGGTGGACAACGCCACCGCCCAGGCGGCGGACATCAGACGCATCGAGTGGTACTTCGCCGAGTGCCGCGGCGCGAAGTGCTGAGGGGATGAGGACGATGCGCATGACAACCAACTCGCGCCGCCGCCTGGCCTGGTGGCTGCTGCCGGTCGCGGTCGGCGTGGCGCTCTGGGTGGGCGCCCCGGCCCTCTCGGATCCCGCCAACGACCCGACGATCCAACCGATCCCCAACTTCGCCGCCGACAACGCGGCGGACGAGGCCAAGTCGATAGTCGTACGGGTGTCGTTCAACGGCCGCGCCGACGCCACGGTCACCGACATCCAGGTGGTCGACGAGCGCGCCCCCTCCCACCTCGGCGCACCACCGCTGTCCAAGGTGGACGTGCTCGGCGAGACGGGCGACCTGATCGGCACCTTCAACGACTGGCACCCGATGTGGGAGCTGGGCGAGGAGGCACCCGGCGGCGGTGAGACCCGCCGGCTCAACCCGCACGCGTCGGGACGTTGGATCGCCCCGTTCGACCGGGACGCGGCCACCATCGTCGTCACCGACATCGCGGCCGCCGACGAGATCGTACGGGCCGACCTCACCGACGCGATCCACGACTTCTGCCTGGCCCACCCCGACGACGAGGACTGCCTCCGGGCCGACCTCGCGGTCGAGGCGGTGACCGTGACCGCCGCACCGCCGATCGGCCTCGTCGGGAAGGACGCCACGATCACCGTCGGCACCGTCGTGACCAACAACGGCCCCGACGGCCCGGCGGACGCGGCACTCACCACGACGGCGACGGCCGGATCAGGTGTGACGGTGACTCCGGCCACCCGGACGGCGACGCTGCCCGGCATCGCGGTCGGCGCCGACGTCACCGAGTCCGACCAGTGGACCGTGCGGTGCGACACCCCCGGCCAGCACACCGTCACCTTCACCGCCACGGTTGCCACCACCCACCCGGCCGACGTCGACCTGGTGGCCACGAACAACACCAGGTCCACGACCCACACCATCGACTGTGCGGTGCCGGTCACCGTCAACATCAAGCCCGGCGGCGACCCGAACAGCATCAACCTGGGTGCCGGCGGGAACAACGCGCCGCTGGCCGTGCTCACGACGACAGCGGGCGAGTACGGCAACCCGCTCGCCTTCGACGCCCGGACCGTCGTCGCCACGACGGCCCGCTTCGGGAACCGGGCGGTGGTGCTCGGCGGCGGAGGCGGCGCCGAGACGCACAACCGGCGGCACGACGAACGCAGCTACGAGCTCGACGAGCGGACCCGCGACGCCGACCTCGACGCCGTCCTGCACTTCCGCGCCGGGGACGGCGGCTTCACCGCCGGCGACACCGAAGGCTGCCTGATCGGCAAGTTCACCGACCCGGCCGGCACCTTCACGTTCTTCGGTTGCGGGCCGGTCCGCATCGTCCCCTGACTTCGGGACCGGCCAGCCGTTGTCCTCCCCGCCGGTGCGGGGAGGACAACGGCCGCCGGACGGGCCAGCCGCCGGGGCCACGGCGACCGCGGAGTGGACCAGATGCACTACGGCTCGTCACCGGTGTCGGTGACGAGCCGTGAACCTTCTGCTGAAGATGGTGGGCGATACTGGGTTTGAACCAGTGACCTCTTCCGTGTCAAGGAAGCGCGCTCCCACTGCGCCAATCGCCCGTGGTGACCGCCCGAGGCCCGGAACAGCCAGGCATCCGTCAGGCGGATCCGCGAGCGGACGACGGGACTCGAACCCGCGACCCTCACCTTGGCAAGGTGATGCGCTACCAACTGCGCTACGTCCGCACATCCCCGGCGAGCGCCGGTGACAGGGAGAACTGTACCCGATCCCAAGATCGGCCCGCACGGTACCCGGCGGGTTGAATGGTTGCGCTGTTCAGCGGCGGGGTACTGAGTCTCCCGACAGCGCACCACATCCCCGCAAAGGAGGCTGTCATGGGTATCGGAACCAGCATCTTCCTGATCGCGGTCGGCGCGATCCTCACCTTCGCGCTCGACGCGAGCCCCGGCGGGTTCGACCTCGACGTCGTCGGCTGGATCCTGATGGCGGCCGGCGTGCTCGGCCTCGTCATGACCACGCTCATCTGGGGCCGTCGCCGCTCCGGCGTGGTCACCACCGACCAGCCGGTCCGCCAGGTCGAGGAACCGGTCGAGTACCGCCGGGTCGAGGAGCCGGTGGAGTACCGCCGCGTCGAGGAGCGCCGGAACGTCGCCCCGCCGCTGTGACGCCGGCCGCCGCCATCGACCTGCCGAGCCCGGCGGACTCGAGCATCCGGCGGGCCGACCTCCTCGTCACGAGGTGGTCGGTCCGCCCGGTCGTGTCGCCAGTCCGCAACCCGTCGCACGCGCCGTAAGAGACCCGGCTCGCCCACCCGGCCCGGACGACCGGCGCCGCCTTCGTCAGGGCTGGCGGATCGCCTCGGCCGCGATCTCGATGCGGACGTTCTTGCCGACGAGCACGCCGCCGCCCTCCAGCGCGACGTTCCACAGCAGGCCGTAGTCCTCACGGTCGAACTCGGCCGTCGCGGTGAACCCGAAGATCTCCTGCCCGGACAGGTCGCGCCGGGTGCCGCCGAACTCCACCTGGAGGTCGACCGGCCGGGTGATGTCCTTGATCGTCAAATCACCCTTGAGTACGAAGCGACCGGAGGTACGAGCCGGCGGGGCGCCGAGATCGCCCCCGACGCGGCGCCCGAGGCGGTTGTTTCCGCGCAGCCGCGCCCAGAAGAAGATCGGATCGACCTCGTCCTGCGGGACCATCCCGGTACTGCGGTATTCCAGCGTGGGGTAACGCTCCACATCGAGGAAGTCGGGGCTCTTCAGGTGCACGTCCCGGTCGTCGTGTCCGGTGACGATGCTCGACGATCGGATGGTGGCCACCACCGAGGAGTGCAGTGGGTCCTCGTCGACGACGATCCGGGCCTTCCCCTCGGTGAACTCGCCACGCACCGGGCTGACCATCATGTGCCGACCCACGAAACCAATGCGCTTGTGCGCCTGGTCGAGTTCGTAGGTGCCGGCGGCCGGGATCGTCATGCCCTTCCACACCCGCGTGGCTGGACCCGTCATCGTTTCGTGCCTTTCCCTGACTTTCGGGTCCGCCTGGCCGCTCGCCGTACCTGCCGCGAGGGCCGCGGACGCCTGCCCCGGCGCTCAGAGTAAGGCGTGTCGAATTCACCTTGGGGGGAGTCGAATTGATGACAGGAAGTGGCTGACACCCGGCACCCGAATGCCCGCACATCCCTTCCGTACGGCAGATTCCCTGCCAGCAAAGGGATTCGCCGCGATGGGACACGACGGGGGCGGCGACAAGTGTCGATCTTGTCACCCCGTGCCGCCTCCGCGAAGCAGTTCAATGGCGTGAAGAATCTCACGAGCTTGCGGAAACCGTTTGCCCTTGTGCACGTATGAGAAAGCCAGCAATTGCGACAGATTCGACTGCCGCCCGCCCGCGAATACGATTGGCGGCGAAGAACGCGCCGGACGGGGTCCCGACGCCCACTCCGCGCCCCATCTGTTGGGGCGGCCGGCGCGCGGGAGATCGACTAGAGTTCCCGGCCATGACCGCCGTGGAGGCGCCCGTCGCGCCGACGCCCGCCGCCCCGATGCAAGCCGTAACGCCGCCGCCGGTGACCACACCGCGCCCGCTCGGACTCGCCGGCTGGCCACGCGTCGTACGTACGTCGATGATGATGGTCGGCGCGGCCGTGGCGCTCGGGGTCGCGTACACCAGTCCCGACCGGCTCCTGCCCGAGTCCCGCAACGAGTGGCTGCTGTGGGCGTCCGCCGCCGGGCTGCTCGGCGCGCTCAGCGGATCGACCATCGGCTCCGGCGTGGCTCGCTGGCACGACCTCCAGCAGATCCAGCACGTCCCGGTCCGACGGGTCTTCTCGTCGGTGCTGGTCTTCCTCGCGTTGGTGGCCGGCGCGGTGGCCGCCGCGCACGCCATCCTGGGCCGCGGACTGACCTGGCGGTTCGGGGTCTTCCTCGGCATCGTCATACTCGGGTCCCTGCCGGCCGGGGCGACCCTCGCGGGGCTGCGCGTCGTCTCGATGCGCGGTCTCACCGGCACTCCCGGCGAGCAGCTGGCCGCGCTGATGCGGCTGCGCCGGATCCTCGCCCGGGTGCTACAGATGATGGGTTCGTTGCTGCTCGTACTGGTGCTGATCGGCGCCGCATCGGTCGGCTGGGGCAGCTCGGAGACGATCCCGCAGTCCACCGCGCTCATCATCGGCGCCGCCGGCTCGATCCTCATCGCGTTGATGCACATCCCGTCGGCGACCCTGCTGCGTCGGCGCTGCCAGGTGTACGTGGACGAGTTCTCGGACATCGCCCACGTGCCGAAGGCCGACCTGATCTCCGCGGCGGAGAACCGAATCAAGCTGGAGGAGATCCTCGGTGTCAACCGCACCAGCCTCAGCGAGCTCCAGTCGGGGCTGGTGATCATCGGCCCGCTCCTCGCGACCTCGATCGCGGCGGTCATCCCCAAACTCTGACCGGTCCGGTCGTGCCGTCCGCCCGCCGCCGAGACCCGCCGCCGGCGGGCGGACGCCCAGCGGCCCAGCGGCCCAGCGGCCCAGCGGCAGGAATGAAAGCAGCTCGCCACCGATGTCCGGTGACGAGCTGCTTCAACTACTCATCTAACTGGTGGGCGATACTGGGTTTGAACCAGTGACCTCTTCCGTGTCAAGGAAGCGCGCTCCCACTGCGCCAATCGCCCGAGCCTGTGTCTACGAGGTGGGGACGGGATTTGAACCCGCGTACACGGCTTTGCAGGCCGTTGCCTCGCCTCTCGGCCACCCCACCGAGGTTGCCCCCGTCATGCGTGGCGGCATTCTCCGAGCGGACGACGGGACTCGAACCCGCGACCCTCACCTTGGCAAGGTGATGCGCTACCAACTGCGCTACGTCCGCGTGCCACCGGCGTTCCCCGGTGACGGATGAGAACTCTAGCCGAGGCGGCGAACCGTTGCCAACTCGGGGTGCCCACTCGGCGCGTCCCTGCCCCGTTCGAGGGGTTCGGCCACGGACGAGCCGGACGGCCGCATCGCGTAGAGCGTCCTAGGAGACTGCCCAATGCTCCGTTGTTACAGAGTCTCGACGAACTGTCCGCATTCCGACTCTTTGACAGGCCGAAAGCCACTCGATCATAACTGCCCGTGTTCATCCGGATGGGTTACGGTAACCGGCGTGATGAGACGTGCGGCCGAGATCCGCCTGGATGCCCTGCTGCGCACGGCCTGCGACGTGATCGCGGAACGCGGTCTGGCCAATACCCGGACGGCCGACGTCGCACAGGCCGCCGGGGTGAGCCAGGCCCTTGTCTTCTACCACTTCGCCACGAAGGAACGGCTGCTCGCCCAGGCCTTCGAGTACGCGGTCGAGCAGGACCTGGCTCGGCTGGACGCGGTGGTCCGCTCTCCCGCCCCGCCGCTGACCAAGCTGCGCCGGATCCTCAAGCTCTACACCCCGGCGGGACGCCCGACCTCCTGGTCCATGTGGATCGACGGCTGGTCGGAGTCGCTGCGTACCCCCGAAGTGGAGCGAGTCTCCCGCCGGCTGGACCTGCGCTGGCGGGAGGACCTCGCCGCGGTCATCGCCGACGGCGTACGCGACGGCACCTTCGAGTGCGCCGACCCGGCCGGGGCGGCCTGGCGGATCAGCGCGGTGATGGACGGCCTGGCGGTTCAGCTGGCGGTGCACGACCGGGTGATCTCCCGGCGGCAGTTCACCGAGTGGGTCCGCCTGGTCACCGCTCGCGAGTTGGGCCTGGACCCGGCCGAGCTGGACTGATCGAGCAGCCCCACGTGGGACGACCGGGCATAGCGACTCGGTCCACCCCGGGTGGCCGCGACAATCGGCGACATGGACCTGTTGGAGAGCTATCGCCGCAGCCTGGCCGACTTCATCGACCGGGTCGAGCGGGTCAGTGCCCCGCAGTGGTCGGCGCGGACCCCCTGCCCGGACTGGGATGTCCGCACGCTGGTCAACCACGTGGTGTACGAGGCCCGGTGGAGCGTTCCACTGTTCGCCGGCCGCACCGTCGCGGAGGTCGGTGACCGCTTCGACGGTGACCAACTCGGCAGCGATCCGATCGTGGCCGCACGCGATGCCGCGTCGCAGGCCGAGATCGCCGCGTCCCACCCCGGCACCCTGACGCGCACCGTCCACCTCTCCTCCGGCGACCTCCCGGCGACCGAGTACCTGCACCAACTCCTCGCCGAGCACCTCATCCACGGCTGGGACCTCGCTGTCGCCATCGGCGACGACCCTCGGCTGGACGCCGACGCGGTCCGGGAGTGCGCGAGATGGTTCGAGAAGCACGCCGGCGACTACCAGCGGGCTCAGCTGACCCGGCCCGGTGTGCAGGTGCCCACCGACGCCGACGCGCAGGACCGGTTGATCGCCGCGTTCGGCCGCGACCCACGCTGGACACCGGCCGGCTGAACCACC